>JBEBRI010000168.1:0-8462 GCA_040394915.1 Sphingobacterium sp.
TTTATATTCTAATAATTGTCTGTTTTCCCAAGCTTCTTCAACAAGTTTTTTAAGGATTGTGCAATCGATCATATGTATTTTAAACTAAATTTTGTTAATCACAAATATGGAGATTTTTGCCGAGATGTAGGTCAAAATTGGCTAAAATTAAGAAGATATGTATATTTTTGTTAAATGGCAGAAGCAGAGAAATTAAGGATCGATAAATATTTATGGGCGATTCGTATTTTTAAGACACGCAGTTTAGCTACGGAGGCATGTAAAGCCGGCCGGGTCAAGCTTAATGGACAGAATGTGAAGCCTTCCTATGTGGCCAAAATTGGGGAAACCTATCAGATACAAAAAGGAATTGAGCGTAAAGTGATCTTTGTGACCGGCCTATTAGAGCGTCGCGTAGATGCAAAAACCGCAGTGCAATTCTATGAAGATCGAACCCCAGTAGAAGAGACCTATGCTTTCAAGTCAACTTTCCACGCGCCTATCTTAAAGCGAGATCGCGGAACAGGAAGACCAACGAAGCGAGACCGTCGAGAGATTGACGATCTCAAGAATGATTGGTGGGATACGGATGATGAGAAGTAAGCTTCATAAAATAAGTGTCCTGGTGGTGCTTAACTGTCTTTTGATAGTGATGTCCTATGCCTGTGTTTTTTCACAGGTAAAAAACGAAAAATTTCCACTGGATTCAATAGAGCGAGAATTAAAGAAAACGTTGAGTCGTAAAACGGCTTTCGATCGAGCAAAAGTGGAGCAACTCAACCAGCTAAAAACCAAGCTAAGACAAGCCGGTAATGATCAGGAACGCTACAAGGTTCAAACTGATTTATTTTATGCTTATCATTCGTATCAAATTGATTCCGCCATACAATACGTTTCTGCCAATCAACAATTAGCAAAAAGTCTACAGGACATGGAGCTACAATTGGAATCGTCGATTCAGCTAGCAGGCCTTTATTCTTACGCAGGTCGCTTTATTGAATCGAATGAGATTCTACAAAATATTCCGCGTAATAAATTATCGACTAATTTATTGGGCGATTATTATCGAACCTATTCTGATTTCTATTCGCATTATGGTCAAAGTACGAACTTCCACGATTACTTCATGGCGAGTGATCGATACAGAGATTCATTGCTTCATATACTACCAAGAGATTCTTATGAATACCGCTTAGCCATTGCGACGAAGCATTTGTTTGGAAACAATGTTGCTTCGGCAGAGACCCAGCTGCGGCAGCTCTTGTCGGAGTTGGATGAGACAAATCGAGAGCGTGCGGTAGTGGCGTATCTAATAGGTTTGATCTACAAACAGCGAAACCATATCGATGGTCAAATCTATTATTTCGGATTGTCGGCGCTGACGGATATCAAAAATACGATTCGCGATAATGCTTCTTTGCAGAGCCTTGCTTTAGCTTATTTTGAAAGAGATAACATCGATATGGCTTATATCTTTATCCAGAAAGCGGTCGAAGATGCCATCTTTTGTAATGTTCGATTCCGTACCGTGGAGAATTCAGCCTTTTATCCAATTATCAATTCGGCATTTCAAGAAAAGGAGTTGCAGCGTAAAAATCAATTAGAGGGGCTACTGTATGTGATCAGTGTACTTTCCGTGTTGCTCTTTATAGTATTAGTGGTTGTTTATCAACAAATGAAGCATCTAAAGGTTGTACGTCGGGATTTGAAAAAATTGAATGTAGAGCTGTTCCTTCTGAATGACCAGCTGCTAGCAACCAATCGGGATCTTCAAGAAGCGAACCACTTAAAAGAGGAGTATATGGGGCAATTTTTTGAACTCTGCTCATCCTACATCGATAAGCTCGATTCTAGCCGAAAGGGAATACTCAAGAAGCTTTCCAATAAACAATATGATGAGCTCACGAAAGAGTTGAAATCTCCCAATTTTATTAAGACTGAACTCGATGATCTCTATCGTAACTTTGATATTATCTTTCTAAACCTCTTTCCCACATTTATCCAAGACTTTAACAAGCTTCTTAAAGAAGACGAACGCATCGTGTTAAAACCGGACGAACTGCTCAACTCTGAACTGCGAATCTTCGCCCTTATCCGTCTTGGAATTTCTGACTCCAACAAAATTGCCCGTTTCCTTAGATATTCCCTACGAACTGTTTATAACTATCGAGTAAAAGTGAGAAATAAGGTCGTTGGATCTAAAGAAGCGTTCGAAGAAAGCATCAAAAGCATTGGAAATCTCCACATCTAGTCTAAAAACTGATTTACTTTTATCAGCCATTTATTTATTTTAAAAAACTGATAGTCAAGCGCTTTGTTTTTGTGGCTATTTACTTTTTTCGCGCGTGCAGTGAAAAGGCAGTCATTCTTGTCGAATTGCTACCTAATTTTGTTCTGGAGGAAACTCACCTAAGTTATTTTTAATCCACAAACAATTATCCATCCTATGAAGCTTTTTACAAAAGTAACATTTGGTCTATTCTTATTTCTGTTCTCGATACTGGGTACGCTCGCATATGCGCAGAGTGGGGCCGCTATTCAGGGACGAGTAATAGATGCAATATCCCAGGAGCCTATCGCTGGGGCAACGATTTCGGTCATTGGCGGAGCGATCAAATCTTCATCTGATGGAGAAGGTCGATTCTCATTGAACGGAGTTTCAAATGGCGCAAGACTACGTGTATCATATATCGGCTATGACAACAAAGAGGTCATCGCACAATCAGGGGAAATGACGATTAGCTTAACAGCTTCGACGAACGCTTTAGAAGATGTTGTAGTCATTGGATACGGGGCAGTTAAGCGTAAAGATGTAACCACGGCCATATCTTCGGTATCCTTAGAAGATATGAATGAACGTCCAATTGTGAATGCAGCGCAAGCGATTCAGGGACGTGCTGCAGGGGTTACAGTGACTCAGCCTAGCGGTGCTCCGGGGGGAGGCACCGCTATTCGTATTCGCGGTACCACTTCCATGAATGGAAGTAATAATCCTACTTACGTTGTCGATGGTATACCTGTCGATAATATAGACTTCCTAGCGCCAACGGATATTATAGATATGCAAATCCTGAAAGACGCGTCTTCTGCTGCGATTTACGGGTCGATGGGAGCGAACGGAGTGGTGTTAATTACCACAAAAAAAGGACGTGCTGGCGACGCTAAAATTGGCCTAAATTTACAGGCCACCCAAAATAAAATCACCAGTAAAATTGAGCCTTTGAACACAGCCCAATACCGAGAATTGATGGATGAACTAGGGGTTGTAAAGCTTCCTTCAAATTTGACAGATCAAACCAATTGGTTTGATGAAGCATTCCGAACTGGAGTGACGCAAAATTATCAGGTATCGGTATCGGATGGAACTGAAAAATTAAAGTACTTCTTATCTGGGGGCTATCTAAACGAAAAAGGAATTTTGAATACGGCTTTTTTCAGACGTTATAGCTTCCGTGCTAATATTGAAAACAATATTCGCTCTTGGTTAACGGTTAATGCGAACATCTCCTACACCGATAATAACCGTAATGGAGTTTCGGAAGGACTCGGATCAAACCGTGGTGGTACGGTCTTATCGGTAATCAATACGCCGACTTATGCGCCAATCTGGGATCCCTATCTTCCAAACCAATATTTCAACCAATTCTACGGGATCAATAATATCACTAGTCCCTTGGAAAATATGGCTAGAAGTAAGAACAATAGAGATCGTGAAAACCGTTTATTAGCGGCAGGAAGTGCCTTGGTGAAATTCATGCCGGAATTGCAATTCAAAACCTCTTTTGCACTTGATCGCAGGAATGGGTTAAATACACAATTCTTAGATCCCTACTCTACCGCATGGGGTCGGGAGAATCGGGGTTTAGCTTTCGATGGTCGCAACATGAATACTGTATTAACGTTCGATAATGTATTAACATACACTAAATCATTCAACCTACATAACGTAGAAGCGATGGTTGGTAGTTCATGGATTAGTTCGGATTATACAAACAGCTATATAAATGCCTCACACTTCCGTAATGATCTCATTCAAACGCTGAATGTAGCCAATAAAATAGCCTGGGATAATACCGGTTCTGGAGCGTCCGATTGGGCGACAATGTCCTATTTTAGCCGATTATCATATAATTACGATGGTAAATATTTAATCACAGCCAATTTCCGTGGTGATGGTTCGTCGAAATTAAGCCCGGAAAATAGATGGAAATATTTTCCATCGTTCTCAGCAGCATGGCGTTTATCGGCCGAAGAGTTTATGCAAGATATCAGCTGGATTAATGATTTAAAAATCCGCGGTGGCTGGGGAAAAACAGGTAATCAGTCCGGGATTGGTGATTATTCTTATCTAATGCAATATAATATCCGTCGAATCGAATGGTGGCTTGAAAATCAACAACATGCATTGGCAACGGTGAATCCAGCGAACTTAAGAACGCGTGATTTGACTTGGGAAACGACGACCCAAACCAATATTGGTTTAGACTTTACGGCTTTCCAACAGCGACTGACAGTCAATTTGGATTATTATTATAAGTATACGACTGATATGCTTACCTATATCAGTTTGCCGGAGGGGCAATCTTTTGCGAATACTATTCGTCGTAATGAGGCCGAAATGAGTAACCGAGGATTTGAGGTCAATGTAAATAGTAAGAATATTCTTCGCGATGAATTCAAGTGGAGTACCAACTTCAACATCTCCTTCAACAGGAATAGATTGGAACACTTAGATTTCCAACAAATTTACGATGGAGCGAAGACCTCCGATTTTGTCAATGCCAATGTCGTTCGCAATACACCTGGACGTCCAATGAGTAGCTTTTTTGGTTATATCAGCGACGGCGTTGATCCAGAGACCGGCGAATTAATATATAGAGATTTAAATAATGATGGTCGATTGTCGGTGTCTGACCGTACATTCATTGGAGACCCAAATCCAAAGTTCACTTATGGATTCACGAACGATTTATCCTATAAAGGTTTTAACCTCAGCTTATTTATTCAAGGATCCCAGGGCAATGATATCTTCAACGCCTCTCGTATGGAAACCGAAGGTATGTATGATGGGAAAAACCAGACAGTAGCGGTTTTACAACGTTGGAGAGTGCCGGGGCAGGTGACGGACGTTCCGAAGGCAGGGTTTAATATGCTAAACTCCACCTATTTTGTGGAAGACGGAAGTTACTTACGTTTAAAGAACGTTGCGCTGTCGTACAACATTAAATCCGAAGCCTTAGGCCGAGCTGGCATCAGTAAGTTACAGCCGTTTATTTCTGCGACAAACCTATTGACCTTGACTAAATATAAAGGTTTTGATCCAGAGGTAAATCAATGGGGAAATAATGGAGCAATTCAGGGGATTGACTGGGGGACTTATCCGCAGAGCAAATCATTTGTTGTTGGATTAAGCATGGAATTCTAGGATTTAAATGTGTTAAAGATGAAAAGAAATTTCAAATATATATGGCTAGTGCTGGGGGCTTTTGTTTTGGTAAGCAGCTGTTCGTTGGATAAAGATCCATTGGACGGATATTCAGATGTGACTGAAGGGGTCAATAACGAGGGAAAAACAGTAGTATTCAAAGATAAGGCTGCTGTAGATAATCAAATGACAACGATCTACAATCAACTGCGTGACAGACAGGAACATTGGTATATGGATCAGCTACTAATCGCTGAGTCGCACGCAGATAATGCCTATGCAGGTACTACAGGAGCCGAAGTAGTGCCCTTTGAGAACAACGGTATCGAGGGTTCAAATTCCGTGCTGGAACGTGATTGGCGAAGATTTATGGAGGATATCGGACGCGCGAATGTTTTAATAGTCAATATTGATTCGGTGACCGACCAATCCTTGACTACGGCGCTACGCAATCAATATAAAGCGGAGGCAAAGATTTTCCGCGCCATGATTATGTTCGATATGGTTCGATTGTGGGGAAACATCCCTGTTACCACGACGGTAGGGGGAGATATTACCGAAGAGACCTTAGAAGATGTTTACGACGATTATTTCCCGGAACAAAAAACCGAGAAAGAAGCTTATGAGCAGATTGTTAAAGATTTAACCGAAGCTATACCTTATGCACCTTCCAATAACAGTAGTGATAAGACCAAGCTATCTAAATCCGTAGCCAAAGCTATTTTGGCGAAAGTATATGCGGAAAAACCTCTACGCGATTATGCTAAGGTTATTCAATATGCAGATGATCTCGCCGCGGATGGATTTGATCTAGAGGCTGATTACAGCGATTTATTTGGCGTCGTTGAAGGTTCGGCAGATCCTAAAAAACGCAATACACGGGA
The DNA here is from genome assembly GCA_040394915.1 of Sphingobacterium sp. Classification (GTDB taxonomy): domain Bacteria; phylum Bacteroidota; class Bacteroidia; order Sphingobacteriales; family Sphingobacteriaceae; genus Sphingobacterium. The sequence continues at coordinate 6,289 of JBEBRI010000168.1, forward strand.
ATCAATCCTAGAAGCACATTATTCGCAGGGAAATGGAAACTGGGTCACATGGATGTTTGGGCGCGATTTATCCAATTGGGATAGCAATTTTACATGGGCAAAATGGGTAACCCCATCACGCGATCTGATCAAAGCTTTTCAAACGGAGAACGATCAAATTCGTGCGAATGAATCCATTGTTTATTACCAAACAGGTTGGAGCAATTACTATCCTTCGAGCAACTACCCTTTTATGTATAAGACCCGTTCTGCGTTTAGTAATATTATTAAATATCGATATGCTGACATTCTACTCTTAAAAGCGGAAGCGTTAATTATGGGCAATACGGCGAATCTATCGGCTGCAGCAGAGATTATTGATAAGGTTAGAGCGCGTGTAAAGCTTCCAAAATTAGCAAGTAGTGTCCGAGGAAATAAAGAGGCTATGTTGGAAGCCGTTCTCAAGGAAAGAAGATTAGAATTAGCGTTTGAAGGACAACGTTGGTTTGATCTCGTTCGCCTAAACAAAGTGGAATCTGTGATGAACAGTGTTTTCGCGAGAGATTCCGGTCGCAAGCCTCAAGTTTACCCTTTTACAGAGAATTCGTATAAGATGCCGATACCACAGGGTATCATCGATCAGAATCCTAAAATTAATCAAAACCCAGGTTATTAATATTCTACACTATGTTTAATTTAAAGAAACTTCTATTATTAGGAACCATATATAGCTCAGTAATCATCGCATGTGGCAATGATGCCGTTAATGTGACACCTGAGCCACCTCAAGGCCCACAATCAGGCGATGTAAAGATCTTTACTACAACGGCGTCTTTGAGTCATGATTTTGAAAAAACGTTCGTCAACTTCAGTAAGACTTCCAATATGTCGCCAAAGACGATTAAGCTCGTAGAAGGCACAAAATATCAAACCATGGATGGCTTTGGTTCGGCCATCACGGGGTCTACCGCATATAATTTATTAAAAATGACGGCGGCTGATCGTACGAAGTTTTTAACAGAGACGTTTTCGCCAACCGAAGGAATGGGCCAAAGCTATATTCGTATCGCTATTGGATGTTCCGACTTTTCGTTAAGTGAGTATACCTTAAATGACAAACCAGGAATCGCCAATTTTGCACTGCAGGAAGAGGAATTAAAATATGTAATTCCAGTATTGAAAGAAATTTTAGCGATTAACCCAAGTATCAAAATCATGGGATCGCCTTGGACCGCACCTCTATGGATGAAGGTGAACAATTTGTCGGATCTTCAAGCCTACGATTCTTGGACTGGAGGGCACTTGAATCCTAAATATTATCAGGATTATGGAACCTATTTCGTGAAATGGATCCAAGCGATGGCAGCACAAGGGATTAATATCTATTCCATTACCCCTCAAAATGAGCCATTAAACCATAAAAACTCCGCATCGATGGTTATGTTTTGGCAAGAGCAATTAGCCTTTGTTAAAACAGCCTTAGGGCCAAAATTAAAAGCGGCCGGACTGAACACAAAAATCTACGCTTTTGATCATAACTACAATTATGATGATATCGCCGATCAACAAGATTATCCCGCAAAAATATACGAAGATGCCGTTGCTGCTGCATTCTTCGCAGGGGCGGCCTACCATAACTACGGAGGAGATAAGAAGGAATTACTGGATGTCCATGCGAAAGCACCAAACAAAGAATTGATTTTTACAGAAACATCAATAGGTACTTGGAACGATGGAAATAATTTAGCCAAGCGATTAATCGAAGATATGCGTGAAGTTGCGCTAGGTACGGTAAACAACTGGGCTAGAGGTGTCATCGTATGGAACTTAATGTTGGATACAGATAAAGGCCCTAATCGGGAGGGCGGATGCCAAACCTGTTACGGTGCGGTTGATATCAGCAAACACGATTATAAAACTATTCGCAAAAACTCACACTACTATATAATAGGGCATCTGTCATCGGTTGTAAAGCCTGGAGCCGTTCGTATTGCTACGGAAGGTTACAACGCTATTGGTCTGGCGTACTCAGCTTTCAAAAATACTGATGGCAGCTATGCCTTTGTTTTGTTAAACGATTCTGGCGAAGCAAGTCGTATTACGCTAAGCGATGGAAAGAACCATTTTAGCTATGAAGCACCTGCAAGTTCTGTTGTATCTTATACTTGGAAGCCATGAGAAAATTAATCAATTAT
>JBEBRI010000169.1:0-8359 GCA_040394915.1 Sphingobacterium sp.
TTTCTTAACCCACAATTCCCAAGATCTAATATTTTTGAATTGGTTCTTAAACATTCCTCAATTAAGAAGCTTGCCGATGACAAATCTGTGTATATTAAGGTGTCTTCAAAAGTGTTATCTTTTGTGATGATTTCGTCCCAAATAGGCTTAATAAAAGGTAAGTAAAGGACACGGCTACAAAGCGCACCAAAATTTTTAGGGTTTTGAATTTTTATTCCTAATCTTCTAAAAAAACTTAGTACTGTTTCTTCAAAGCCGTCATTATAAATTCTATCAGGAAAAATATTCTCGAAAACGTTCTTTCTATGATTTTCAGAAAGCATTGTGAGATTATGGCTGGGGGACTTCAAGTATGCAAGTGCATTTTTAATACTTGGACTTAAAGAATTTAGTTTATTGGTCAATTTAAATTTGATTAAATTCAAAAACCAATTATTCTGATAAACAGCAGATTTAGCTAATACACGTTTATCAGGATATCTATTCCAGATGTTTTTGTGATATGCATTAAAATCAATGTAAGCTATTAATTCACCACATAGTACTGTGAATTCATATTGTTCTTTAGATAAATCAGAGTTGATGAATTCTTTGAAGGTAATTCCTGAAGACTTAAATTGATTCGATAATTGTTCATAAAAATCTTTAGGCAATTCATGGTTGATATATTCATTAAATTTTCTTTCAGCTAATTCATAATAAAATTCTTTATCATATTGAATTTTTTCTACTAATTCATTGATATGAATATTAGGAATTTCGGCTTCAATAACCAGTTGTCCGCTAGGAGTATCTACATCTAAAGTATGGCTCTTTGCTGAATAATATATTTCTTCATCAGGAGTACAAAAAGTTAACCGAATACCTTCAACATTTTTATTTTCATAGAATGCAGAACGCATAATATTTAGGCTTAGATGCGGTTGAAGTTTACCTGCTCCCGTACCTAATATTGGAGTAGCTATTTCCCTAACATCTTTTAATTCCGTTACTTTTTCTGCAAGTCTTTTCCCTATTAATCTGATTGCATAATAAGCTCCATCATATCCGTCGACCGTACAAACAAAAGCTATGAATTTACCCTTTGATTTTTTCGGTAATATTTTAATATCGCCAAGTTCATAATCTTTATGTTCCCAAAGATCTGTTGCAATATTTAATTCCTCTAAACCACTTCTAAAAGAATTAGAAATGGTACCAGCTGTTGAAATCGGTATTAATAATAAATCGCAATCGACGTCAAAGATATTCTCGTTTAAAAAATCATTCATGAAAACGTTGTGTAGTTCTAGTTCAAGGAATCTTTAATCGTTTTAGAATTGGCTAAAGCGCTTTCGATGCTCTCAATGATATTATCAATCAGCATTTCGCCATATCTATTTAGTGTTTTTAATCAACCCAAAAATCCGTTGGTTTTATCGTTTTGTTCATCGGCTCGGCTGATTTGTCTGTTATTTCATCAATCTCTATTATGACAGGAACATGAGCACTTAGTCCTGCAAAAATACAAGTGCCTGTCGGCAAAATGGGTAAAGACTCAAACGAGACCCTATCCAAATAAGAGATAGTTCGCTCAATGGACTGTATGTCTTTGTTGTTGATAAGTCGATGCAAAAAATAATTATGTAGTTGTGAAATTATCGTGTCCGAGATATCCGATGGTCGTTGGCTGGCCAAAGTGAGAAACACACCAAATTTTCTCCCTTCTTTAATTATTTCTTCGAATGTCTCAAGCCTATAGTCTTTCCAAGTACTGCTTTCTCTTTCAGAGGTATAGGAAAGAATATTATGGGCTTCGTCAATGACTATGTTTAAATATTTACCGGGATTTTGTCGATTAATTATTTTGTGCTCGGAATATATCTGTCTACAAAGAATTAGAGGAACAATTTTCTTAATATCGATATTTGAATCATTTAGATTGAGAACAATAAAATTACTGTCCGAGAAAAAATTATTGGCTTGATTTTCAAAATCAAACACTTTTTCTAAATCACCTGTTTTACTTTTTAATTTATTAATAGCTGGGCCGATGTGTTCATACAAAGCTTTGTCATTATACAAATCAAAAATTAACTGTAAATAGAAAAAATGAATAATTTTTTTGATTTTATTCTTCGGGAAGGAGTAATTCTCTATCATTTGATAAAGTGGAGTGTTTTCGATTTCACTATCCGACAGGCCTCTAGAGATTCCACCCTTTGGCATAAAATGTTTATTGGTGTTATTCCATTCAATTGTATTAATTAACTCATCAGTAACTGAAGACGAAATATTGCCATCCATCAGAATAGAGGCTAAATAGTCGATAAGGGAAGAAGCTTTATCCTTTATGCTCATCCTGAGGATGTCTTTTGCTTTATTTCTCAAAATACCTTTAAAATACTCTTCAGGCTGATTTTGAATATGTACTTTTTTGAACAGTTTCACCATTCGTGAAACATAAGGTTTTTGGGTCTTATCTGTTGCGTTTGACAAAATTGAAAGGAGCTCTATATCTAACAGAATATTTTCGGACAAGGGAATTCTGTCTGTCTCTTTGATGTCTTCAATATTCTTTCTAGTCGACAGATTATAAACTCTTTTCTCTTTTGTAATGCACATGGTTTCCGAAAATTCCCCGTTAAAATCTACTAATAGAAACTTAGCATTTTGCTTAAACTTCTGTTGGCCCTGAAATCTTTGAAATAATCGATAGTAAATTCCCGCGAGCGTATAAGACTTGCCGCTTCCAGTATTGCCGAATATCCCTATGTGGCTAGCAAATAGGCTGTTGATTCCAATTTCTATATCTTTTCCGCTTTCACGCGCCAATCTACCAATCTTCAATTTGATATCTGGGATCCCGTTTATCCTTTTAATAAAGTTATGGACGGCGTCTAATTCCTCTTGTGTTAACAGAAAGCATTCATTGTCAATCAATGGAAGCTCTTTTAGCCCTTGTTTGAATTCACTGTTTTCAAAATAACCTAATAAACTTATATTAAGGACTCTGTTTATTTTTTCTTTTTCATGTTTATAAGGTTTATTTAAAATATTATTGTCTTCAGTTATATATTCGCCGTCTATTTTTCCAACAAGTTCTGTGAACCCTTTCCCAATTTTTATGTAACCACCAACAGAAACATTTTTGATAATTTTTCCTTCATAAAGCAGAATTGAAGCATTTTTCGTTTTACTAACTAGCACATCCACAGTCCTTCCTTTAACTGAAATAACCTTTCCAATGTTCAATACGACGTCAAGACTTAATTTCTTTGTTTGCATTTTCTAGTTGGTCTTCTTCTTTGTGCTTGTTGTCAGGCTCTACCGCTTTTTTTGTTGTTCTAGCTCGTTTGCAAGTCGCTTGAAATACCTTTCGTTTATTTCGTAAAGAGAGTATTTTGCCTCATCTTCTCCGTCATTTGAAACATACTTAATGTTAGGTCTCTCAGGAAATAGCTCTTCTATTTTATTTCTCGATTCTATGTCATACGCGAAGATTATTATTAGCAACGTTGGATTTGAATTGGCAACGCGTTTAGTGATTTCCCTAATATGCTCATCTGCAAATGAGAATCCAATGACGAAAAGGACGGAGTTTTCTCTCTCTAAGTGATTTGAGTACATCCTCAATAATTCATAGAATGTTAAATCCCTCGTTGTGGTCTCAAACTTTTGCTTGGTTGGATTAATCATTACCAAGTCTTGATATGCACATAAGAAATGCTCATGTTCTTTTTTTTTGACGAGCTTCTTTTGAGAAAGTTGATTTTTTAGCTCGTCTAAGCTATATCTGTTTAGTCTTCCTTCTATTTCTTCTTCAATGATCAACAAATCATCGCTTTTAATCAACGAGCTAGAAATAATTTTTAAAATTGAGAAACTGTAATCATAACATATTCTCTCGCTGTTTGACTTCCAATTCGCACTTCCATGCAACTTAAAGAGATTGAAGAGTGGTATTTCTGACTGGTATTCGTAATGCGTACTTGTTTTTTTAATGGTGTTATGAAAATTACCTGTACCAAATATTGGATTCATTCTGCCAAAAAATCCATCATTGTATGAAAACTGATTATTCTCCAAGGACCAATCAAGGAAGATATCCATATTGGTTGTAAACAGGTTGATTTGTTTACTTACCAAGTTACTTCGCCTTTTTGTTAATATTGTGTATAGTGAAGTAAGCCAATTATCATAATTTCTTTGAGTCGTTTCTGCAGAAGGTGCATTTTCCACAATGTGTAAATTTCCTTCGATACACCTTTTAAAATAAAAATATTTGATTGAAGCATCTAATATTATTCGTTGGTCAGTATTTAATACGGTATCGTTTGATAGATCAGTCAACAACTGCTCAATATTATACAGTGTTTCTAAAAATGGTTTGGACGCACCGGAACCAACCAAAAAGTTTAAATGACAACTTTCAATTATCTTTTTTATATCATCGTAATCCATATCAAAGTGTTGTTTGTGGAATATAGTTAGTTGGTCACGATTTATAATCCAATCTCACAGGTTTCGTCTTAACCTTCACATCAGGAAGCCGCCTCAATACTACGGCTACGATTGATGATCTGCGTCCTTGATAGTCAGAGTTAATTTGCTCGCGGGTTATAACTTCTTCCTTCCTCAGTTTTTCATAAACATCAGCAAAAAGAGCTTTCGGGATTTTTGGACTTTTCCTATTATTCGAACTAATACGAATCAAATAGTCGTTTGTAATTTCGTCAATGGTGTTTTTCTTATTTTTTTTCGCAGTAAAAATTGCTTTACCCTTTAATGGTATGATATGATCAGTCCAGAGCTTATCGGAATCCATTGTTTGAGGCTTATAAAAATTAAGTTCTCGATACTTTGTAAGTTCCTGTCCTTTTTTACCAAAATCTCACTTACTTCAGGTCCGGGTCACAATTGGTTTCGCTAAAAGTAAAAACTAATTTATTGAAATCCAAACTTTAAAAAATATGGAGAAATGATTACGCATCAGCCATTTCCCTAAATCAAAATCAAACTTATGTGTGTTTGTAGACACTATTAAAAAAGATATTTGCCTTGTGCAGCATCGTCAATGGTTAGTTGGCCATTTTAAAATAATCGTCTCGCATGTAACAACCCCAAAATCCAAAGGTTGCAGATTTAGTTGACGTTACATTACGGGTTACCGTAAAGGCTCGGAAACAATTGTATTGCGTTATATAGGGGAATACAGTCATCTTAAAATTTGTACACCTGTTGAATCGCTCATCTCTGCTTAGTCGAACTTGATAAATACGGTTTTGTTATGTACGACTAGTCAGGATACCAACCCCAATCTTTATATACATCCCGGTAATAAATAGACCTGTATTCTACCTGATCATGGGGGTCTTTCCTCGTAATCCTAACAGTAATTGTATCGCCCTGTTGAGAGGCAACGGTCCCATAATTGGAATTGACATTATCTAAAAATTCGTGGTACAAGGTGTATAATACCAAAGTTTCATGAAACCTGTCCACCCATTCATCAAAGGTCAATCCACGCAGTTGGCTAAATCGATCTTCTTTAACATAGTTGTTAAGCTGAATATGACGTCCTAGTATGGAATATTGGGAATGTGCAATCGAATTTCTGATTTGAAAATTGTATGTATTTTTAAAAGCATCATACAACCTGGGAATAGTAACTTTAAATTTATCCCGTATTTTACTCCTGATTATTACGTCTCTAGTCCCCGTAGCTCCCTTTTCTCTACTGGTGGTCATCAGTTTATAATGCCAGTCGTAAGCGTTACCTTCCGATAGCTTAGCAAGCTGAAAGAACTTTTTAATAAAGGTGTCTGATTCCCATATTTTAAGATAAATAAGCATTTCAGTTTGAATAGATATAAATTCGTCAAAATTTAATCTGTCTATTTCCTCTCTCCTGTCTTCCGAATATTCGAAATTTTTAAGATAATCAATTAGAGTTTTACCTGAAATATTACGCTTGACATATTCGCCAATAAAATCGTGATGTGTGATTTCGGAATGCCCTTCATGGTTTGGCCCAAACGTATAAGGACTCATTTTTTCGCTCAGGTTATCCCAAGAGTGTACTTCAGGATTGTAAAACGCATTCAGATGGACAAGAAGTAAATCGGCCTCATGTGTTTGTCGCTTGATTATCAAATGGTACAACTCCTCAAATTGGGGACGCAATTCTTTATATTTTGCATCTAGAATTTCTTTGAATAACATACGTTCACTAATTAAGTTGCCAAAGTTAATTTCGGGTTTTCATCATAGGTCTGTATTCGTGTTTGATATCATAGAATGAGATATAAAAGGTTGAGTTTACCTTTGTTAAAAATCAATTAGTTCTGTTAGTAACTTATGAATCGACAACAAGTTGGGTTTAGTGTTTTTGATGGAATCGTCTAACCAATTAGCATGTTCCATCAAATCTGAAACATCGTTGTCAGAAATAATACCATCATCTTTTAAGGAATATAATATCATACTGGACAACTCCAGGCGTACATCAGTTGCCCTAATCTCTGTGTAAAGTTTGTGATAGAATTGGTATAGGGTTTTATCGGGCCTCTTTTTAAAGGTTGATAATACCAGATTTACATGTTCAATCATAAGATCACGCTCACTCTGGTACCTTTCTTTGTTGTTATCTATGAGTGTTTTGTGGATTAACAGATTCAAAAACTTGTGGTTATGCTCGATTAATTTATCTTGTTTTGCGACGAATTCTGATAATTCCATCCGTTGACCATCCAACAACCCTTCTTCACTAATCGCGTAGATATTCATGAATGTCTCAAAATGTCTTGGCGCATTCGAAGTTCCCAAAATTTCAACTTCATACTCTTTTTGATTTCTCCAAGTGAACAAAGCCCAAAATGCGGCTAACACTAATAATAGTGAACAGCATACTTGTATCCAGTCTGTAAGTTTTTGTTCTTTTAGAAATCTAATTATAGCCATGATTCATTTCGGTTGATTGGGTAGGTTGCTAATATAATCGGTTTATTATCTATAGAGTCATCGTATGTGAACTAGCCAAATTCTATTCATCAGTCCTTTTTTTATTTAGCTTGTTAACCTCCGCTTTCGTCTCGCCATCGACAACAACAATTTCTACCACTACATTTTCCATTATCTTGGAATCACTTCCATCAGCTTTCTTCTTGGGCACTTTCTTATATCGAATAACGATCTGCTCATCATCGGGTATTCCGTTGGGGAAAAATTCGTCAAGGCTTTTGAAACTGAATACTCTTTTCAAAATCCCTATATGTCGTAAATTGTATTTTTCTGGTTGGTCTAAAGATTCACATTTGCCTACAAAGTTTACCGCAAAGCCCATTTTACCGCTCAAGACCTCTTGTGACCATCCTCTCTTGTCACGGAAAACCTTTACATTTGATATCAATTCGTATTCTATCCGGAAGATAGCTTTTGTCTGATGAATTTCGACCATACTTTAAAATTTAACCACCAAATATTTGGGGGTTTAAAACATTGTTTTTATATTTGTGTCAGCGATTGATAATCACGGCAATTTTGCCCTGATGAACGATGTTTTCTCGATCTGTAAACGACTGAATTACCCCGAGAGAGCCGTGTGATCGCCCCATGCTTTGAAAAAGTTTCCTACTTTTGTCATATAGCATGTGGGTGATTCGCGTAAGCTTTAGAGGGTAGAGTCATGCGTCTCGTGTAGACGTAGACGACAAAGGCTAGTCACCTTCAGATCTAAAGTGCGGTCACCCCTTGCTTTTTTAAAGAGAGGTATTCGACACTCCAAGACTACGTCGTTCAAATCATAACCAAAGTGATTATGAAAAGGACGATTTTAAACCACATCCAGACCGCCGAAGCTCACCTCAACGAGGTGCAGCTACGCATCGCGTATCGCATCCTTACAAAGAACGTAAAGCGACATCCGATTTAATATTTAGAATACTGCAACTGCGGAAGCGAGTAGGGGATAGCGTAAAAAACCAAACCCTGAAACAAGGTAAATAAAAAGCCCAGCTTCCTCGGTTGCTACCGACCCCAATGCTGATTGAAAACTCCATTTTTGTTCAGGTTGGAGAAGGTGTCTATTTTCGGTATATAATGTCAACGCTAAAAGTAGTCGCTTTTTCTTATACCTGCAAATAAATACCAGAATTTCTTCGGTACTGGTGGTCGGTTCTGGAAATAATATTTTCTTAAACCGTTAAAAACCAATGCTGAATGAAATTAAATTTACTCATAGGAGAGGGGTATGCCCTTTCAAAAATATATAGCAGCCTATTGGCTGTAGCAACGATCATGTGTTTGTATGCCGTGAAGCAGGTTTCCGCCCAAGAGGCGGAGCCTGCGGCTACGGCAGTCGCAAACGCCAAGCCACTGC
>JBEBRI010000170.1:0-8233 GCA_040394915.1 Sphingobacterium sp.
AGCGTTTCGGTGGGAACTTCAAGTTGTACGTGGTCTGCGGAAAACTTGTTTTCTTTATTATACAGGAAGTGTTCACCTTTTATTGGATTTGCTTTCGGCTGATAATTCGGATTATTCTTTACCTGAAAGTTTAGCTCCGAACAATTCCCTTTAACGTCTTTTACGACATATTTAATGTCATGAACCTCTTGATCCTTTAACTCAATGATCCCTTGGTTTTCAAGGTGTTTGAATATTTCGATTGGATTACCAGGATCCTTAAAGCTTTTCTGTACTTTAACCTTAGTTTTTTTCCAATGTGGATAATCAATATAAGAATGAATGCCGCGAGAGGTGTTGAAATCTAACTCCTCAAAGACGATAGTGGATACCGGATGACCATCTAAGAATAAATCAATTGAATATACCCCGTTTTGGAAACCACCTGCTCGATGTCTATCGATACTATTGATGCCGAGTCCAAACTTTCCGTTTACAGAAATAGGAGCACTTGAGGCTAAGCTGTAGCGTCCAGAACCTAATGCTTTGATATTTTGATAGCGTCTACCGGTGTATTCGTTAAAGATAGGCTCGTTCAAATCGTAAACCATTACACCATTGATTGTTGGCGCAAAGGAATCGGCAAACTGTAAACCGAATAATTGTGGGTTTATCGGTCTTTGTGTCTTTGTATCTCTGATCTCGAAATGTAAATGGGGGCCTGCGGATCCGCCTGTGTTACCAGCATTACCAATGAATTGTCCTTTGGTCAATTTTACCTGTCCTTCTTTCAATTCTAAATCCACATCGAAACGCTGTTGTTTATATTGTTCGGCACGAATAATATTCGTTAAGGCCTCATTAAATCCATCCATATGGAGGTAAACAGAAGTAAAACCATTGGGATGGGCGATGTACACAGAATTTCCACCACCACCAATTTGCACTCTTACTCTTGAAACATAGCCGGCAGCAGCAGCATGCAAAGGAAGCCCGATTTTCTGTTGCGTACGGTAATCATCTCCCGCATGAAAATGAGTTGAACGTAATTCTCCAAAGGTACCCGAAGCATCTGGCGCAATGTTTAAGGGATTTCGAAAATATCCCTGAGGGTAATCACGGGATGTATAGATGTTCTTATTTTGCGCCTGGGTAGAAAATCCCAAAGTCGAAACTAGTAGTAGTGCAATTAACGTTCTTCTCATATTATTTTATTTGGCATACAAACATGGATTTACCCTCCAAAAATCCTTCCAGTTTGTCGCCGATATGTACAGGACCCACACCTGCAGGTGTACCTGTATAAATTAAATCGCCCTTGCGTATGGTAATATATTGAGATACAAAGCTTATGAGACTATCATAATCAAAGATCATGTCTCTTGTGTTTCCGGCTTGAACTGTTTCCCCGTTTTTTGTCAGTGAGAAAGATAGTTCTTGAATGTTTGGAAAGTCATCTTTCGGTATTAAGTCGCTAATCACCGCGGAGTGATCGAATGCTTTCGCAAGTTCCCAAGGGAGCCCTTTTGCTTTATGATCTGCTTGAATGTCTCTAGCTGTAAAGTCGATTCCTAATCCAATTGCATCGTAATATTTATGTGCAAACTTCTTGGATACATGTTTACCTTCATTGCAAACGCGTAATACAACTTCGACTTCGTAATGGACATCCTTGGAAAAGTCAGGGAAGTAGAAATCTTTGTTGTCTTTTAAGACAGCAGTATCTGGCTTGAGAAAGATAACTGGTTTTTCAGGAACTGGATTGTTTAATTCTTTTGCGTGATCTATGTAGTTTCGGCCTACCGCTATTATTTTCATGAATGATAAGATTGAAGTAATACTAGGAAAACGAATTCCATTTGCTTGAACAAACTTAGGAAAACTAGTATGGAATAACAAGATTTCCGTAAGTAGGTGCTTCGTAAAGTGGACAATTTGGAAACGTCAAAAGGAAGCGAATAGCAAAGCTTTGTGAGGTCAAGTGTATTTATCAATTTGTTAATCTAACAATGAGTACCTTTGTCATATGAATAATTTTAAAGCGGTACTATTCGATCTAGACGGTACTTTGATAGACTCCGAACACTTTTATTTTAGTAATTGGGCACCGATTTTATCGGATGCTTATGGATTGCAAATCACTTTTGAGGATTGGATATCCAACTTCGCCGGACATACCTTGGCGCATAATGTTGCCATGCTGAATAAGGATTTTAATTTGAAGATTGACGTGCAAGAAATGTGGAATGCAACTCGCGCAAGTTACGCAAAAGCGGATATGCGCAGCATTCGATTGATGCCTCATGCACAAGAGCTTTTGGAATTCGTTAAGTCTAAGGGCCTGACGGCAGCATTAGTTACTTCGAGTTATAAAGCAACAGTAGATATTGTTCTCGGGGAACACAAACTATTAGATTACTTCTCATTCTTCGTCACGCGAGAGTCGGTTGATCAACCAAAGCCTAACCCAGAGCCTTATTTATTGGCCACAAAGAAGCTCGCTATGCCATCGGAACACATCTTGGTAGTGGAAGATACCCGTACAGGCTGTACGGCAGCTAAAGAAGCGGGATTGTTTTGTGTGGGTGTTTCTAAGCAAGAAGTTGAACGCGAACGCTTAGCTCATGCCGATAGACTCGCCTATTCCTTAAAAGAGGTAGAAAGTTTATTTTTCTAAACGATTTAGCATTCCTATTTCTCGGTTTTATTCGTACATTTAAATCTATTGATTGTAAACTTATGAATAGACGAACCGCGATTAAGCAGCTTTTTGTCGTCGCAGGGGGGATGATGATTGCAACCTCCTGTGATTTTACTAGTCAGTCGACGACTATTGCACTTAATCATATTAAACTGAAGAAATCTGATGAAGATTTTCTAGCCGAATTAACCGAAAGCCTTATTCCGAAAACCGATACGCCCGGCGCAAGAGATTTGAATCTGCATCTTTTCGTAATGAAGATGTTGGATGATTGTGCGAGTCCTGACGATCAAAAGGCTTTTTTGGCGGGTTTGAAAGCCGCAGAAGTGGTCAAAGGCAAAGGTAATGCAGAGATTCAAGCCTATCTAAAGGGGCTTCCTCCAGAAGATGTATTCTCTAAAATGCTAAAGCAGCGTACAATTCAAGGTTATTTGAACTCAGAATATGTGATGAAGAATAAATTAATCTATGAGTTGGTACCTGGTCGGTATAATGGTGCGATGAAAGTTAAGGTGTAAAGTATGGCAAATCTAAATATTGATTCTTCGAAAGTGCGTAGCTACGATGCTATTGTTATTGGCTCCGGTATTTCTGGCGGCTGGTCTGCAAAAGAGTTATGTGAAAAGGGTTTAAAAACGCTAGTATTAGAACGTGGCAGAGATGTTCAACATGTTAAAGATTACCCGACCACGAATATGTACCCATGGCAATTCGAACATAGGAATGAAATTCCATTCGATGTCAAACAAGAAAATCCAGTTGTAAGTAGATGCTATGCCTTCCGCGAAGATGCGCAGCATTTCTTTGTGAAAGATACGGAGCATCCCTATGTTCAGGAGAAACCATTCGATTGGATTCGTGGCTACCAAGTTGGGGGTAAGTCTTTACTGTGGGCTAGACAGACCCAGCGTTGGTCTGACTTTGATTTTGAGGGCCCTGCCAGAGATGGCTTCGCCGTAGATTGGCCTATTCGATACAACGACTTAAAACCTTGGTATGATCATGTAGAGCGATTTGCTGGTATATCTGGCAATAAGGATGGTTTACCAGAACTTCCAGACGGCGAATTTTTACCAGGTTTTCCATTGAATATAGTCGAGAAATATTTCAAAGAACAAGTCGAGACTAAATATCCGGGTCGTAAGGTTATTTCCGCTCGATGTGCTCATCTCTCGAAACCAAACCAAATTCATATTGATCAAGGTAGGGTACAATGTCAAAATCGATTATTATGTCAGCGCGGTTGTCCCTTCGGCGGTTATTTTAGTTCGAATGCTTCAACGTTGCCTTGGGCAGCAAAGACAGGGAATCTAACCGTAAGGCCGGTTTCTGTTGTCCACTCTATCCTATATGATGATGAAAAGGGTAAAGCCATCGGCGTGAAGGTAATTGATCGAAACACTAAAGAAGAAATTGATTTTTATGCTAAGGTTATTTTTGTAAATGCAGCAGCACTGAATAGCAACCTGATTTTATTAAACTCAAAATCAAAACGCTTTCCAAATGGTCTGGGCAATGATAGCGGTACGTTAGGTAAGTACGTTGCATTCCATAATTACAGCGCTAGGATATCTGCGGAATATGAAGGCCTATTAGATTATAAGGTAGATGGAAAGAATCCTGCGGGAGGTGGTTATATTCCGCGATTCAGAAATCTCCACAAACAAGAGACCGATTTCTTAAGAGGCTATGCGGCGGGTTTTGGAGCCTATCGCTCTTCCGGATCCGACCAGTCTGGGATGGGAGAGGATTTGAAGAACGCTTTACTAAACCCTAAACTTGGTAACTGGGGAGTAGGTTCCCACATGATGGGGGAGACGATACCGAAGGAATCAAATTATGTGGCCTTAGACGAGTCAATGAAAGATGACTGGGGTATCCCTCAATTAAAAATATCCGTTGATTACGATGATAATGATGCGAAAATGAAGAAGGATTATCTCGATACGATGGAAGAGATGTTTACGGCGGCTGGCTTTATTAACATTCAACGCAACGAATCTTCCCAAGCTCCAGGACTGGATATTCACGAGATGGGAGGCGTGCGTATGGGATTGGACCCTAAAACCTCCATGTTGAATAAGTGGAATCAAATACATAGCTGTCCCAATGTCTTCGTGACTGATGGATCGTGCATGACTTCAACTTCGACGCAGAATCCTTCGCTCACCTATATGGCATTCTCTGCAAGAGCAGTAGACTATGCGGTCAATGAATTGAAAAAAGGAAATATTTAAGCGTATTTACAATATGTTAAAAGCGAGTTTTTCTAGTCGAAAAACTCGCTTTTTGATTGCTTTGATTGCGCTCGTATGGAACTTAAAGCTTGCTTAACACCTTGAGTAATCCGCAAAAACAAGCAATTTAAAAGTAGAAAAGGCACCGATTGGTGCCTTTTTATATTATCATGCTTTGATCGAAAGTCTAATGCATTTTAGCGATTAAATTTCTACCGTTGCGTCCATTGCGAAATCTTCATTCTTTAAATGAACGATTTCCATTGACTTCTCGTAGTTTGTAGATTTCTTGGAGAAGAAGTCATGTTGTGTTGTTTCTGTGTTCAACCCGTTTAAAACAATTGGGTTTACTTGTTTAACTTCAAAGATCGGATCAAAGCCCAAATTCATTAACGCTTTGTTACCGTTATAACGAACATATTCTTTTACTTCTGCTGTTAAACCAACGACGGTATAAAGCTCCTCTGTATATTTGATTTCATTCTCATATAGCTCATTTAACAAATTTAAGAAGCGTTGTTTTACTTCCTCTTTGTTTGGAAGTTTTGCAAAAACTTCTTGTGCTATTAAACCTACAAATACACCGTGGATAGATTCATCAGCAACGATTTTTTTGATAATATCCGCCGATGCAACCATTTGCCCTTGTCCACACAACCATAAAGGAAGGAAGAAGCCCGAATAGAATAAGAAAGACTCTAATAACACGGATGCGGCCATGGCCATGAATAACTCTTCATTCGACACTTTCTCTTTATCGATTCCGCGGTAATATTTATCAATTGTTGCTGCTTTATATTGAAGGAACTTGTTTTGCGATACCCAGCCAAAGACATCATTAATCTCATTTGTTGTGGATACTGTTGTGAAGATAGTTGAATACGACTTCGCGTGGATGGCTTCCATCATACACATATAGGATAATACCGCTTTGTTTTGCAGAGAATCGATATGATCGATAATCTTCGGCATCCCTGTATGCGATTGTAAAGTATCCAATAAGGTTAATCCACCCAATGCTTTTTTATAGCATTCTTTCATATCCCAGCTTAAGCCCTTCCAACTATCGATATCTTTTGAAGGAATATATTCTGTATCGATCCAGAATTGTTTAATATTTTGTTCCCAGAACATCAACGCATAGTCATTATCAGGCGTGTTCCAGTTTACAGCGGTAAATTGTTTGCTCATTGTATTCAGTATCGTGGTGAAAGAGGCTGAATCGATGTAAAAGGTATTACATGCAATTCAGCCCTTTGTTTAATTTCTTATGTGTTTTTGACCTCAGTCTATGCGGAACAAGAGATACACTCTTCGATTGTCGATTTACGAGTTCTTGTGTAATACAAGGATTTTAAACCTAGCTTGTGGGCATAGATATAATACTTCGCTAGGTCGCGCGTCGAATCTTTTGAATTAGTGTGAAGTATCGTCGATACCCCTTGGTCAATATGACGTTGGATAACCGAAATTAATTTCAACACTTTCATTTGATCCATATCATAAGCTGACTTGAAGTAAAAGTAATTATCATTTGTCAAATATGGCATTGGGTAGTAAGTTGTACTATCACCATATTCTCTCACTTCAATGATATCTACGATTGGCATTACTGATGCGGTAGCATTCATAATGTATGATGTAGATTGATTTGGAGCAATTGCTAAACGATAAGCATGGTAAATACCATGTTCTTGAACCTGTGCTTTTAGGTTATCCCAGTCTTCAATGGTTGGGATATGAACACCGGCGAACAATTCTTTAACCTTTTCAGTTTTAGGTAGATAATCGCGGCTTAAATATTTGTCGAAGTATGTTCCGTCAGCATATGCAGATTTCTCAAAGCCAACGAATGTTCTTCCACGCTCTTTAGCAATCTCCATAGAAGCTTCAATCGAATAATAATTCATGGTCATAAAGAATGTATTCGCGAAGTCTAATGCTTCTGTAGATTCATACATGATAAAGCTCTTAGCGAGGTATCCATGTAAGTTCATGGCGCCTAAGCCCACCGAATGCAGTTCTCTATTGGCTTTCGCGATTGAAGGAACCATCTCGATGTTTGTAACATCCGTTACCACGGTTAATGCACGCATTGCAGTTTTAACGGTCTCTTTAATCCGTTTGTTGTCCATCACCGTAGCAATGTTCAATGAACCTAAATTACAAGAGATTCCATAGCGAATGGTATCTTCCTTACCGTAGATATTAATATCTGATACCTCAGATACTTGCATAATCTCCGTACAAAGGTTTGAGAATTTAACTTTTCCGATTCCATTCAACGCATGCTCTCGATTCGTGTTCTCTTTGAAGAAGATATACGGATATCCGGACTCTTTTTGTGTTTGCGCAATCTTAACTAATAAGTGACGGGCATTGATTTTTTTCTTCTTGACGTTTGGATTCGTGATTAATTCATCATACATCTCATCCATATCCAGCTCATCTAAGTACTTTCCATACTCTTGCATCACCGTATGTGGATAGATTAAATAGCATGGTTCGTCTTTTTCCGCTAATTCCATGAATTTGTCAGGAACGATAATACCAATAGAAAGGGATTTAATACGTACTTTCTCATCTACGTTGATCTTCTTACAATCTAGGAACTCCTCGATATCCGAGTGGAAAATGTTTAAGTAGACAGCACCAGCTCCCGGACGTTGACCTAATTGGTTGGCATACGAGAATGTATCCTCCATGATTTTCATAATCGGTAGTACACCACCTGCACGTCCTTCCACACCCTTGATCGCTTCGCCGCGCGCGCGAATTTTTGAAATGTTAAACGACACACCGCCACCAATCGATGAAAGTTTCATCGCTGAATCAACCGCGTAACCAATACCGTTCAAATTATCGCCAATCTCATCTAAGAAACAAGATACAAGCTCACCTGATCGTTTTTTTCCAGCGTTCAAGAATGTCGGGGTAGCAGGTTGATATTCTTGATTAATCATGATTTCGGCGTATTCGATAGCTTTCTGTACGCCCTCTTCTCTGGCCAAGAATAATGAAACAGCGACAACACGATCCTCGTAGCGCTCTAGGAACTTCTCTCCAGAGTCGTCACGCAAAGCATAACTTTGGAAGAATTTGAAGGCTGCCATAAAGGATTCGAAACGAAATTTCTTAGCGAATACATAGTTGTACACCTCTTCCATTTGCTCAAACGTAAACCATTGATAGAAGTCAATGTAATAATTGTTCTCTATCAAATAATCTATCTTTTCCTTCAATGTGTAAAAGAATACGGTGTTCTTATTTACATATTCCAGGAAATAGGCGCGTACAGCCTCTTTGTCTTTGTGAA
>JBEBRI010000171.1:0-8220 GCA_040394915.1 Sphingobacterium sp.
AAATTATGTATTTTTAATCACTGAAAAACTGTATCTATTTTTCAGGACTAGTCATTGGAGTTATCCTTTCCTTTGAAAGACAGCAAAAATACGCTATTCTAAATTCAAAGTTTCTAATCTAGGTATTTCTTAAAAATCGCATATAAAATACGCATTTCATGTTCGTTCAATGTCGCGACGTTCGGGTTCTCTTGAATATAGTGGTATTTGAATCCTTTAATTGCAGCATCTAGGTTTTTCACATCAAAGCCTATAATTTTTAACGCAACTTTCACATCAAAATTTGCGGGTACTTCATCAAGTGGCTGATCATACCAGTATCCAAATCCTTGATCTGCTAGTGTCTTCCAGGGAAATCTAGATGGGTCATTCTTACGGGAAGGTGCATAGTCCATATGGCCTATGAAATTCCCTTGAGGGATATTATAGGCTGTTTTTAAGTATTGTAAAAGCTTTACTAAAGATTGGATCTGACTATCTGGCCAGGGATCGGTTGTTCCATTGTTGTCGAGTTCAATACCAATTGAAGATGAATTTAGATCTGTATCATTCCCCCATCTTCCAGCGCCAGCATGATGCGCTCTGAAATAATCATTAACCATCTGTACAATCTTTCCATCGCGACTGATCACATAATGTGAGCTTACGCCTACCTTCTGATTATGAAATGTTTTAACCGTTTGATCTAAGGAGGCTTGTGCAGTGTGATGGATCATGACATAATTAGGCTTCCTCATGCCAAAGTTCGTTGAAGCAATCCACTCTTTTTGATCTGTCGCAATTTTTGCAAGCTGCCCCTCCACCGGTGCTTCCTTGTATACCCCTGCAAATTCCTGAGCCTTCTTTTTGTATACTTTCTCAGTAGCGGCATATTTTCCACCAGCACATGATGTCGCAAATACGACAATTACAAAATACAGAAATACGTTTTTAATCATTATTTATTCATTTATGTACTGATTGTTAACTGCAATTTAAAGCGCATCGACAACAAATTCAGGTCTATCTATTCCGGGTTCCAATTCAATCAATTGAAAATTCCGGAATTCCATCAGCGCGCCTTCGGCTTCTAGGCAAACATATCCTTTTCGTTTGGATGCAAGTCGAATGCTGTTTACAAATTTACCATTTATCGCCAATTTTACCGTACCGTCAACACAAACGACCGTATACTTATTCCACTCGCCAACTCCCAAACAGCGATTTTCAAGAGACTTACTACGTTCGCCACGGGGATTATCCGGAGAAGCGGTCATTCCGCCAGTACCAAATAATTCGCCATGTACATAAGCAATCGGAGGAACTACACCATCCTTGGTATGTTGATTCACCCAATCTAACTCTAACATCTGGACTTCCATCCCCATCGGTAGATCATTCTTGCCAGGAACTGCATCCGACCAAACAAACACTCCCGAATTCCCTCCTTTCTCCAAGTGTCGCCACTCCACATGAATGATAAAATTCTCATACATTTTCTCTGAACGAATGACGCCAATTGGATTGCCCTTGTTCACTAATACCTTCCCTTTAGGTACCCATGTGCTTTCGGAAGTATTCACATCGATCCACTGTATTGGTTTTCCTTGCTTCTTCCCATTAATGATTGACTCCTCGAAACTTTTCTCTACCCCAAACTTAAATAGTTTCTTCTGGGCAGCTATCTCTGTGGCCATTGCCGTCAACAATAAAAATAACGTTGTAAGTAATAGGTTTATTCTGCTCATCGCTTTAGGTTTTATTAGATCGAAGATAAGAAATTGCAATAAGACTCTGCAATCGCTATACTGCAGCTAAACGGAAGGCATAAGAGAACGTTTACCGAAGAATTTATAGGATGGGGCATATACCTCGATATAGTTAAGTCCGAAAAGATCAAGGGGCCGATAAAGAGAAATAGCAGGCAAAATACGCGCACTGAACAGACTCAAAAGTCCAATTGCTATTACAAATAAAAAGCGCCCCACAAATGGAGGCGCTTAATTGACCGAAGTCAAATGACTATTGTCTGAACTAACCGACCTAATCCTCCTTACGCTTCCGCGTAAGCTTCGATTGGAGGGCATGAACAAATTAATGTTCTATCACCTTGAGAATCGTTTACACGACCTACAGAAGGCCAGAATTTATTTACTCTTAAATACTCTACAGGATATGCTGCTTTTTGACGAGAGTAAGGTCTATCCCACTCATCAGCCGTTACAACACGTGCTGTATGTGGAGCATGTTTTAATACATTGTCTTTTTGATCAGCTTCTCCGTTTTCTACTGCTGCAATCTCTTGACGGATAGCAATCAATGCTTCACAGAAACGATCTAATTCTGCTTTTGATTCCGATTCAGTAGGCTCTACCATCAAAGTACCCGCAACTGGGAAAGATACCGTTGGAGCGTGGAAACCGTAGTCCATTAAACGCTTAGCAATATCAGCAACTTCAACTCCTACGTTCTTGAACTCACGACAATCTAAAATCATTTCGTGCGCACAACGGCCATTCGCACCCGCATATAATACCGGATAATGCGACTCTAGGCGTGCTTTAATATAGTTAGCATTCAATATTGCTGTCTTCGTTGCATCCGTTAATCCCTCAGAACCCATCATTGCAATATAAGCGTGAGAAATAACTAAGATTGATGCCGAACCGAAAGGTGCTGCCGATACGGCAGAAATACCTTCTTCACCGGAAATTTCAACCACTTCATGGTTAGGAAGGAAAGGCACTAAATGTGATGCCACACCAATTGGCCCCATACCTGGACCACCACCACCGTGAGGGATACAGAACGTTTTATGTAAATTCAAGTGACAAACGTCAGCACCAATATAACCTGGACTGGTCAATCCTACTTGAGCATTCATATTTGCACCGTCCATGTAAACTTGTCCACCGTTTTCATGAATAATATTACAAATCTCAACGATTGGCTCTTCGAATACGCCGTGTGTTGATGGATAAGTCACCATTAATGAGTTTAGGTTTGCCGCGTGCTCAGTCGCCTTCGCTCTTAAATCTTCTACGTCGATATTTCCACGTTCATCACATTTTACAACCACCACTTTTAAACCAGCCATTGAAGCTGACGCCGGGTTAGTACCATGTGCAGATGCCGGGATTAAACAGATATCTCTGTGTAAATCGCCACGACTATGGTGATAAGCACGAATTACCATCAGACCTGCATACTCTCCTTGCGCACCAGAGTTTGGTTGGAAAGACATTTTAGCAAATCCAGTAATCTCACATAACCAGTCATTCAACTCATTTATCAACTGCATATAGCCTGTTGTTTGATCTGCAGGCGCAAATGGGTGTAAGCCACCGAAACGAGCCCAAGTAACAGGAACCATTTCAGTCGTTGCATTCAATTTCATGGTACATGATCCAAGTGGAATCATAGAATGACATAATGAAAGATCCTTCGCCTCCAAAGACTTGATGTAACGTAACATCTCACTCTCTGAATGGTAACTATTGAATACCGGATGCGTTAAGTATTCCGAAGCGCGCTCTAATTCCTCCGGAATCGAGTTCCCTAATTCATTTGTAAAGGCAGATACATCAACATCGTTTACTGACTTACCTTTAATCTTCGCAAATACTTTAACAATTGTTTCAATATCGGCTAAGGTAGTTGTCTCGTCAATAGAGATTCCTACGGTATTGTCAGCATAGTAGAAGTTAAGCTCTTGATTCAACGCTTCTGACTTCAATGGACTAAGTTCTTTGTCAACTTCAAAACGCAAGGTGTCGAAGTATGAAGTATTAACTTGTTTGTAGCCTAAAGCTTGAATGGCTTTATCAGCAAGTTTAGTCAAGTCGTTGATTCTTAAAGCAATATTTTTGATACCTTGAGGACCATGATATACCGCATAGAATGACGCCATAATCGCTAATAGCGCTTGCGCAGTACAAATATTTGAAGATGCTTTATCTCTACGAATATGTTGCTCACGAGTTTGAAGGGCCATACGTAAAGCGTATTCTCCATTTGAATCTGACGTTACACCAATGATACGACCTGGAATATTACGTTTGTACGCGTCTTTTGTCGCGAAGAACGCGGCGTGTGGACCACCAAAGCCCATTGGTACTCCAAAACGTTGAGAGTTACCCACAACTACATCTGCACCCCATTCGCCTGGAGGCGTTAAAAGTGCTAGCGCCATTAAATCTGTAGCAACACAGATCGTAATGTTTTTATCGTGCGCATATGCGGTGAACTCTTTATAATCTGCGATAGAACCGTCAGCTGCAGGGTACTGAACAAAAGCAGCGAATACATCATCGGCTAGGTTTTCTACCGTTAAATCTGCAACACGAATTTCAACACCAAAAGGTACGGCTCTAGTTTGCAATACGTCTAATGTTTGAGGATAGATGTTTGGCGTAACTAAGAAAGTATGAGCGTCTTTGTTTTTACGTGTGCTATATAGCATAAACATCGCTTCGGCAGCGGCAGTCGCTTCATCTAGTAAAGAAGCATTTGCAACTTCTAACCCTGTAAGGTCTGAAACCATCGTTTGGAAGTTCAATAACGCTTGAAGACGACCTTGAGCAATCTCTGCTTGATAAGGCGTGTACTGCGTATACCATCCTGGATTTTCGAATACGTTCCGTTGGATTACTCCTGGTAAAATCACATCGAAATATCCTTGACCGATATAAGATTTGAATACTTTATTTTTTTCGGCGATTTGAGCAACCTTTTCAAGGTAAGCCACCTCACTTAATGCTGCAGGTAACTTTAAAGGTTCTTTTTTACGAATTTGCGCAGGTACTGTTTGCTCAATAAGTTCATCTAAAGAGCTAACGCCAAGTACAGTCAACATTTCCTCTACTTGCGAAGCGCTAGGACCGTTATGGCGATCCTGGAATTTCTCTTGGTAATTTATGTTACTCATTTTACGATGGAATTGCAAAATTTACAATGTTTAACGTTCTGTTATCCAATTTCTTTAGGATACTTTCGCTATAAAAAAATTAGATGTGCAAAGATACGCTTTTTATAGTTATTTTTTGCGTCCACTTAAGTCTCAGAAACATTTATTAACACATCAATCGATTGCACATTCTGTTAAAATATATCTAATATCTCAAGACTATTATTTCAATTCGATCAGCATTTGGCTTTTATCAATATAATATCCCTAAATAAGCAGCTTCCACATCGAAATGTAAAAAATATAGCTATTCGAAACGGGTAAAAATGGATGGTAATTGTCGGAGAGGCGTGATGCTCAGTGAGAAAAGATGGAAAGTGAAAATCTGTAGCAAAAACTAAAAATAACTAGCAAATTAGAAGGAACAACAGGCATTGAAGTTAACTATAACGAAACCCAATACAGCTTTATTCCATGCAAATCGATAGCATAGAAATTGCCGCCAAATGATTGGCTTATTCTTGTTCCAACGTGCTTTTGGGAATTAAATGATCGTCTAAAAACTGAAGAAATTCATCATATCGTCCCTCGTCAGTCTTTTGTGGGTTAAAACCTAGTGTAAACTGATTCGATTCGCCTCGCAATTTAATCTTTACAAAGACATCTTTTCCATCTGCACAATGCTGACAATCATTGCGGCGAAGGTTAAGCAGCTGAAGATCATCAACCATGTGGACTAATTTTTCGTATTGCTCTTCAGGAAGTACCGTAGAATATTGACTCGTTATATTCGGCTCACATTTATTGTCACGGAAGTCTTGAAGCATTTTGCCTTTAGAAATGTCTAATTTGATAGTACCGCAGGAACCTTGCAGTAAATCAACTTCCATTCGAAATCTATTTGGATCGGCCTCCTCTTTAGCACAGGAAATTAGACTAATAAAAGCGATAAAAAGGAAGTAAATAGGTCTTCTCATCGTTTCTATATTCAATCGATATAAAAACAATAATAACAAATAATTAATAAAAGAGAAAATTCACTCGAAACTAAGGCACTTTTAGAAAGAATCTTTCGCTATTTCTCTTCGCACTCGGCTTAAACTTTCTGGCGTAATCCCCAAATATGAAGCAATCATCCACTGAGGCACACGCAATAACAATTGCGGATACATAGCAACAAATTCTAAATACCTCTCTTTTGCAGACATCGCTAATAAGGAGTTAATCCTTCTTTGGAGAAAATGAATATTTCTTTGTAAAGAAGTTTCCGTAAAGCAGGTGAATTCATGGCTTATTTTACCTGCCTCCTCCAAGAAGCTAGGCTGAATAAACACGACGGTAGATGGCTCCAAAGCCTTAATGTAATAATTAGAGGGTTCATTAAAATACATACTAGAGCGGTCCATTAAAAGCCAGTTCTCCGGAGCAAACTGCATAATGTGCTCCCCTCCTTTTTCATCCAAACTAAAGAGTTGTAACAAGCCTTTTTCGACGAAAAGAATATGCTTACAGACCTCTCCAGCGCGCATAATCAGTTGATTATGGTCAATTTCCCGAAACTCGAATAGATGACTTAGTTGCTCAAAGTCAGCCACTGAGAGACCCGTCTTGCTGTAGTAAGAATAAAAATTCGAATGTTGTAGATTTTCAAACTTTGTCATTAGTAGAGTACGCTGAATTTAAAAGCTAGAGGCTGGAAGTTTTTTAATAAATCATCGAATAACTCATCGCCATATTTTATATACAGAACAGCAAAATTCTCCGTTCTCTCTTGCAAGCCCCCACCAGGAAACAGTTTATCTTTGACGCGCTCGATCTGAATCAACGCATCTTCATGATTTCTTTTCTCAGCCTTCAACAACTTCTTCTCTAGGCTGTTTATAGCCTTTTTAAGACGCGCTTTAACAGCATCAGTACTTGGCCCTAGGCTCGGGTCTATTTTGTGCGCACGCAGCTTAATTTTCCCAAAAATTGAATTCAGCTCCATCCATTCATCTTGTAGATTTAACCGATGTTTTGTCTTACGGCGCACATATTCGTTCTTCAAGGTATTTACAGGCTTGAAAATACTTTTAAATGTGAAGTCTAATCGAAATATCTTTCCCGCAATATTATCATCTGTAATCAATGCGGAGTTTCTAGGTACTAGAATTGGGAATTGAACTTTATAGAAATCAAAATTTGCTTTAAGCTGTAACCAATATACAATTTCCGCACCCCCTCCAATATAGGCTAAGTTGGGAAGGATTAACTCTTGATACAATGGACGCATTACCACATTCGGACTAAAGCGCTCGGGATTTTGCTTTATTTCCTGTTTAATCTCGTCTTCGGTAAAAAAAATATTTTGATGAAGTACCTCAAACCTACCATCTGCTGTACGCACAATACGTTCCCTAAACTCATCGGTTAAATAAAAGAAATTTATCTCTCGCGCATGTACTTGCGTATTATATCCAGCTGACTCCAATGATTTCGAGGTTTCTTCAATCTTGTGCCAACTATGTTCTTCTAGTATATCTTTTTCAATAATCGGTGCAAAAACCTTCTTAAGAGCCGTTCGATCTGCATCGATGATTACAAGTCCGAAAGATTTGAATAGCGAGTTGACAAAGGTGCGCGTTGCATCCGCTAAACTTAAATTCGACAAGTACGCCTCTTCGACCAACTCTGTTAATTTACTTGAATTCTCGGAGAGCCCAAACGTATTACAGTATTGCTTAACGACGTCAATCATACTATCGGTTTTCATGCGGCCTGTCGCAGACAAAGCATCGACATCCCAACTAATCTTTTTACCATAGACACGTGTGTGATTAATCTCTGCGAAGTCATGATCTTCTGTCGCCATCCAGTAAACGGGCACGAAGTCATTTTCAGGAAATTTTTCTTTAAGATCATTTGCCAGCTTGATGGTTGTAATAATCTTAAAGATAAAATATAGGGGTCCTGTAAATATATTTAATTGATGCCCCGTGGTGACCGTAAAAGTGTTGTTTTGTTTTAAGCGCTCTAGATTTTGAGCGACTTCAGGGGAAGACTCCAGCAACTTGCCATATTGGATCTTTAGCTGATCAACAAGAAGCTCCCGATATTGGAATTTCTTTTGCTCTTCAATTTGCTTTTTAAAACCATCCAGATCCGGGAAATTCCCGTAATAAGAAGCTAAATCTGGCTGTTTCGCCAGATAAGCTAATAAGGTCTTGGAAAAACTGCCGGTATCGCTATACTCAATATATGTCGCTTTCATCTAGCTTTTGTAAGTCTGCTTCAAATGTAAAACAAAGAAGCATTTAAATTACAAAAAAATAACAGCGCAAACCGATAACGATCGC
>JBEBRI010000172.1:0-8205 GCA_040394915.1 Sphingobacterium sp.
TCCATCTTGTCAAAATCGCCATTCGGTTGCATGGAAACCAACATCACCCAGCCTCTAATCCAATCATAGATAAATAGCTTTCCATCGTAATAATCAGGATAACGCGTTTCTTGCGGAAACATGGATGAATAATAAACAGGTCCCGCTTCAGCATTTCTTCCGCCATTTCCCACTTGTGGAAACTCAGGGGAATCGGCATAAGGATACCATATAAATGCGGCTTGAGCTGCTGGCAGTTCTCTCAAACCCGTATTATTGCGGGAATCGTTGATTGGTTTTTTTGGATCAAATGCGGCTCCTTTTTCGCCTGTCTCATAATTATGCGCATGGTAAGCGTAATTGTTACCTATAAAATATGGCCATCCGAAGAAACCAGCACTACGGGCTTGATTAATCTCATCGTATCCGCGAGGTCCGCGACCCAATGAATCTTTACTAGCATCTGGACCAACCTCTCCCCAATATAAGAATCCTGTTTTCCGGTCAATAGAAATACGGTATGGATTCCGATTTCCCATCACATAAATCTCAGGACGTGTATTCGCTTGATCTTTTTTAAATAGGTTACCTTCAGGAATTGCGTAAGTGCCATCGGCATTTATCTTAATCCTTAGAATCTTACCGCGTAAATCGTTTGTATTTCCTGATGTACGTTGTACATCGTATTGTTCATGTCCTACACGCGAGTCTTTCGGAGAATAACCATCACTTACGAATTTCTGTCCCTCTTCATTAAATGGGGTAGAGTTATCGCCCGTTGATAAGTATAGTAGATTATCCTTTCCAAAAGCTAAAGATCCACCGGTATGGCAACAGATATAGCGTTGAGAATAAAATTGTAATATTACTTTCTCCGATTTCAAGTCTAGCTTCTTATTCTTAAACTCAAATCGCGACAGACGATTAACCGAAGTATCTTTAGGACTATAAAATGCGTATATATAGTTGTTTTTTGCAAAGTCAGGATCCAAAGTTAAACCCATAAAGCCTTCTTCGGCACTTACTTTCGGAATACCGGTATCATGATAAACATCTAACATTCCGACTTGCTCTAATTTATTCGTCTTCTGATCAAGCAACAGAAGCTCACCTCTACGCTGGGCAATTAGTATGGTTAAATCGGGTAAAATGGCCATTTCTGTAGGCTCGAAAAGTTCGCCATAAGCCATGGCTACTTTCGTAAAATCTTCTTCAGCAGGTACGGGTTTAGATTTTGCTTTCGTATAATCTAATTCTAAGTTTTTGCCGATGGCATATTTTAAGCTATTGGCAACATTCGTTAGATATGAGTTGTCGGTAAAAACAGCATTCGAATACTGATCCTCCAACTGAATCGACGTAGCACGTCCTCCATCGACTTCTTGCTGCGAGACTGCTTGTCCATCCTTATCTGTAAATAGTCGATGATACCATTTCCAATCAACTTCCGTATTTTGAATCGATTCTAACGCTAATACACCGCCGCCCGCTTGTATGTAACGCTCAAAAGCAACTTCCTGAAACTTATTCAAGATATTTCCAGAGGTGTTTAAAAATACAACAGCCGAATAATTCTTTAACGAATCTTCATTGAATAAGGTCGCATTCGTACTTGTATCAACCTTCATCTTATGCTCCTTTGCCCAGTGGAGTAAAGCTGCACTGCCTTCGGCATTTGTGTTTAAGGTATCTTTATCGGATTTACTGAAGACGAGTACACGAGGATCACCGGATCTTTTTTGTTGGCAAGAGGCCAGCGTTGCGACACAAAGCAGTAGTATGCACGCTTTCATGAAATTGGACGAAATCATTATTGAATATCTATTGGGTTTAGGTTCTGAATTAATTTATTAGAAGCGCAAAGTCTACGGAAAGCTTTGAGCTTATTTTTTTTAAAGATAATAATCTTCACTTATTTTTTAGGCAAATATGGCTATTAATTTAACAACACTGCCGCTAACGAACCTAAAAAAATCCTTAAACTCCTACGTACTGCCATGCGAATTTACCAGAACTAATCCCTAATTTCGTCTGCATAAAATTATTTACAATGAGAAAACTATTGATATTATTTCTGCTAAGCTCTTCGATGGCTTACGGACAGCGTAATTTCAGTATTGATGAAACAGTCTATGGTCCTGGAAAATTCGCTCCAAAAACGATCTATGGGGCAAATTGGATAAAAAACGTTGATGCCTTTTCTAGCTTAGATAGCACTTATCAAAACT
Source organism: Sphingobacterium sp. (assembly GCA_040394915.1). Taxonomy (GTDB): domain Bacteria; phylum Bacteroidota; class Bacteroidia; order Sphingobacteriales; family Sphingobacteriaceae; genus Sphingobacterium. Next base: position 2,208 of record JBEBRI010000172.1, read on the forward strand.
TGCTTGTTCGTGATGCCAAAAACAACTGGCAAGCAAAACAATTAATTAGTAAATCAGACCTACAAAACGCATTAGCTAAAGCTATTACTACAGAAAAAATAGAATTGCGTCGCTTCCCTAACGATTACCAATGGATCGATGCGAACAGCATAGCTTTCCAAATTACGGGTGAGAAAAATAGATATCAAGTAAAGTATGTGCTATCGACGAAACAAGTGACCGTATTAAGCACTGTGCCTTCCGAATTGGCGAACGCCATGAGTAATGCATCGAAAAATAAAACCGCCTATTTAAATGGAAACAATATTGAAATTATCGACGCTACGGGACATAAAATCCTCGTAACAAAGGATACGGTTGACGGTATCGTCAATGGTACAGAGGTGGTACACCGAAACGAATTTGGAATCGATCAAGGGATGTGGTGGTCTGCCAACGACAAGCTTTTGCTTTATTACCGTAAGGATGAGAGCATGGTTACCAAATATCCTTTATCTCAGTGGGATTCCCGTGTGGCAACCGTAAAAGACATTCGCTATCCGATGGCGGGTATGAAAAGTGAGGAAGTTACATTAAACATCTTCAATACTGAGACGGGTGAAACCATTCGATTACAAACCGGAGAACCGAAAGAGCAATACTTAACAATCGTTACCTGGGACCCAAGTAGCGAGTTTGTATACGTAGGCGTATTAAATCGTGGTCAGAACCATCTAAAAGTGAACAAATACAGTGCAAAGACCGGTGCCTTTGTTTCTACCCTTTTTGAAGAGCAATCGACAACATGGGTGGAACCGCAACATCCTTTGGCATTTGTACCGAATAAGGCAAATCAATTCCTGTATCAAACGGATAAAGATGGCTACAACCAATTATTTTTATACAATACTCAAGGAGAACTCATTCGCAAGTTAGGATACCAAGATGTGGTCGTTACAGACTTTCAAGGTTTCAATCCTAAGGGGACGAAAGCCTATTATATTGGGGCGAATAACAATGGTTTAGAACGCCATTTATTTGAAGTGGACTTACAATCTGGTAAGACGACAGCATTAACCCAGTCAGCAGGAACACACAATGCTTCCATCAGTACAAGCGGAAACTACATATTGGATCAATATAGTAACCTGAGCGTTCCGAATAAGGTTCAAATAATCAATCGCAAAGGAAATCAAAGCAGCACAATCCTAGAGGCTGCAAATCCATTTACTGGAAAAATAGCATTACCGAAGATCGAGTTGAAATCCTTCACCTCGGCGGATGGTAAAACGCCTTTAAATGCCAGGATCTTATATCCAAATAATTTTGATCCGACTAAAAAGTATCCGGTCATGGTTTATTTATACGGCGGGTCACATGCGCAATTGGTTACTGACCGATGGTTAGGAGCGGCGGGCTATTTTGATCTGTACATGGCACAACAAGGTTATATTGTTTTTACATTAGACAACCGAGGTTCTGATGCGCGCGGTAGAGATTTTACACGTGTTACACATCGAAACCTAGGGGAAGCAGAAATGGCCGATCAATTAGTCGGAATTAACTATTTGAAATCCTTAGCCTATGTAGATTCGGAGAACATGGGTATTTTCGGATGGAGCTTTGGTGGATTTATGTCCAGCTCCTTTATGACGAAGCATAACGATATTTTTAAAGCTGCAGTTGCCGGAGGTCCGGTAATCGATTGGAAATATTATGAGATCATGTACGGTGAGCGTTATATGGATACGCCGGACGAGAATCCTGAAGGCTACGAAAAGACGTCTATGTTAAATAAGGCTGATCAATTGAAAGGACATTTATTAATTATTCATGGTGCACAAGATCCTGTTGTTGTTCAACAGCATAGTATGGAATTTATACAAAAATGTATTGAAGCCGGAAAACAAGTGGATTACTTTCTATATCCAACACATGAGCATAACGTAATGGGAAAAGATCGAATCCATATGTATGATAAGATTGCAAAGTACTTTGATCAGTATTTGAAAAAATAATAGATCAGCTTTGTAAAAAGCCATCCATTCTGGATGGCTTTTTTTTGTTAGGACTAGTCTGCCTATTCTAAAAAACATGGCACGTCTTTGGCTTAATTTTGGAAAATAATAGAATTATGCCTTGGAATCCGGACGTTTACAATCAATATAAAGAGATACGCTATAAGCCATTCTACGATCTTGCCGCCTTAATCATTGATGATCATCAATCGAATGCTATTGATATAGGCTGTGGAACCGGAGAGCAAACATTACTCTTATCGCAGAAGTTCAAACAAACAACATTTTTAGGAATTGATTCTTCTGAAGAGATGCTAGCTGAGGCGAAGGAGATTACTCAGGAAAGACTATCATTCAAACAGCAGTCCATAGAATCATTTGTTGCTGACGATAGACGTTGGGACTTAATTTTCAGTAATGCCGCATTGCAATGGGTAGACAATCATGAACTATTATTCCCTCGACTTATTTCCAAACTTAATAAGGACGGGCAATTTGCTGTGCAGATGCCCCTGCAGAATGATAATACCCTCAATATTTTACTGGATCAACTTGTGCAGGAAGAACCATTCCAAACGAAGCTAAAAGGCTTTCGGCGCATATCGCCAGTACTAATTTTGGATCAATACGCACAGATCATGTTTGAGCAGGGTTTAAAGGATATCGATATCAGCATTAAAACCTACCCCATTATCGCTGACAACGCTTTAGATCTTTACCAATTTATTGCGGGCTCCGCATTGATCCCTTACATGGAAAAACTGGAGCAAGATTTACAGATGCTATTAAAAGATACTTTTATAGAGCGTATTGCAACGCATTTTAAACGCTTTCCTTCAATTTATCCGTTTAAGAGAATATTGATGTACGGTATAAAGCAATAGTCCATTTTAGCGTCTAAAAATAACAAGCACAGATGAGTAGTTTCATTTGTGCTTGTTATTTCTAGGATAAGTTTATCGAATCCTATACCATGCGTTGGTAAGGTTTCTTTACTTGTAAATCTATTGTTGTCAAGTCACTGATCGAAACGACAGCGTTTGTTTCTATACTTTTTCGTGCTGCAATTCCGATTAAACAAGATAAGGCTCCATCTCTAACACCTGCCGACTGCTTTAAAGGATCTGGAACATTAGGTAAGAATATCTGATCTTGAAGTAATTTATCGCCGCCTCCATGACCAGAGGTACCATGTGGTATGCGCACAAATTCACGCTTATTGAAATTCTTATAAACAACTAGCTCATCATAATCCGCATTGTTGGATTTATTGGACTCTTCAATCCATGCATCAATACGGCCTTTTGTTCCATTGAAGGCAATACGATATCCTTCATAAGGTGAATACGTAGTTAATGAATAAGATACCTGAACGCCGTTCTTGTACTTAATTGTTGCAGCCATTTTGTCATAAATATCGATATCCTCTTTGAATACACAGCCGTCTCTTTTATAGCCGTCATATTGCTCGTTATCGACATATAGATCTTTGCTGTACTTACTTTTCGTCACATCCCAATAGAAGTCACAATTTTTGGTATGCGGACAGACGCGGCAATTATCCGCGCGGAACTTCCCATTCTTTCCGTAGAAATCTAGCGAGCCCGAAGCATATACCGACTCTGGATCGCTTTCTATCCACCAGTTTAATAAGTCAAAATGATGCGTAGCCTTATGTACCCATAATGAACCACTATTTTCTGTTCGGCGATGCCATCTTCTAAAATAATCAGCGCCATGCGAGGTATCTAAATACCAGTGAAAATCGACTGAGGTTAGTTCTCCAATTTCGCCAGCATGTAATAGTTCCCAAATCTTCGCCCGATGAGGTGAATAGCGATAATTAAACGTTACACGGCATTGCTTTCCCGTCCGCTTCTCAGCATCGACGATCGCTTGAACTTTCTGCTCATCCGTTGTCATTGGCTTCTCCGTTAGGATATTGGCGCCTAGCTCCATTCCACGAATAATAAAATGATGATGTGTTGAATCCATTGTACAAACGATAAGTAAGTCCGGTTTGGTTTCTTTCATCATTTTCTCGAAGTCTGTGTAAGTTGGGCAGTCCACGCCGATATGATGCTTTGCGAAAGCTACACGACCTTTATTTTTATCGCATAGGCCAACAAATGTAATCTGATTCGCATAGTTCTTCTGGATGTCTCGTCCCCACATACCAGCGCCACGTGACCCTGTACCGACTAGTGCAACTTTTAATTTCGCATGGCGCCCATGGGGCATCCATTCACTTAATAGATCCTCGGTATTTGCTGTCGCTGATGCTGGAAGAACAGTTCCTCCTAACAAAAGGCTAGAAGCAGCAAGAAACTGCCTTCTCGAAAAATGGTCTTTCATTGGGTAAAGGTTTAAGTTTATAAAAGCGAGTGAATTGGTAAGATTCACATCACCAAGCTGATACAGCCTGAATTGGCTTACCTAAATATATAAATATTTAGGCAATTCTCTACCTTTCTAATGAAATATCAATCGAATTGTACCTGATTTTTTACTTACCACGCGCCGTCACGCATCTGAACATAGATAAAGTAAATAATTGCAAGGATTATAATCGCAATGATTATCGACCGAAAGATATTACGCCCTGCCGGCTTATCATCAGCCTCCTCTTTAACAACCTCTGGAACTTTTTGATCTTCTTGAGGCAGATTCTCGTTGTATTCTTTATTATCTTCCATAGCAATTCGCTTCTTTAATTAAAAAACGTATTCAAATAAATCTATTCTAAAGTCGATTCATTTTCTGTATAATTATTTAAACAAAGTAGACGCTATTTAGTTTTTCTATAGAATGAGCCACTGCTGCCAGAATGTCAAAGTATCCTTTGCATTAATCTGGAGTGTGGATAGAATTCAGCTCGCTCTATTCGTGTTTTAATCTTGAGTTACCATCAAGTAACTAGTCACCTACTGGTAACTTCATGTCAATTCGGCGTAGGCTGGTCTGTGATTTGTACAATAGATTAGAAAAAGGAAAATAATTATGAAAGTAAAAAATATTTCAAAAGTAGAAGGTAGATTACCTATTCGCGATCCATATATCTTAGGTGCATATCATTACGATAAATATCCTGAAGGAAACGGTAAATTCGGTCCTAAAGCATCTTTAGCGGGCCGTCAAATTGGAAGTGACTTTGACAACAAAGCCGAGTGGCGTATGTATCATGGACAGAACATTCCAGGGTTCCCTCATCATCCGCATCGCGGATTTGAGATCGTGACCATTGTTCCAGAAGGATATGCAGACCATTTTGATTCCAAAGGTTCGAAAGGTCGATATGGACAAGGTGACGTACAGTTGATGAGTGCTGGATCAGGCGTCTTGCATGCTGAAATGTTTCCATTGATACATGAAGATAAGCCGAATCCGCTACGCTTGTTTCAGATTTGGTTGAACCTTCCTGGTAAAAACAAATTAACCGATCCAAATTACAAGATGCTTTGGGCGGAGAAGATTCCTACTGCGGTAATCGAACAAGGAGAAGGAAAAAAAGTAATTGCCAAAGTAATCTTAGGTGAGTATTATGGTACGAAAGACAGTGGAGCGTTAACTCACTCTTGGGCTGCCGACCCTAAAAACCATGTAGGTATTGCTTTAGTGGATATGGATCCAAATACGGAGTTCAAGCTTCCAGCGGTATCAAGCAGCATGAGTCGTTTTGTGTTTTTCTACGAAGGAGATGGTACAATTGAAATTGACACCTATAAAGTTCAGAAAAACTATATAGCAGATTTAGACGGTGGCGAGGAGATTATCATCAAAAACGGTGATAAGCAAGCACAGTTTTTAATCTTGGAAGGCGAGCCTATTAATGAGCCCGTTGCAGCACACGGACCGTTTGTCATGAACACCCAACGAGAGTTGCAAGATGCATTCCGCGAATATCAATTAACAGAGTTCGGCGGATGGCCTTGGGGAGATCAAGAAACCGATTTAGTAAATCCTAAAGACGCTGGGCGATTTGCGAGTTACAATTTCGGCAA
>JBEBRI010000173.1:0-8056 GCA_040394915.1 Sphingobacterium sp.
TGCGATAATAAATGGCCATAAAATTGATATTACGCAGATCCCTTTGCGCACCTGGTTAATGCTAATAGTGCCAATAGTGTTAGCTTTCATTTGTGCTTGGACTGAAACTTTACTATTTCCTAATGATATTAAAACGGATCCAAAGGAGAGCGTATGAAGCAATATTCAAGAGATGAATATGAACGTGAGTTTACTAGGCTTAATGCTTCATGGGGATACGAGAATAACGCCTTAACGGACAAAGAGAAAGAGTCTGTCTATAAACAACTAAATGGCGTAGCAGCTGCGCCTGTTTTTAATAATGGCCATATTAACGGAGGGAATGAGATGACAAGCAAATACAGCTATCCAGGTACCAATATTCTAATCAATCACTTCGGAATAAAAGACGAGCAGTTACTACAACAAGCCGAACGATATCATACGGCGTATCGTGCAATGGAATTGCGTCTAAATCCCCAACAACAAGACTTTAATTTGGACCACTTGAAAAATATTCATCACCATCTATTTCAAGACGTTTACCCATTCTCTGGCCAGCTGCGTACTGTTAATATTGGTAAAAACAATTATTGGTTTTGCGATGTAAACATGATGAATAGACTGAGTGACATGGTTTTTACTGAATTGAAAGATGACAAGTATCTTAAAGGACTATCAAAAGATGCATTCGCTGAGAAAGCTGCATACTACTATACAGAGATCAATTATCTACATCCTTTTCGTGAGGGAAATGGCAGAACGATTAGAGAATTCTTTGGCCAGTTATCTAAGCAAGCCGGTTATGAGCTGGACTGGCAAAAAGTACCCAAAGATGAATACTTTTACGCTGTAAAAATGACCGATGATCCAAAACAGTTAAAAGATTTAATAGATGTTTTTAGAAAATGTCTTTCTCCTATAGAAAATAATCAAGCGGAGCAATGGGTGCAATTAGATAGAGAAATAAAATTAAAGGACGTTCTTAAAACAGTAGAGGGGCTTCCTGCAGCTCAATTCAAAATTGACGCTGAGATGTTAAATAAGACCGTTAAAAGCTATAACAAGGGCAATAATTCCATTCACCTACGATTTACAGACCAAACCCTTACCAAGATTCCACTCGAAAAGCATCCCCATCTCTCTCAAGCAAGGAAAAACCAAATTATAGATCGTGCTGCAGCTGCAGATGCGACCGTTCAATCTGTTCAATTAAAAAAATATTTAGAACCAGGTCAATAATAATAGTCTGAAGCGAATTCGAAGTGAGAAAACGACAAATTGAATAAATAAGTTCATAATATCGATACAGCACGAGTAAATTAAAGTGGCAGGATGTGACTTTATGCAAAATAATAGTGGATTTTATAGGATTTACCTTAATCCATATTTTGATGACAGGTTATCAATTGTAGGTCCAGGAGAATATTTTGAAACACGTTACTTAGATAGTCCATATTTTAAAGACGGACATAATAAAGATATTGAATTTAGAACGGAACAAGAGGCGATTCAATGGTTAAAAATACATATCAAAAACGAAATGATAAGTCCAGTAATACTAAATAAAATTAATGAATTCAATGATCATCATAAATACTACAAATGAATAGCCGGTGTACATGTGAAACCGATTATGGAACAAATGAAAGACTTGGAACGAATTATGAAGAATGAACCTAAAAATGAACAAAAGGCTAAAGTTTGATTAAAGCTTACCTTCGGGAACAGAAGAAAAAAGTTTCTGAATTGATGCTTATAGATTAAGAATCCGAATGAACTATTAGAAAGACGTATTAAAACGAAGGAGTTGTAAGATTTTGAATCTTAAAAAGTATATTGTAATCTTTGGGGCATTTATAATATTAGGTCTTCTAGCGTATCTGATTGGATTCATAAATGAATATCTCACTATCGCTTTGATTTGCTTCTTGATCTATGCGGTAATAGACTTAATAAAAACAGGAATTCAAAAATATAAATCTATTCGCAATTTCATGAAGTAAATCAGAAAGAAGGAGACTAGCTATGTTTAAAAAGAAGATTGTACGTCAAGATGAAACAAACGAGTTTATTGATATTTGCACTAAGGCTGGCGAGCATTCTGAGGATCATATTGAACAATTAGAATATTATAGGTTGAACGGAACGAAGCAACAATATTTATTAGGATTACTAACAGTGGCTCAGATCGAGTTTTCCAGCAATCCACTTCAAAGAGGGAACAAAGTTGAATTAACACAGGGGAGCTTTGAGTATTTAATGCGAGGTTTCTTAGATACAGCTAGGCATATGCAATCAGATCTGCCGGATGGAGTGTACAGTACCATTTTAGGGAACATCGAGCGAGTAATTTTAAAAGCTCTCGAAGATAAAATTCTCCAACCCTAAATAATAATGAATTGAGGGGTAGAATGCTAATAACTGACGTTAAAAGATTAGGTTCCAATAAGGTGCGCGTTGTGCAGTATAGAAATGGTCATGTTGAAAAAATGCTAACCATAAGTGAAGGAGATGAATTGGTTGTGCAGCCAGACAACCCACTAAAAAAGAAGCATCGAGGACGGACTTGCAAAGTTGTAAGATTTGAAAAAACTTACGAATCCCGGCTGCAGGCAATTGTATTGTTCCATGATACGAAGAGACAAGGAAAAGTAGATATAGAAGATTTGGCTACGGTATAAAGACATTTGTTTAATAATTCAAAAAGGAGATTTTCACTATGGTCCAAGCATTACTCATAAAGGAAATAGAAGACCTTATAATCGATTTTAAATCTAGAGGGTCCGAATATTACGAATGTGTTGATCAATTTGAAGAGATAAAGTCTCGAATTGAAATAGGGGAGTTCCACGGCACAGTTTATGATTTATTTACTGAAAGGACAAAGGGTGTATCTTTCTCTAATATAGAGAAGAAAAAAATAATCTATCAAATTATTTTAAATAAGCCAAGAAGACAACAATTAGCTGAACACAGCTTTTGTGTACATAAGACAATAAAAGGTAATGCGTATGTTCTGCAAGCAACATTAAGATATGGTGTTTTGCTTAATAATACAGAAGTGGAAGACATTCATCTAGTGATAAGTGGTGGAGGAAGTAGTAATTATCACGAATACGACTGCGAAAAATTTAAAGAACTATTCAAATACTTTTGAATACATTTTTTAGCTCTCAAATATTCAACTCTAGGCCCTCATATAAACATTTTTTTCGTGTTATTACATAAGTAATAACACGTTTTTTTGTGTTATAGGAGTATTTTTCGTGTTATTACTATGGTATAATAGTACTATATTTTCGTGTTATTACTTTTTATTAACTGGTCGTAGAGTAGATCCATATTGTTTGGGAAAGGAGGATCAGTTTGAATAAGTCTGAGCGATTAATTTTGTGGGAAATCCAACAGCACTCCAATATTGTTCCTGGCATTAAAAATCAAATGAATACAGGGGCAGCAACAAGCCAGAGGTATGATCTTATGGAACAGGCTTACCTTACAAGTTGTGCTTTGAATAACTTAGTCCAGCTGTCTATAGCAGTAGAAGATTGGGAAAAAGAAGATTACAAAGAAGCTCTAAATGAATCGTTACACTCTTTACGTGAGTTCAAACGGATTCGTGAATCTGAACAGTGGGATAGAGGAACCAAATATACCTATACAGTAAGACTTGGTAGTTGGTAAAAGGTAACGGTATTATACAGTACGACGAAACTATTAGCACTACAATTGCCAAGGTTATACAAACATTGTAGTAGGAGAGTCTAAGATGATCATTATACCTAATGAACTTAAATTAGATTATGAGGTTACAAAATATAAATATCATGGTAGGAACGAAAAAACGGGGCTTTTCGCGATTGAATGGGCGAGTAGCAATTTAATCACTTTGTACAAGATTGGGAAGCAGTATCCATCACCAAGTACAAACATGTCTACAAAGGCATGGGTAGCCTTACGTTCGATATGCAAAGCAGAGAAAGCTGACTTGACTATGTATCGCTATGGAAAATCGAAGGTAGTTCATTGGAATACAGAATGCGCGAAATCCAACGCAGATCATGCACCCAAAAAAGTTAAATTACTTGACGCATCTCTAGCTGGATTGACCCCTTGTAAAAATTGTTACTACCGAACCAAGTGCAGAAAATATTAACGCATAATTGTACATGAAGGGAGAATCATTAATGAAGGAAGCAAATATGTTTGCTCATGTAAAACATATCCTTTTAAATGATGTGCAATGTGACAATGTTTATGCTGAAGTTGGTACATTTGATGTTGTCGCTGTAAAAAGCAACGTAGCAATAATCGTAGAAATGAAAAAGCAACTCAATTTTAAAGTAATAGAGCAGGCTATCCAGGCAAAATATTGTGCTGACTATATTTTTATAGCCGTTCCTAAACCTAAACATCCCCATTCAAAAGTAGCTCTTAATTTATTGAAACAGGAAGGGATTGGATTGATTTACACAACAGATGAAACCTATAAATATGACAGTAGTAAAAATGGCTCGGCAATCAAATTTTGGGGAAGTCGTGTAAGGAAAAAATCTTATGATATAAGAAAGCACATAAATCCAGATTTTCATTCACGTACTATAGGTGGGGTGAAAAGTGGTGATGGACCAACGGAATACAGCGAAATGATCCAAGAAATAAAAATATTTTTAAGAAGAAAAGAATGGGTGACTGTCGATGAAATTCTAGAGACTATACAAACCTATTATAGCAATCCTAAGCCATCACTTATTAGGACATTAAAAAAAGAATGGAATAACGATTGGTTGGAATGGAAGGTTGAAAACAGAAAAACATTTTTCAGATTACGAAATGTCGGATAATATACCGTTCAATAATTTGACTTCGAAAGGAATGTCTAATGGAGTTAATGCTAATTGATTATGAACAGAAGACACATAATAAGGCGACAGAAAGGGTAGAATGCCATTGTTAAAAGGGAAAGTAACCGAAGCAGATGTTTCTTATAAGAGAATTACCTATGTCAAACCAACTGCCCATCATTATGAAAAAACAGGGGAGAAGCCTTACATTAAGTATGGTTGTCCAGTTTGCGAGCTATTAGGAAATAAACATCAAGTCTCTACTTGGGAAAAAAATTGTCCTTTATGCAATGTTAACTTGCTGTGGGATGATTCAGAGTAATGTCGCAGTACGACGATTATGAATAGGAGACCACATAAAACGCAGTAAATGAGGTGAGCTAAATGGTTGAATCGAAGGTGTATGATGAACATGATAAATTATCAATAACTGTAAGTTCTGGGATAGATGACCCTCTTAAAGAGTTTGAAACTTTGCCTAAAGCCGAGGAATACGTGAAAAAACTTTATGAACAAGGGAAGAGAAATATTGAAGTGATTATTAAACGGCGATATTATAAGCGGCTTAGATATGGACAAAGTTAGTATTGCATTACGATTTGTGAAGGAGAGATGTAGAATGGCAAATAACAAGACTGTATTAAAAAACTGGTTGATTATTGCTTTAGGGTTATTGACTGGCACTATTCTTGGAATGATTGTTTGGGGGCTGCCGATTGAATAAAGTGTAGAAGTACGGCCGCAAACCATATTATTAGCGCTCGACGAAAAGAATTGCTGCTGAATTGATTTGCTCGCAGATCATCGAGATTGTAAATATATCTACAACATATTGAATAATCTGTCCATAATTTACTAAAGGAGATTCGTCTAAAATGACTATACTAGTTGGGATTGTGTTAGGGGAAACAACAGAGAAACCATTTGCAATGGTTGCTTCTGATTCAAGGTCTACCATTATAGATGTATACCATACCACTGATTATAAAATCAAAAAAAAGGAAGTTATCTCATTTATTGAAGATACGAAAAAAGTGTACAAATTAAGTTCAAATCTATGCATCGGATTCGCAGGAAATGGTTTCGGAAACCATGCAGAAGTAGAAGTAGAGTTAATAAAAAACCGATTAGGATCTGAGGGAAATATAGATTTGAAAGAAGCAGCCCAATCGATCCGTTCGTTCTTGTTCGATAGATTATATGAATTAAATAATGAATTTTACAGCTATGATATTATCATAGCCGGAAAACATAAGGAATCGCCTGGATTAGCGGCATTCATTGTTTCTCACCAAACACAAAACATAGAAATACAATATTCCGTACCTGTTCCAGGGCAAGTCATGAACTTTTTTGGTGGAGAGCGAGTCCCCCAGCATTTGAAAGAAAAATTACATCAACAAGTGGCGGTATCGAATGGAAGTATAACGAAAGTGAGATTGGCTTTGACAAAGTTCATCCAAGAAGCTTCCTTTCATTTTGAAAGTTGCAATGACATTACTCAAGTAGAACGAGTCAAATAAACAACATTGTGAATAGCTACTATTATCTTTATTAATTAGCCGATATCGTAAGACATCAAAATGAATAAGGAGGATGTTTTAGAAATGGAGTTGTATTTCGTCGGTAAATACGACAATTGCGTACCGTTTTCTTTGGTTGATGAAAAAGGAAGAATGTTTTGTTTAGAGACACGAAATGACGAATCTAACGTTCCCGATTCGGTTGATTATTTTAATGAGGGAAATTGGGTTGCAGGGAAAATTGTAGATAGCATTTTGCTCAATTACGATTTTGTTTCTGATGATGGACAATTAACATTCACAGTCACTACAGAGCATCTTTTCAGAGTAAAAGAACCTGAAAAGTATGTCGATTGGTTGAGGAACAAACGAAAATAGTCCAAGAATCTGGAACATCTTAGGGATATTCTTATTTACAGGTATAAGGGGATGGATGCATGGGGCGTTTGTAGGTATTATTTTGGGTACTCTCCTTGCACGTATGCGGAAGAAGATAAGAAGTTGACAATAAATATTAAGAGATACTATTCAATCGAAAGGATTTAAATATGAATTTAAAAGACAATCGAACTGCTTATGTGTTCTGTTTTATTATCACAATCATGTTATTCGGGATGGCCAACATTTTGGATCAAATCTTTGGCAATATCAATTCGCAAAATTATCCTTTATTTATCTTATTAATTTGGACTCTTATAGTGGGTACTCTAGGTTATTTAGGTTGGAATATAGCTTTCTATATAAATGCTGTTGTACTATATGCCACTCAAATTTATGTTTTATTTAACCTGCAGGAAAATAAAAGCAGCATAGGTACGCTGCCGATTTCAAAAACCTTTCTACTGCTAATCCTTAGTATTTTTCTAATCAGTGTAATCAGTCAATACTTCGTTACTAAAATAAAAAATCGTACTTCTCATTATGAAGAAGAAATGCTGGATGATTAGATGAACAAATTGAAAATTAAAATTCAAGCGGCTCTGTTAATGTTGTTAGGATCGTGGGGCATAATTGATTCTTCATTTAAAAATCAAACATCTTCATATTCGATTGCATTAGCAAGCTGCTACATTATTATTCTTTTGATTGGGATTCGATTAGGTATTAAAGAATGGAGGAAATAAAATGAATTGTCCAAATTGCGAAGTAGGAATAATGGAACTTATAGGTTATATCCCGTTAAAGGCAGGACCATTGGAATTAGTATTTGATAGGTTCCCACCTCACGATGCACCGGCTTTAACCGTTAGTTTATGCAGTCGAGAACCATGTGAGCATGCAGCTATAGGGGCAGCTCCAAAATCCCTCTCTTTGGCCAAAAGATTGTTAAGGGATTCCGCTATGACGCGCTAGGAAACTGCCGTAAATTCAGATTACCATAAATATATAAAATAGCATATGGTAAGCGGCAGGTGAAAAAATGGAAAATTATAAAAATTGGTTATTCCAAGAAGGTAAGAGTGAACATACAATTACAAGCTATATCAGTGCAGTTATTTCATTTCAAGAATGGTGCAAAAAGAATTATCATGAAGAACATTTTGATCCTGCAACAATTACCGCATTAGAGCTGCAGGAATATAAAAACTATCTCATTAATGAAGCTACTTATGTAACTCGTTCCAATCATAGAAAGAACAAGGCTGCCGAAGAAAAAAGATATGCTATTACATCTATACGAACGTTTATAAAAGCATTAAAAAGTTA
>JBEBRI010000174.1:0-8027 GCA_040394915.1 Sphingobacterium sp.
TACAAAAGGATTTGAACTCGTAGCAACCTGGAATGATCATTTGGAAAACGGAATTGGATACAACATCAAAGCCACTTTGGGTGACAGTCGTACCAAGATCCTGGAATATTTAAATGTCGTTGGGCGCATCGATACTTGGTACAATGGTAAAGAGTATGGTGAAATTTGGGGATTTGAAACTGATGGGATTATCCAGACCCAAGGGGAAGCAATGGCCGATCAATCGAAATACCATACGAAATGGGGACCTGGAGACATTAAATATGCTGATATTAATAACGACGGTGTAATTAACGATGGAAGTAGAACATTAAATGATCTTGGTGATTTAAAAGTTATTGGTAACTCGAGTCCACGCTATAATTACGGAATCACGGCAGGCATGAATTGGAAAGGAATAGATTTCAATATGTTCTGGCAGGGAGTTGCTAAAAGAGATTTTTCACCAGAAAATACAACACCTTTATTTTGGGGTATGACCAATGCGTGGGCAAATTCGGGATTGTATAAAAACTCGCCGGCACTAGATTACTGGCGACCAGCAGATGAGACCAACATCTTAGGCCCTAATACAGACGCTTATTTACCTAAGCCATATTTCACCGCAGAGACGAATAAGAACCGCCTTCCGCAAAGCAAATATGTCTTGAACGCAGGATATTTACGCCTCAAAAATGTTCAAGTTGGTTACACATTTCCAGAGTCCGTTACCGGGAAATTCTTCAGCAGAGCTAGAGTGTATTTCTCTGGTGAGAACTTATTGACCTTCTCGAGTCTACCTAAAGTATTCGATCCGGAAACTGCCGTAGCATCCGATAATAGAGAAGGTGGCTATTTGACCAGCGGTGTCATTTATCCAATGAGTAAGACATTATCATTCGGTTTAAACGTAACCTTAAAGTAATGACAACTATGAAAAATTTAATAACACGATATACGATAATGGTAGCAGGTTTTGTGACTTTGCTATCCTGTAACGACGACTTTTTAGAGCGTCAGCCACTTGATGAAGTTGGAGCAGACAGTTACTTCACCAAGCCTTTGGACTTGGAGATTTACATGAACCAATACTATAATGCCTCGTTTTTTCCTAAATATCCAAATCATGGAGGGGATTACAACAGTGATAATATGGTTGCATCTGTTCCGGATATTCGACTGCAAGGCACGCGAACGGTGACAACCACGGGTACCATTGGCTATGGTAACGTGAGAAGTTTAAACTATTTTTTGACCGAGTACAAAAAGCTCGAAGGAAAACATAATTTCGACACCTACAAACAGTATGTCGGCGAGGCCTATTTTTTCAAAGCATTAACCTATTTCAATTTATTGAAAACCTATGGGGATATCCCTTGGAGTGACGTTGTGTACGGTACGTCCTCACCTGAGTTGTATAGTCCTCGTACTCCTCGTAACATTGTTGCCGACAGGATTTTAGGTTGTTTGGATACAGCGGTTATGTATCTGAGTGCAGATAAAACAAATGGGTATTCTCGAATTAATAAGTGGATGGCACTTCTAGTTCAAAGTCGAGTAGCATTATATGAAGGCTCATGGCAAAAATACCACAATGGTACGCCTTTCGGTGTTCAAAATGCAAATCCGAACAAATATTTTGAAATTGCTGTTAAAGCAGCTGGAGATTTGATGAACTCTGGGTTATACAGCACTTATAATACGGGAAAGCCAAATACTGATTATTATGACTTGTTCACCAAGCGTGATTATACAGGGAATCCCGAAGTATTGTTCTGGCGTCGCTACGATAATGATTTGTCACGAGGAGATGCGGACTTCACCAACGACCGCAATTTTAGAATGGCCCAGCCTACAGGCCGATCAATGGCTAAAGAGACAATTGATCAATATTTATGTATTGACGGCAAACCAATAAGTGGAAATAGCCTGTTTAAAGGATATACAACCATAAATCAAGAATTTGAAAATCGTGATCCAAGACTTAGACAAACAATTGCTACCCCGGATCAAGTCTGGAAAATTGCCGCAGATGGTACAACACAGAATTGGTCTGTAGTCTATAACACCTTAAATTCTAAGCCAGATTTAGAATCACCTGCTGGCTATATCATTCAGAAAGGCTATGATCCGCATGTGATTTATCATGTGCAGCAATATGAAGAGACACCATCGATTTTATTTCGGTATGCGGAGGCATTGTTAAATTATATCGAAGCGAAAGCAGAATTGGGCTCGGCAACACAAGCTGACATCGATAAAACAATTAAACCGCTTAGGGATAGAGCAGGAATGCCTAACCTAATCATTGGTAGTATTCCAAATGATCCGAAATGGGATTTTCCAACACTTTCACCATTGTTGAATGAAATAAGACGTGAGCGACGTATCGAGCTAGTAGGTGAGGGTTTCCGTTGGGACGATATCGCACGTTGGGCAGCCGCCGATGAACTGATTGTTGGAAAGCGACCAAAAGGTTTCCTAGCAGGGCAAATTGCAACAAATCCATTTCCTGTTGATCAAAATGGATTCTTAGATCCTTATCAAAAGGCAGTGCCAAATGGTTATGGATTTAAATTAAATAGAGATTATTTAACGTCTATTCCAGAAAGTGAGATTGTCTTAAATGATAAGTTGACACAAAACCCTGGATGGTAAAGATTTTCGTTTAATATAGGTTTGAATATCAAAGGTGGTGGTTAGTGCCAGCTCTCCACCTTCCTTTGATTTCTTTCAGAACATTTAAGATGAGGACATCGATTTTATTCTTCTGTTTATTAAAGCTACTCGTGTTTAGTGTCATATCGACTACTTACGCGCAAGATCGGCTTGATAAAAAGGCAATTTGGTCCGAAATCAGCACCTATTTTCAGCCTCCTTTAGCCTATAAGGAGCAATATGGTGACTATAAGTCTTTCCTGATCGATGAGGAGGGAAAGGCTATCCGAACTAAATCGGCTTGGAAAGAACAATCGAATAAAATCCGTTCGAAATGGATGCAGCAAATGGGGGAATGGCCTGATTTACTGTCAGATCAACAACTCAAATATATCGATAGTGCGCAGCGCGATGGCTATACAGAGTATATTGTCGCTTTCAATTGGATGCCAAATCAAGAAACAAGAGGGTATTTGCTCGTTCCGAACAAGAAAGGTAAAAAGCCCGCTGTTTTAACAGTATTCTATGAACCTGAAACGGCTATTGGAAAAGGAAAAGAAGATCGTGATTTTGCCTTACAGCTTTGTAAGCGAGGTTTTGTAACCCTGTCAATCGGTACGACCGAGACCACCCATAATAAGACATACTCCCTTTATTATCCATCAATCAATAATGCGCAAATTCAACCGCTTTCAACATTGGCGTATGCTGCTGCGAATGCCTGGTATGTTCTTGCAAACCACAAGGAAATTGACGACACGAAGATTGGTATTATGGGGCATTCCTATGGCGGAAAATGGGCGATGTTTGCGTCCTGTTTGTTCGATAAGTTTGCCTGTGCGGTATGGTCTGACCCAGGAATTGTATTTGATGAGAATAAAGGTTCAGGCGTCAACTATTGGGAACCCTGGTATTTGGGTTATTATCCGCCGCCTTGGGAAAATGCTTGGCGGAAAACAGGATTAATTGAGGGGGCAAAAGGATTGTATCCCAAGCTAATGGCGTCGAAACAAGATTTACATGAACTACATGCTTTAATGGCGCCCAGACCTTTTTTAGTTTCCGGAGGTTCTTCGGATCCTGTACAACGATGGGAACCTTTAAATCATAGCATAAGATTAAATAAATTATTAGGATTTAAAAATAGAGTAGCAATGACGAACAGAAAAGAGCATTCGCCGAATGCCGAATCCAATAGACAAGCGAATCTGTTTTTTGAATATTTCTTGAAGTAAGGGGGATAAAATGTTTAGATTTAATAGCGAAAAACACGATATCGATAGTGGATTCGATATGATCTAAGACCTTAAATAAACGATATGAACCTAAACAGCGAATTTGATGTAATAGTTATTGGCTCAGGAATTAGTGGCGGGTGGGCAGTCAAAGAATTTACCGAGAAAGGCTTTAAAACCCTTCTTATTGAGCGTGGCCGCATGGTCAAGCATATTCAAGACTATCCAACTGCGAACTTAGACCCTTGGCAATTTGAACATCGCGGACAGAAAACACTGGCAGACACTTCCGCAAACAAGCTTATCAGCAAACATTACGCCTACGGAGAGGCAACTAAGCATTTTTATATCAAAGATGAAGATCAAGAGTATATTCAGGAGAAGCCTTTTGATTGGATTCGAGGGTTTCAGGTAGGTGGTAAATCGTTACTTTGGGCAAGACAAACACAACGTTGGAGCGACTATGAATTTTCAGGTCCTAAGAAATATGACTATGGCGTCGACTGGCCCATTCGGTATGCGGATTTAGCACCTTGGTATTCACATGTAGAGAAGTTTGTAGGAATTTCAGGAAACAAGGATGGGATTGAAAATATGCCTGATTCAGAAGTCGTAGGGGCATTTGAAATGAATCAAGTGGAAAAGGCGATCGCTGCGTCGATAGATAAGAATTTTACGGATCGGAAAGCTATAATTGGACGTTGTGCGAATTTAGCTGCTTTGAAAGAAGAACAGAAAAAGCAGGGGCGGGGGCAATGTATGTCGAGATCCATGTGTGAACGCGGCTGTCCTTTTGGAGGTTATTTTAGCTCAAACTCCTCAACGATTCCCTATTCGCAAAAAACCGGTAATCTTACGATCGTCACGGATACCATCGCTGAATCTATTCTATATAATCAAGAGACTGGGAGGGCAGAAGCTGTGCAGGTGATAGACGCTAATACGAAGGAAAAGAAACAATATAAAGCCAAAGTAATATTTGTCAATGCGGCAACGCTGAATTCTAATTTAATACTCTTGAATTCTAAATCTGAGCGCTTTCCGAATGGCTTGGGAAATGACAATGGCTTATTGGGACGATACATTGCTTTCCATAATTATCGTGGAAGGTTAACGGCAGATATTGATGGGTTTGAAGACTCTTATTACTATGGTCGACGACCTACTCAAGTATTTATTCCGGCATTTAAAAACATTCACAGCGATGCGGAGAAATTTAAAGGATCTTACCTTATTGCATTTTCTGCTAATCGTGAAGGTTGGAGTAGAAACCCGGGTGTGAACAGCTTGGGAGCGGAGTTCAAGGATGCCTTGTTGGAACCGGGAGCATGGAAAATATCAATGATGATGCAAGGGGAGGTCATTCCAATTCATGAAAACCATGTTCGCTTAAGTACCGACAAGAAAGATAAATACGGCTTGCCACAGCTTATCACATCGATCGGATATTCTGATAATGACGTCGCGATGATGGAAGATTTCTTTATCGAAGGGACCTCTATTTTAGAAAAAGCAGGATGTAAAAACATAAATAAACTGGATCAACATATTGCTTTTGGACGTCAGCCTGGACTTGAAGTTCATGATGTCGGCGGCGTACGTATGGGAAATGATCCGAAAGACTCGCTCTTGAATAAATACAATCAGCTTCACCATTGCAAAAATGTCTTTGTCACCGATGGTGCATGTATGTCAAGCGTAGGAAATCAAAATCCTTCGTTGACCTTTATGGCATTAACTGCGCGTGCAGTGGACTATGCCGCCGATCAATTGAAAAACGGATACTTATAATGATAAATCAACCTAAATCTATTTTTATTTTTTTACTCTGTTGTATATTCTTGTTCACGGGATGTCAACAATCGACTGGAGATTTTAAGGTTCAAGAGGTGCCTGTAGAATACCTCAAAACTGGGCAAGGCTTTTTGGAAGTTAGTACAGTTGCTCAAGGACTTGATGTGCCTTGGGGAATGGACTACATCGACAATAAAGTTCTGTTTACTGAAATTAAAGGTAAAGTGAAGGAGTTAAATCTGTCCACCGGCGAGCTTCGGACATTGTTAGATTTGACGGATGTTTACACCCGTACCACTCCGGGACTATTAGATATCGCTATTCAGAAAAATACAAAGGATGATCCTTTTGTGTTTATCAACTATACGAAGAAGCAGGATTCAGTACTTGTTTCAACGCTCATCCGATATCAATATACTGGTTCAGAACTTATTAATCGTAAGGAAATTCTAACTGTTGCTGGTGCAAGTGGACACAATGGTTCTCGATTATTAATTGATGAAAAGAATATACTGTATTGGGCGACAGGGGACGTGGCTGACAACAAGATGGCTCAAGATTCAACAACGTTAAACGGTAAAGTTTTACGCATGAATCTGGATGGATCAGTACCCTCAGATAATCCCATTCCAAATAGCTTAGTTTACGCTTGGGGATTCAGGAATATCCAAGGGATGACCTTTGATAAGGATGCCAATTTATTTACCGCTGAACATGGCGACGCGATTGAAGACGAAGTGAACTGGGTTAGACCATTGCACAATTACGGTTGGCCTCTTATCGAGGGGATGCATGATACAGAGGAAGAGTTAGCGATCGTAGCAAAGACTCAAATGACTGAGCCAGTTAAATCGTGGACACCGGTAATTGCTCCTGCAGGAATGGCTTATTATAATCATGATCAAATAGCAGCTTGGAAGAACGCTTTGTTATTAGTTACACTGAAAAGTCAAACGTTTCGCGTGTTGACCTTGAATTCGGATCAGCATAGTGTTAAGGAAGAGCATATTTATTTTGGAAAGCATTTCGGTCGTATGCGTGCGGTATTAGTGCTTCCAAATGGTGATATTTTGTTATCTACGAGCAATCGAGATTGGAATCCTCAACCGGGATTCCCGAAAGAAAATGACGATAGAATCTTACGCATTCGAGCGAGCAAGGAACAGCCGAAAACGTATCTACAGGAGGATGTAGCTATCGCGAACTCTGAAAAACAGAATGGCATGGTACTTTTCAAAAATTATTGTGCTTCTTGCCATAGGGAAGATGGAAAAGGGGTAGAAAATACATTTCCGCCATTGTTGAATTCATCGAAAATTAAAGACCTCCCTGCATTCACCAAACTTCTACTTGAAGGAACGACAGACAAGCAAGCAATTAATGGCGTTCGCTATGAACAAAATATGGCGAGCTTCAAGTTCTTGAAAGATGTAGAACTTGCAGAGATTATCAATTATGTATCGAAAACCTTTGGAGATAAAAAGACAACAACTCCTAAAGCGGTTAAAGCACTTAGAAATTAACTTAATAAAATGAATAAAAATTGGTTATTAAAAGGCCTTTCAATCTTAGGTCCGGGCATCGTTACTGCTGCTTTAGTGTTTGGTCCGAGTAAGATGACGATTACTTCGAAGATGGGCGCAGATTACGGATTTGAACTAATCTGGGTGATTTTTCTGGCGATTTTCTTCATGCTCATCTTTACGAATATGAGTGCAAGAATTGGCCAATACAACACAGATTCACTGCTTACTTTAATTCGTAAGAAAATCGGGAAATTTGGAAGTGTTTTTATTGGTGCGGGTATATTTTTAGTGGCGATTTCATTCCAAGCGGGGAACTCTACAGGCGTTGGAATTGCAATGGGGGAAGCGACGGGAACAGATGCAAAGATTTGGATTGTCGTGTTTAACCTTGCTGGTATCCTTTTACTATTCTTTCGATCATTCTACCAAGTCTTGGAGAAAGTGATGCTTGGGTTGGTCATTCTGATGTTAATCAGCTTTCTGTTAACCCTCATTTTAATTCAACCCTCTTTAGATCATATTGTGGATGGTTTAATTCCGCATGTTCCAACAGGATCGACGGGATTAATCGTCGCATTCATCGCTTCATGTTTTTCATTAGTAGGTGCGTTCTACCAATCTTACTTAGTACAAGAGAAGCGCAAATCAAATCCTGCAGGGAATAGTGAAGAAAAACATGCTCAGTTTAGCAGTACGATAGGAATATTAATTCTTGGTCTTATGAGTGCTGTTGTGTTGATCTGTGCGGCATCGGTTCTACATAGCAAAGGTATGAAAGTAAACTCCGCTTCAGAGATGGCGATGGCACTGGAACCTTTATTTGGATCGAAAGCAA
>JBEBRI010000175.1:0-7872 GCA_040394915.1 Sphingobacterium sp.
CGATACTTTTAAAAAAACTTATTGTGGTTGGCGAGATATTTCATGCAAGAACAAATTTAAGTTATAAATTTAAATAAACGTACTGTAAAGATATCCGAATCTGTTATCCAAGAGTCATGATTCAATTCATTATTTAATTATCGGTACTGAGATAAATGTGTTTATTTGTTTAAATGTTTAGCAGGTTGATAACGCAAGGGGATAAACGTTTTAGAATTTTAACTAAAAGGGAATGCCTACTGAATAAAATTTCAAATCTATTGGCTCTAACCTAATATTTTGTAGGTGCATAGCATTCGATGCAAAAATATTGCTATTTTTGTAGCTGTAAAATTATGTTTAATTATGCAAAGGGATAATTCCTCACTTTTCGACTTGATGCGTATATCTGACCATCAGAACCTTTTTTTCTGTAATGATAAAGAGGTTGGACTAAAAGCAATCGTAGCGATTCATGACACAACTTTGGGCCCAGCAATCGGTGGAGTCCGCATGCTGCCTTATGCAACAGAAGCAGAAGCTATTGAGGATGCATTGCGTCTTTCTAAAGCCATTACCTATAAATCAGCATTAGCAGGTTTGAACTTAGGAGGAGGTAGTGCAATCATTATCGGCAATAATCGAACAGAGAAATCAGAAGTTTTAATGCGTCGTTTCGGACGTTTTATCAATGGGCTAAACGGCAATTTTATTGCTTCAATTGATGTGGGTACCACTCAGAAAGATTTAGAATATATACATGGTGAAACAAACTACGTTGCTGGCTTACCAACTTCATTAAATGGTGCTGGAGACACGACTGTTTTTGCAGCTAAAGGTGTTTATTATGGGATCAAAGCGGCAATTAAAGAGTTATACGGCGATGAGAACTTAGCAGGTAGAAAAATCGCAGTTCAAGGTGTTGGAAGCGTTGGGGAGCACTTAGTCTCCTTATTGCGTGCTGAAAATGCGCGTGTTTATGTTTCTGATATGACTGAAGAGCGCAAGATGAAAATTGCCGCAAAATACAAAGCTGAGCCAATAACTTACTCGACGAGTTTTGAATTGGATGCCGATGTTTATGCACCTTGTGCATTAGGAGGTACCGTAAACCCTGATACAGTACCGCGTATGCGTTGCAAGATAATCGCAGGTTCTGCGAATAATCAGCTGTTAGACGAGGAGGTTACAACACAATTATTAAAAGAAAATAATATTCTTTATACACCTGACTTTTTGATTAACTCGGGCGCTTTAATTAGCTGCTTCTCGGAATTAGAAGGTTACGGTGCGGATCGTACGGATTATTTGATTCGTCATATCTACACTGCGACCAGACATGTAATTCAAAAAGCAAATGAAGAAAACATTTCGACTCATCAAGCGGCAAAAGAGCTTGCGGAAAAACGTATTTCCGATATGAAGAAGTTGAGATAATAGTATAATATCGTTCTTTATTAAATATTCGTTCTTTATAAAATTATGCTAAATAGAAGACACCTTAGAGTTAAGGTAATGCAAGTACTGTATTCCTACAGTTTATCGGAAGATAAAAGCCTTCCAGATTTTCAGAAACGTCTACTGAAAAATGTAGAGGAAGTTGATGAGATGTACATTTGGACTTTGAATCTCTTGGACGAGGTTGCGGAGTATGTATTAAAAGATGTGGAAGGCATTGCCAACAAATGGATTCCTTCGTCAACAGATCAGACTTTTTCTTCGACAAAATTAAACAGCAACACCTTTATTGAATCTCTACGCCAAAATAGAGAGTATTTGGAGAAAGTAAAACGTTACAATGTTGATTGGAGTTATGATCCAGAGATTGTTCGTTCTATTTTTGCTCAACTAAAAGAATCTGAAGCCTATCTAGAATACTTGCAACAAGATGATAGATCCATTGCTAAAGAGAAAGATATCATCAAGCATATCTTTAAAAAGCTTATTCTAAAATCTACAGACATTGAGCAGGCTTTCGAAGCTCGCTTTATCAATTGGCCTGTGGATCGTGAAGTCTTACAAGCGATGATCGCGAAAACTTTCAAAAATTTCAGTAGCGAGGTGCCTGCAAAGAATCAATTGGCAGATTTGACGCCTTCTTGGATTGAGGATAAGGATTTTGTGTTAGATTTATTGAAGCTGACTATTAAATACACTAAAGAATACCAAGATCTTATCTCTGAGAAAACCAAAAACTGGGAAGCTGATCGTATCGCCTTAATCGATAATTTGTTGATGAGAATGGCTATCACCGAACTAATTCATTTCCCTACAATTCCTGTAAAAGTAACAATTAACGAGTATATTGAACTTTCAAAGTCCTTTAGTACGTTGAAAAGTAGTACCTTTATCAACGGTATTTTAGATAAGATTTTGTCAGACTTAACGAGTCAGCGTCGTATTAAGAAAGAGGGTAGAGGTTTAATCGCATAACATAATGAAAAAACTAAGTTTAATATGGTTAGCAAGCGGATTGTTTTTCACAGCTTGTAACAACACAAGTAAAGAAGCAACGGCGGGTAAAGCAGATTCAACTGTAGTTAATGTTGAGCAAGCAGGTGCTGGCAAAATGGAATTCGAAGAAGATACATTTAACTTTGGGACTGTTAAAGAGGGGGAAGTTGTAGAACATGTCTTCAAATTTAAGAATTCCGGAGATTATCCAATTGTTTTAGCGCAGGTATCGGCAAGTTGCGGGTGTACTACGCCGACTTATACGTCAACGCCGGAAAAGCCAGGAGAATTTGGTGAAATTGCGGTGAAATTTGATAGCCAGGGTCAAGTAGGGCAACAACAAAAAATTATTACTATTGCTTCCAATGCTGAAAAGCCGGTGACTACCGTTCAGTTAAAAGGCGAAGTAGTAGTAAATTAAAAGCAAACAAATAAATTATAATAAAACAAGATGATTTCAACTATTTTATTACAAGCAGCAGGTGGGAGTGGGATAATGCAATTCCTTCCAATTTTATTAATGGTCGTGGTTTTCTATTTCTTCATGATCAGACCACAAATGAAAAAGCAAAAAGACCATAAAAAATATATCGAGGAATTAACTGTAAACTCTAAAGTGGTAACGACAGCCGGTATTCATGGCAGAATTGTAGAAGTATCGGATACTACTTTTTTAGTAGATGTAGGCAATGGTGTTAAAATCCGTTTCGATAAAACTGCGATTGCTTTAGATGCTTCCAAAGCAGCAAATGCGAAAGCTTCAGCATAAACAGAATAACAAAATAAGAAAAGGCTATCTGATTACCAGATAGCCTTTTCCTATTTCTTATCAACCCATTTCCAAGCTAGAATTCGATTAATCTTATTCCCTTGGGACATATTGATTACTTGAACGTCTTTTGCCTTGTGGTATTCAATCACTGCGCGAAGCGGTTTAATGTTATCTTTATTCGACACTAAAGCAGTGCAATAGCCAATTTGATCCTTGAACGTTAGGCTTTCATAAATTAACTGCGTTAAAAACCTTTTCTCGCCGCCTTCGGTCCACAGCTCTGTCGCTAATCCTTGATAATTTGAATTCGCATCCTGAGAAATACGAAGGTTCTTATTCTTCCTGGAAACTTGTGATTCATGATCCTCTCTGGATTTAAAAAATGGAGGGTTGCACATAATCGCATCGTAGTACTCATTCGGGAGAATAATACCTTTTAAAATATTTGTTGGGTCGTTTTGTTGTCTAAGACGAATAGATTTCGCTAACTCTGGATTATCCTTCAGGATAGCATTTCCGTTAACTAGCGAAGGAACATGAGTCTCTGATCCAGTAAATAACCAGCCATATTCTTTGACCCCCAGAATAGGATAAATAATGCTAGAACCCGTTCCGATATCGAGTACCTTAACCGAGCGTCCTGTCCTTCCGCCCAATAGATCGGCAAGATAGTGAATGTAGTTTAGACGTCCTGGTACGGTTGGTACTAAACTATTCGGTAATACGCGCCATCCCTTGATCCCATATGTAGATTTTAACAGGGCTTTATTTAAGTGAAATACCGCTTCAGGTTGCGTGAAATCTATTGATAGATGATCATGATCAACTTGAATGACATAATTTCTTAAACTTGGGGTATTTTTCACCAGCTGTTCAATATTGTAAGATTTATTGAACTTATTTCTGGGATGTAAATTTTTTGTGATATTTTCCATTAATTTTATACACACAAAGATACCTATTAATAAATGATTGAATCTAATATTTTATTGGTCATGATACTATTTTTCTTCATGGCTATGTTATTTGTTATAAGTCAGCGATTTAGTATTTCTTATCCAATCCTTCTTGTTATTGGAGGACTCGTAATTTCTCTGGTTCCAGGAATGCCTGAAGTAAGTATAAATCCGGATATCGTTTTCTTAATATTTCTGCCACCACTACTGTTTGAAGCAGCTTGGTACACCTCCTGGAACAGCTTCTGGAAATATAAGCGATCCATTATGATTATGGGTTTCGGTCTTGTTTTTGTCACCTCCTTGGCGGTCGCGTATTTATCTATACATATCATCCCGGGATTTACCCTGGCATTAGGGTTCTTACTTGGAGGCATAATCTCTCCGCCAGATGCCGTTGCTGCGACCTCGGTATTGAAAGGTGTTAACATGCCAAAGCGAGGGATTACACTATTAGAAGGGGAGAGTCTAGTTAATGATGCGGCTTCACTTACCGTTTTTCGATTAGCGCTAGCGGTGATTATTACCGGAAGCTTCGAGCCGCAAAAGGCAATCGTTGATTTCTTCACTTTAGCCATTATGGGGATATTTGTAGGTTTGATTATCGGTCATATCCTTTATGTTTTCTTACGTTATGTTGCGAAATCTTCCAGTATCACAACCCCGATTACTTTAATTGCCCCTTATATTATGTATATCGTTGCCGAACATTTTGAATGGTCGGGCGTATTGGCTGTAGTTGCTGGGGGTTTATTTCTATCGTTCCGTTCCAAAGACTATATGGATTATCATACCCGTATTCAAACCCGTGAGGTATGGGATACTGTTGGCTTCCTTTTAAATGGCTTTGTCTTTATCCTGATCGGCTTGGAACTACCAATTATTATTGAAGGTATCGAGGATGTTTCAATGGAATGGGCAATTCAGATGGCGCTTGCGATTACCGCAATGATCATTGTGCTGAGGATTATTTTTATTTATGGTTCAGCTTTTATTCCAAGGATGCTGTTCAAAAGTGTTCGTAATAATGAATATCCTCCCGGTTGGAAGCTTCCGCTAGTAATCGGTTGGGCGGGCATGCGCGGTGTAGTGTCGCTAGCTTCAGCATTGGCAATTCCTTTGACGCTCAGTGATGGTACAGCATTTCCGCACAGGAATCTTATATTATTTATCACCTTCGTTGTAATTCTGGTCACATTAGTCGTTCAAGGGCTTTCGCTTCCTTGGTTAATCAAAGGAATTAAATTGGAAGGAAATTCAGAAGAGATCCCAGAAGACGTGCAAATTGAAGCTATTCGTTATCGACTGGCCAGAGAAGGCATGAAGTTAATTGAACATAAATATGCCGATGAGTTGCGAGAGAGCTTTACGGTTAAGGCGATTTATACGCAAATGAAAAGAAGATTGGACACTTCTGCGTCGACCATAGATGAGGAATCGAAGATGCGAATCGCAAATGAAAAGGAACTATACAAACGGGTAACGCAGGATGTGATAAATCAAAGGCGTAAGACTTTATATAAGATGCATTCCGAAAAGAAATATGACGATTCACTATTACGGGAGTTAGAACATAACTTAGACTTAGAGGAATCGCGATTAAATAGAAAATAGTGATGTTAGGTAGGAGTATCCTCAAGGTTACTGGAAACCTTTGGTAACCCATGATTTATGTGTGAAATAAAAAATGTAACTTAATCGATAATAACTTCCATCACTCTTTTCATCAGCAAAAAGAGGGGGAGCGTACAAAAATTGATTGAATTTTATTACACACAATTACTCTAATAAAAGCCAACGTTTTTAAAATGTTTATTAAGATAGCTATCCCGCGTAGGGTTAGCTATTTTTTTATTGATCACTTGGACGAAATATTTTAGAATTTCTAAATCAGAGAAGCAGTAATTTAAATCGAATGAAGACGTTTAGAAAAAATTAACCAGTGGATAAAACCGTCTGTTTTTAAGAATTCTTTGATCTACTAAGGAATTTGGTGAATACTGTAAAATAGAAAATACTTCCGATTAAGGGTACAAAAACTATAACTAAGGCGATGTAAATAGCATTTATGAAATTCAACTGCTTATTCGTCGCAACATGGATTAATGCAGCAAGCATGGCTAATACGTGTGTGATGAAAAACAGCTGCCATATAAATAAGCCGTATGATAACTGGTCAATTAACATTGTCGTATGAATTTAAATTACCTAAAGATAAATGTTATTTCTGAATATTGAATAATCCTACAGAATATGTCTAAGGTATTAGTCGGCATCTCTTTGACTAAATCAAATTGTAGAAGTGTAGCAAATAGACCAGCGAATTCTTTAAATTAATTTCCATCATAAGTATGATTCATCACAATCCAGTTGCATTTCTACCATAAAAGATGCTTTAACCAAATTCCAGTCATACCGAATCAAATATTCTTATCGAGGTCACGGCGCAGACATCATCAAAAAACTAGATATCTAAAGCAATCAGATAGCGTGCTCTTTAGACGAGTTGAATGTTAGAGGCTTAAAAATAGAAAGAAGCCATAAATAATATGTCTCCTTTCTTATTCTATTTATTCTTGTTCCTCACACATTATGCGTTTTGGTTTGAAGAAGTCGCCATGATTAGGAGTTTGTGCTCGAAAGCGACGCTCACCATTGATATATAGCTGCTCAAAGTAAAAGCCATAGTTTGCGACTTCGGGGATATAAACCCGCCAAAGCTGAGGTGTCACTGCTTCAAATCGACCAGTAGTTCGACCGCCAGAAATTAGTGGGCGATCCTTTTGATCACCACGGAAGATAAGGGTTGTTTTGGAGTCGGAAAGCACGGGATAATCCAATGTAATTGGTCGATTAATTGGATAAGTGCCAGATTGAATTTGAACGATGATACTGTCGTTTGCTTGTAATCTTGAGCGGAGTTCTTTGATTTTTAATAGTGCCCCTTCGATACTTGCAAGCGGGGATTCTATTGTTCCTTTGTTGGCATCATTGCCGTTTGGAGCAATGAAAATAGTTTCATTCCCTGCATAAGAATAGGAGACTAGAAATACTAGAAAAGTAAGCCAGATTGTTTTCATTTGATTGTATAGGTTTAAGTAGAAGATAAATATACGATTTGCCTGAAACATCGACCGACTGAAAGCAAACAAGGGGCTAACTCTTCAGTTAACCCCTTATTTCATATTGCGTTATTTCCAACTTATTTGTTTTGATTCTCTATCCATTTTCGTGCATTAACAAACGCTTCCAACCATCGAGTTACTTCATCTTGACGTCCTTCAGGGTAATTAGCCCAGTTCCATTGGAATGTAGAACGCTCAATATCAGGCATCGTAACTAAGTGACGACCAGTTTTGTCACACATCATCGCGGTGTTTCAGCAACATCAAAGTGTATTGGTCTGCATTGATATTAAGGGTCAGTTCGTTGTCGTCATTCGTTTTTCCAATTTTTAGAGCTACTACTTGTACATCAGCCATTGCATGCTCAAATGTAGTATCATCTTTTGCTTGAAGTATTACTGCATTATTTTCATTGAACAATGCATTTACAGTGTATTGCTCCTTTAATCTACTTAAATCATAAAGGTGACATTCTAAAACTAAAAATTCCAGAAGTAGGCATCGACATATATCCACAATTTATTTTCTTATAAGAAAATAAATTGTGGATATATGTATTTTGCTCGAAAAATAAGTTGTATAAATA
>JBEBRI010000176.1:0-7756 GCA_040394915.1 Sphingobacterium sp.
TGTTATTTGATATTAGTAGTGGCTAAGTAGCTGGTTAGATTTAACTTACATTTACCTTTATGAAAAATCTTCTTCTATTTTTGATTTTAATGTTTTCTCTTGGAAACGTCCTTGCGCAACGTATACCAAATGCTGATACTGTTGTGATCACCAAGCATCAAATTACTGCAAATGGTCAGAAGTTCTCCTATACAGCGCATGCGGGCACGCAGCCTGTTTGGGATACGAAAGGAAAGGTGCTTGCTACTGTACATTATACCTACTATACGCGAGATGGTATTGATAACAAAGCTAAACGTCCGCTAGTTATTTCTTTTAATGGTGGTCCCGGTTCAGGATCCGTATGGATGCATATTGCCTATACTGGACCAAAGTTATTGAATATAGACGATGAAGGTTATCCACTACAACCTTATGGTGTGAAAGATAATCCCTATTCAATTCTCGATGTTGCTGATATTGTTTTCGTAGATCCTATTAATACTGGCTTTTCAAGGATATTAGACGAGAAAGCAGATAAAACACAGTTCTTCGGCGTGAATGCAGATATTAAATATCTTGCGGAATGGATTAATACCTTTGTTACTAGATATAATCGTTGGACTTCGCCTAAATATTTAATCGGCGAAAGTTACGGAACAACGCGTGTTTCCGGTCTAGCATTAGAGCTTCAAAATGCACAATGGATGTACCTTAATGGCGTTATTCTTGTTTCACCTACTGAGCTAGGTATTCGTCGTGATGGGGCTGTAGAAAAGGCTAATATTTGGCCTTATTATACAGCGACAGCATGGTATCATAAGCGATTAACTCCCGAATTACAGAACAGAGACTTGGAAGATATCTTACCAGAAGTGGAGAAGTTCACATTAGATGAGCTGCTGCCCGCAATCGCAAAGGGTTCTAGTTTGGAAGCATCACAGAAGGAGGCAATTATAAAGAAGATGGCACGTTACTCTAGTTTATCAGAGACTGTTATTACGCAAAATAATTTAGACATTTCAACTTCACTCTTTTGGAAGGAGTTATTGCGAGATAAAGGGCAGACGATTGGACGTCTAGATTCACGCTACATTGGCGTTGATCAACGCGATGGTGGAGAGCGTCCCGACTATAATGCTGAATTGAGCTCTTGGTTGCATTCGTTCACGCCAGCGATTAATTATTACTATGCGAACGAATTAAACTATAAGACCGACGTAAAGTACAATATGTTTGGTTCTGTACATCCTTGGGATAATAGTAACGATCGGACAGGGTATAATTTACGAGAGGCAATGGCTGCTAATCCATACCTACATCTCATGGTTCAGTCGGGTTATTATGATGGCGCCTGTGATTACTTTAATGCGAAATATAATTTGTGGCAAATGGATCCTTCAGGGAAGCTTTCCAATCGCATGGGTTTCATCGGCTATCGTAGTGGTCATATGATGTACCTGCGTAAAGAGGATCTAATAAAAGCAAACGAAGATATACGTCAGTTTATCAAGAAATCACTTCCAGCAGCTGATAAAGCGGCAAAATATTAAGTTTATTGATTATTCAAAATACAATCGCAAGTATCCCCATTAAATTAGCATTATGAATATTTACGAATTAATCTCCATTGGCCTATATATGCTACTGATGATTCTTATAGGTTTATACTCCTATAAAAAGTCGACAAGCAACGCGGATGATTTCCTTATTGGCGGTCGTAAAATGGGTGCCGCAGTAACCGCATTGTCTGCAGGAGCGGCTGATATGAGCGGTTGGTTATTAATGGGTTTACCAGGGGCGATGTATTTGACAGGACTATCCGCTTCATGGATTGCCATTGGACTAACGATAGGCGCATTTCTCAACTACATTATTGTTGCTCCACGGCTTCGAGTTTATACCGAAGTGGCCAAGAATTCCATTACGCTACCTGTCTTTTTTGAGAATAGATTTCATGATAAGACACAATTATTGAAAATTACGTCATCGGTATTAATTCTCGTCTTTTTTACGTTGTATACTTCCGCAGGGATGGTATCAGGGGGACGGTTATTTGAATCGGCTTTCCAAATGGATTACTATACTGGGCTGTTCGTTACGAGCTCAGTAGTCGTATTATATACTTTCTTAGGTGGATTTCTTGCGGTTAGTTTAACTGATTTTGTGCAAGGAACCATTATGGTACTGGCTTTAGTAGTCCTTACGGCTGTGATTGTATTTCAAATAGGTGGAATGTCCGAAACATTAGAAATAATAGAAACTAAGAATACAAATTATCTTGATCTATTTAAAGGGACGACCACGATATCTATTTTATCATTAGTCGCTTGGGGTTTAGGTTATTTCGGTCAACCGCATATATTGGTTCGCTTTATGGCGATTGAACATGTCAGGGATATTCCAAAGGCGCGCAATATTGGTATTTCGTGGATGATCTTCACAGTTGGGGGAGCAATGCTTGTCGGCTTATTTGGTATCGCCTATTTAACGAAGTTTAATCCGGAGGAAGTATTGCGATTTGATAGTTCGAAAGAAGTTGCGGAAACCATCTTTATCCACCTGTCAAGAACACTGTTTCATCCACTTATAGGTGGCTTTCTATTATCTGCAATTTTAGCGGCAGTGATGAGTACCATTTCTTCTCAGTTATTGGTCACTTCGAGTTCGATGACAGAGGATATCTACAAGACCTTTTTAAACAAAAAAGCATCAGCGAAGCAAATGTTACTGGTGAGCCGTTTATCCGTCTTAATAGTGGCAGTAATCGCGTTGCTTCTGTCTTTGAGTCCGAAGGACAGTATCTTGAATTTAGTAGGAAACGCATGGGCAGGATTTGGAGCAGCATTTGGACCACTAATTATTCTCTCATTACTTTGGAATCGGACCAATGCTATCGGAGGCCTATTTGGGATGCTAGTTGGCGGAGGAGTCGTATTAGCGTGGGTTTATATTCCACATAGTTACAAAGATGTTTATGAAATGATCCCAGGCTTTATATCAAGCTTTTTGACAATTGTGCTTGTATCGTTGTTGACGAAGCCTATAAGTAAAGAAATTGAAATGGAATTCGAGGAGGTTGATCGTATAGTCAAAGAAAGCAAATAATTATCTAGGTCTATCTACTTCTTATTGATGGATTCAATGGTGAATTCCTTCTTTAGACGTATTAGCAGTGAGTCTTTTTTATATCCTTTTGCCGATCGCATATCGATATCGACATATTCATCGTAAACTTGATATGTTCCCTTGCCATATAACGAGTCGACTACCTGACTTAAGGGATACTGGCGTACATTGAGATTGTATAAAGTATCTGAAGATTCTCGTACAAAAAATAGTAATTCGGAAGTATCTCGAAATTGTGATACATTAACTTCAAGGCTCATTGATGGATTATCCATTTTTACAACTGGATTCTTCAATAGTATGATCGTACCGAGCAAAGAGAAAGTAAACAGGTTCCAGAAACCGTAAAGTCCCCAACTATAAATAAATCCTAATCGCACCCGTATAAAAGTATATACGAATCCGTCCACTAAGTTTGAAGAGACGATAAGTACACCGAGGATATAGAAAAGTAAATTCGCATTTTCGAAGTTACTCAGATGAGCAAATCCATACAAGAAAACAGAAGAATAGGCAATCCAACGATAGTTTTTTCTCCAAGTATTCCGGGATATAACATATCTAAAGAATTTCTTGTATTTTAAAAAGAATCTAAACGCAAATTCTTCAACTAATGGCGCTAACACAACGACCGAGATCATGTAAATCAATGCATTCTCATCTGCGTCATCTTTCTTCGTGAAAATTGGGTCGAGGTATTGCACAAGATACTGTAGCGGTAGGATTACTGCTAAAATCATCACCTTGAAGAAAAACATGGTAAAGAAAACCTTACTATAGGTGTCAGATCTGTAAGGATTTAATTTCCTATCAGTAGGATACAAGACGAAACTCCAAAAATGTTGAAGAATCTTAAGCATGGATTTCTATATATTTGGTTTGGTGTTACATCACAAAGATATCAAAAAAACGCATAGCGATGCAGGCTACTAGCATTTTTATCTAATAGGAAAGAATTGCGTGTATTTTTAATTTTTCTTTAAAAGAATCAAGTTAATTAAAAACAGGTGTTACCTGATATCCTTTCTTTTTTAATAAATTGATAATCCCTTTTTCCCCCACTAAATGGCCTGCGCCTACGGCAAATAGACTCGCCTGCTGCTCCATCATTGCGGGAATTTTTTCCATCCATGCCTTATTACGTTTTTCCAATAAGTCAGCCATCTTATCCTCTTGCATGTAGGAGGGGTCGTTGAATAAGGCGCCTAGCGCGTCAAGGTCTTCGTTGAAATATGCATTAATCATGGTCTTTGTAATTTCTTTCTGTTTGTCTAAGGTTAAAACATACTGATAGATTTCCTCAGCTACCATAATCGAATTCATCAATTTAAACTGAAAATCTACGGTTTCCAGTTCGGCTATTTTTTTTCCTTTTGCATCGTCTTGCGCTAACAGCTCTGTTTTCATACCTTTTACGGCAGTAGGATCATCACAGGCGAACTAAATAAGGTCAGTAAAGACAGTATTCCAGCCGGTGACAGGGCATCCAGGTACATTGGAGGAAAGTTTTTCTATAATTTACCGAAAGTGATTTTGCTCGCTTTATCTTTAGCAAAGTACAGTCGATGTGTATTTTTTATAAAGTCCTCTTTTTTAGCTTGGAAAATGTCCATGAATTGATTTGGATTACGATCCACCAAGGGGAACCAGCTATGCTGGATTTGGACCATTATTTTATGGCCTTTCTTAAAGGTATGAGCAACATCGGGTAAATTTACCTTCACTTGAGTGACTTGATTTGGGATAAATGCCTCTGGATTAGTGAATGAGTTTCTAAACTTTCCTCGTAGGATTTCACCACGAACGAGCATTTGATAATTGGGCATTACGACATCGTTTTGTATAGGTGAAATCGCCGTGCTCGTATCAGGATATACATCGATCACTTTAACGACAAAATCTGCATCGGTACCGGTCATGGAAACCCATAGATCCGCAGTTAAGGGACCTGCCATCGTCAGATCCTCCGCTAACACGTCCGTTTCAAAAACGATAACATCGGGACGGTTTGCAGCAAAACGCTGATCAGCAATCATATATTCACGCGTGCGATTGACTATAACGCCTTCTTGGGATGGCACGGGCTTATTTGGATCACTGCTGTACTCGATAAATTCATCGCCTTGTTCCAAAGTTTTTGAAAGTTTGCCATTTGCGGAGAGGAATAATTCATCCTGAATTACATCTTTCGGTGGCCATTGTGAAAAATGCCGCCATTGATTCGATCCCGTAAAGTAGATATTTGCCTCATCCGGTTCAAAAGTTCCGATGCCTTTTAGATGATATTCGAAAAAAGGTCTCTCAAATTTTTGCTGGTAGCTTAAACTCGTTTTTTCGCCAAAACGGATATCGCCGAATGAGTCTCCTTCAGAACGTACCCACCCACCATGGGACCAAGGGCCCATCACTAAAATGCTGTTGTTCTTTTTATTTTTCTGTTCGATTTGTCTGTAGGTTTCAAAGGCGCCGTAGGTATCTTCGGCATCATATAGTCCACCAACAACCATGACCGCTGGTTTAACGTTGCTTAGGTGCCGTGTAATCGTTCTATTTGTCCAGAAGGTATCCAAAGTGCTATGCTTAGCTAAGTTGTCCCAGAACTTAACTGTATGGCTTAGATAGGTGTTCTTTAGACCAGACAAAGTCGGATTATCTAGGAAGAATTTATATAGATCTTTTGACGGTAACTCGAAACCCTTCGGACCTTCTTTATTTGTTATAGGTTTTGGACGCGGCGCATCGAATACATACATAAAGCGAAACGCGTCTGCCAGAAATAAGGCGCCACCATGTCGGAAATCGTCTCCAATAAACCAATCCGTTACAGGGGCCTGTGGAGATACGGCCTTTAATGCCGGGTGAGATCCGATTAAACTTGCGGTAGCATAAAAACCAGGATAGGAGATGCCATACATGCCGACTTTGCCGTTATTGCCATTGATGTTTTTTACAAGCCAATCGATAGTATCCCAAGTATCGGTACTTTCATCGATCTGATGCCCGTTCTCTTTTGTTTTTGTCGGTCGGATATCGTCGAATTCGCCTTCGCTCATCCATTTTCCGCGTACATCTTGATAGACAAAAATGTACCCGAGTTTCATCATTTCGGGAAAGTTTCCTAAGCTGGTTTTATATTCATTTTCTCCGTAGGGGGCAACGGTATAAGGTGTTCTATTCAGTAGAATCGGGTATTTTTTCGACTTGTCTTTTGGGGTGTATATGGCAGTGAATAAGCGTTTTCCATCACGCATGGTAATGTATTTTTCCGACTTGTCGTAATGTTCTTTGACATACTCGGCCGTATTTTCCTGCGCAAATAATGCGGCTGTTGCCAATACCCAGATTAGGCAACTTAGTAACCCGTTTTTCATCTCTTGGTCTAAATTTGTTCGTTCTGTGAAATTAGCTATTTTTTATCTGTTTTATTGTTTAATTTCGAGGAAAATAAAAACATATTTTATGAGTATTAAAGATGGATTTTTAGTAGAAATTGAACGTGAAACCAATAATACACGTCGCATTATCGATCGATTGAAAGATGAGGATTTAAGCTACAAACCACATGAAAAGTCGATGTCTTTAGGCGAGCTCATTGGACATGTTGTAGAACTACACAACTGGGTGGGTGCCGCACTTGTCAAAAATGATTTTAATCTTCAAACAGATTATCAGCCCTTGAAACCCAATAGTGTAGCAGAGTTGAGAACAGCGTTAGACGAAGGTTTTAGAACCAACGAAGAAGTGATAAGTAACTTTCCAGAGGATGAATGGTTCAAAAAATGGACTATGCGTTATGGTGATCACGTCATTAGTGAGATGCATAAATTGGCTGCACTTAGATTTGTTATCCATAATCATTTAATACACCATCGTGGACAAGCAACCGTATATCTTCGTTTATTGGATATTCCAGTTCCTGGACTATACGGACCCTCGGCCGATGAACGATAAAAATAGATAGAGGCTATCAGCATATGGTAGCCTCTTTTATTTTGGGTACTACCGAAAAGAAATTTAGCTACGATCGCTTGAGAATCAATTATTCTGAAATTCAATTATCCATTTTCTAATTTTAGTTTATAAAATTAACATACTGTTTTTCAGTGTGTTGTTTTTTATTTGAAGTTTTTTTTCATTTTTAATGTAATGGATTGATACTTCATCCTGTCTTGTAGATAAACGCAACAGAAATTATGAATCAAGAAACCTTTAAAACCACAGTATTTGTCCTTAAGGATAAGCTGTATCGTTTCGCGAACAGGTTTTTAGAGCAGGAGGAAGATGCGTTTGATTTAGTGCAGGAGTTAATGATGAAACTTTGGGAGAAACGTTTGGAGTTGAGTCATGTGCAAAATATGGAGGCTTTTGCAATGAGTATGTTGAGAAATATGGCCTTCAATAAAATTGATAAAGCGGGAAGGCATGCAAAGTATTTGAAGGAGGTGCCGAATGATATACAATCGGAACGATATCCGGCTTTAACACAAGAGTTGATTTTAAAGTATATCGATGCTTTGCCAGAGAAACAACGTATGGTAATGTATTTGAGAGATGTCGAGGAGTATGAAATAAAGGATATCTCCAGTCTTTGTGAAATAGATGAAAATGCGGTTCGAGTGAATTTGTCCCGAGCGAGACAAACCGTACG
>JBEBRI010000177.1:0-7521 GCA_040394915.1 Sphingobacterium sp.
TTGTAATGCCCTCCCCAAGGGCATGTTTTTCATAGGTAGATGTAGGGTCGAATATATTCTTTATTCGACCCTTTTTTTTCTTCTAAATCACTGTTATTGTGCGTTTTTGGCTTGATTCTGAAATTTTTCAATCACCGAAATTGAATAGCGTTTTTCTTAACAATCGGTAAACCATTGGTGAATATCTGCCTGAATGATTCGATGTCGATTCAGATCTTCTTTATTTTTCAAGACGATATCTTTCGGAAGCGTTCAAGCGATATTGCCCAGTAATTCTGTAACATGTTGTAACCAGATTTAGTTCGGTTTTTAATTTCGAATTTTGGACTTTATCGACAAGATGATATATTTGGGTAATTCGGGTTTTTATTACGAATTGCATCACCCAAGTGCGCGCTTCAGGTGCTTGCTCAAATCGCGCAATCTAGTATCAAGAACAAAATTTTATGGGAACCGAGCAGGAAAAGAAACATTTTGGAATTAAGGATATCGCTAAGCTGGCAAATGTTTCCATTGCTACTGTCGATCGCGTACTGAATAATAGAAAAGATGTCTCGAATGCTACCCGCGAGCGTGTTTTAGCAATCATTAAAGAGCATAACTATCAGCCTAATTTATTCGCGCGAAGTTTATCCGTAAAAAATAATATTCACGTGGCCGTCATCATTCCGAAAACGTCGTTTCAAACAGGTTATTGGGCCTTATGTCTCGACGGCATTAACAAGGGTAAAGAAGAGTTGGCACCATTCGGAATCGTGACCACCATCTTCCTTTATGATCAGGAGGATGTATCAACTTTCAAAAAAGAAACGCAAAAGCTATTGGCAGAAAATTTTACCGCTGTGGTTATCGCGCCTATTTTTGTGAAAGAAACTGAAGAATTTGTGCATGCCTGTCATCAACGCCATATGCAGACGATCTATATCAATTCGGATATTCCTACTAAGTCGACGATGGGCTATATCGGTCCAGACTTATACAGTACCGGTAGACTTGCAGGTAATTTGACTTCGTACCTCGTTAAGGCGAACTCGAGAATTCTGGTACTAAACGTCGCTAAAGGAATTGAGAATTATCGATACCTGGGTACCAAAATTGATGGGTTTAGCGAATATTTGCACGTTGTCGATCCGACCATTCAGATTGATATCGTTGATATCCCTTATAACGAATATGAGAAAGTAGAGTTAGAATTAATGATCAATATTAAAAAGTACGATCCCAATCTTATTTTCTTTACCAACTCCCGTGTCGCATTTCTCGGACGCTTTTATGCGGATCATCCAGAAATAAAAAAGCCGCCGATTATCGGTTTTGATTTTCTGTCCCCCAACGTAGAGTACCTCGCAAATGGCATTGTTGATTTTCTAATCTGTCAGCGTCCCGATAAACAAGGGTACTTTGCGCTGAACTATCTTTATCGCTATTTCTTGAAAAAGGAAAGCTTCGAGGGGTTCAAGCCGATGCCGATCGATATTCTGACAAAAGAGAACTATCTTTTTTACGAAAATTAGAAGCATTAAGTGTTTCCCCGAAACTGTTGTATTTTTCCTAGCTTTGCAATATGGCGAACAAGAAAAAGATCGTAGTAGCAATTACGGGTGCGAGTGGCTCTATTTATGCAAAGGTGTTATTGGATAAGCTGATGCAGTTGAAAGATCAGATTGCCGAAGTTGGTATCGTCATGTCCGATAATGCGAAGGATGTTTGGAAGTTTGAGCTGAACGATCAATCTTTTCAAAATTATCCGTTTACATTCTACCAAAAGAATGATTTCATGGCGCCTTTTGCGTCGGGCTCAGCAAAGTTTGACACCATGATTGTCGTGCCTTGTTCTATGGGCACCTTAGCGAGAATCGCACAAGGGATTTCTTCTGATCTGACAACACGGGCAGCTGATGTGATCTTAAAGGAGCGACGGAAGTTGATTTTAGTTACCCGCGAGACCCCCTTAAGTCTTATTCATATTCAGAATATGCAATCCGCAACACAGGCGGGAGCCATCATCTGTCCGGCAGCCCCATCTTTTTATAGCCGTCCGAAAACATTTGAAGAACTTGCTGCAACTGTTATTGATCGCATACTCGATATGGCTGGATTCGATTTAGATACCTTTCGCTGGGGCGAATAAATCTTCCCTTTCCGCTCAAGAGTTGATCGGTTTATTCCGTTAGCGCGTATTTAAGTTGAACTTTTGGCGCTAATCCTAAAAACTTTTTATTAATCTATTAGAATGATTTTGTACTTTTGTTTTTTAATGAAACAGCTGTACCCATCTTCGCGAAACACAGTTTTCTGTATGCAGAAGGTTTTTCAAAATGCTCATTGGAAAAGATCGATCTGCAGGGTTATAGCCGTCATCCCGAATCAAACAAAACTTACTTCGCAAATTTTAGATTATCAACATACTTCATGGCTACAATATTAATTACTTCTGCAACATTAGTTTCAGCATCACATCCTTTGCACCTGACAGCGGTGGATGTATTGGTTAAGAATGGTAAGATCGAAAAGATTGCTAAAAACATCCAATTGGAGGATAAGAAGCTGCAGCTGATCGATGCGAAGGATAGTTTTCTGTCGGTTGGTTTTTTTGATTTGAATACGAATTTTGGGGAGCCGGGTTATGAAACGAAAGAGGACATAAAAACGGGAACTGCAGCTGCTGCAGCGGGAGGTTTTACGGCGGTCGCTGTTCATCCGAATACGAACCCGCCGATCCATAGTCGTTCGGAAGTAGCATTAATTGTTAACTCCGCAAAAGGGAACCTCGTCGATGTGTACCCGATTGGAACCATTAGTAAAAAGCGGGAAGGAAAGGAATTAGCGGAGCTTTATGATATGCAACAAACAGGTGCTATCGCATTTTCTGATGGAAATCATAGCGTTCAGCAAGC
Source organism: Sphingobacterium sp. (assembly GCA_040394915.1). Classification (GTDB taxonomy): domain Bacteria; phylum Bacteroidota; class Bacteroidia; order Sphingobacteriales; family Sphingobacteriaceae; genus Sphingobacterium. Next base: position 2,898 of record JBEBRI010000177.1, read on the forward strand.
CGGTCTAATGGGGCGTGCGTTGCTGTATGCGAAGGGTTTCAATGGATTGATTATGTCGCATCCCGAAGATGATTCGATTGCAGGCGGAAATCAAATGAATGAAGGCGAAGTGAGTACCTATTTAGGTATGAAAGGAATTCCAAATTTAGCAGAATCTATCATGGTTTCTCGTGATTTGTTCTTAGCCGAATACAATGAAGCGCCGATACACTTCAGCACAATTTCTACGGAAGAGTCGGTAGAGCTTATCAAGAAAGCAAAAGCCAAAGGATTGAAAGTTACATGCGATGTCGCAGCGCATAACCTTGTGTTTACAGATGAAGAAGTGAAGGGTTTTGATAGTAATTTTAAAGTAAATCCTCCACTACGTACGAAGAAGGATGTCAAAGCGTTATTGAAAGGATTGAAGGATGGAACAGTCGATGCGATTGTTTCTCAACATACGCCCCACGAGATTGAATTCAAGAATGTGGAATTTCAAATTGCTTACAATGGAATCATCGCTTCACAGACCGTATTGCCATTATTGGTAAAAGCAGGATTATCTGCAGAAGCGATTGTAGATAAACTTTCTGTGGCGCCACGTGTTATTTTAAATATCGCGCAGCCAAAAATAGAGGAGGGGGCTATGGCGAACTTGGTTATTTTCAGTACGGATAAAAAATGGATTTTTGACGGAAAAACGAATAAGTCAAAATCAGCAAATAGTCCATTGCTTGGACAAGAATTAGCGGGCAAGGTGCTTGCAGTGATTAATAATAACCAAATCTTAATCAACGATTAATATGGATAAGAAAGTTAAAAAGGCTTTAGAGGCTAGTATCAATTCATACGCAAAAAGCGAAGGGTTAGACGGCGCAGGTATTTCGTCTGCATTGATCAATGTGTTCGAATCAGACCGCGCATTTATGGATAAAGTCGCTGATATGGATGCGGTATTCGATGATGAACAGCGTTTTGAAGAGCTTCGCGAATATGCATTCGATCTATTGATGATAAATTTCTTCGCTGCAGATGTGGAGAAATTAGAAGAAGATTACTTAGATTCGGAAGAGTGGGAGGCAATTGAAGAAGACACGATCGACCGAGGTTCGGAAATGTTGAATATCTTATTGTATCTTCGTGAATGTGCGGATGACGAGATCGAACCTTCGCTAGAGGATTTCTTAAAGGAATTCTTATTGGTTGAGGAGGATGAGTTTCAAGATGAATACCGTATTTATGAGAAAGTAATTGCCAATCAGATTCTCATTGAGAGTGATTTTGCGGCAGTAGCTAAAGTGGCGAAAACCGTCAACGAGGATGAAGAATTATTTGAAATATTTTATCCTTTAGTTGGATTCTTCAGTGAACCAAAACCTAACGATGAGCAGTTAGCTGAATTTGAGGCGAATGCATGGAACAAGTCATTAGATACGGCACTATACCAATTAATTATAAACTTTAATAAATAATTATGAACGAGACAATCGACAACGCAGCAGTAGTTAAGAAGAAAGCGATTATTCAAGGAATCATCTTAGGTGTTATTTCCTTTATTCTTTCGATCATTTCTTTATATATCACAAAGTCAGCGACCTCTTTGTTTACGTCGTCTGCAGCCGCAGGGTTTATTAATTATGCCGTTTTCTTGATCGTGGCAGTGTTTTTTGTAATCTCATTAAGAAAGGCTGCTGGTGGCTATTGGAGCTTTTCAGAAGCTTTAAAAAACATCTTTATCATGATGGCTATTGTTGCCGTGATTGGCACGGCTGGGGTTAGCATCTGGAATATGATTAATCCAAGCTTACAGCAGGAAGCAATCGATAATACAATTAATATGACGATTGAGACGATGGAAGCTACCGGTGCACAGGATGAAAATATCGACAATACAATTGAGATGTTGGAGCAGCAAAGAAACGCTTTAGCGGAGATGACCATCGGCCAAACGCTGAAGGGTTTAGCGATTACAATCGTGATGTATTTTGTGTTATCCTTAATTTTAGCGGCGATTTTCAAAAGAGAAAAGCCAATTTTCCAAAGTCCTGCAGCATCTGATAATGCTCACCCTTGGCAAAATCAAAATTCTTAAATAAAGGTAAACGTTTATATGCTAAAGGTATCATTGGAAAATGATACCTTTGCTTTTTATTATTATGGATATATCAGTAGTTATACCCCTATATAACGAGGAAGAATCACTTCCTGAATTGGTTGCCTGGATTAAACGGGTAATGGATGAGCATCACTTTTCATATCAAGTTATTATGGTTGATGATGGTAGTAAAGATCGTTCTTGGCAAGTCATCAAAACGTTAAAGGCTGAAAATGAACATGTGACGGGGATTCGATTCCGTAGAAATTACGGGAAATCGGCAGCTTTGAATGTAGGTTTCGCTGCTGCTGAAGGGAATGTGGTGATTACAATGGATGCCGATTTACAAGATAGCCCGGATGAGATTCCAGAATTGTATGATCGTATCATGAACCAGGATGCAGACTTAGTTTCCGGCTGGAAGAAAAAACGCTATGATCCATTAACGAAGACAATTCCTACCAAATTATTCAATGCCGTGACGCGTAGTATGTCGGGTATCGATAATCTTCACGATTTTAATTGTGGACTAAAGGCTTACAAAAAGGATGTAGTAAAGAGCATCGAAGTTTATGGCGAGATGCATCGATATATACCAGTACTTGCAAAGTGGGCAGGATTCAGTAAAATTCAAGAACAAGTTGTACAACATTTTCCGAGAAAGTACGGCACAACGAAGTTTGGTCCGGGTCGTTTCATCAAAGGCTTCTTAGACTTGATGTCCATCTTTTTTGTTGGAAAATTCGCTAAACGTCCAATGCACTTCTTCGGTCCATTAGGCGTGATCAGCTTTCTACTAGGTTTCTTCATTACGATTTACTTAATCGCCGATAAGTTGATGAGTATTGCAAACGGGACGGCCTACAGAAATGTAACCGATCAACCGCTTTTCTTCTTGTCTTTAGTGGCTATCGTGTTGGGAACACAATTGTTCTTAACGGGTTTTGTTGCTGAGCTAGTTGCTCGGAACGGGTCTGACAGAAATAAATACCATATCGACCAAGTCATCTAACATGTTCTTTTCGATCGACCTGTAGAAATTAAAGAACTGTTAGCTTCTTTAACGGAACAGGATTATCAAGATTTTGAAGTAATCATTGTTGAAGATGGTTCTTCGAAACCGGCAGAGGATATTGTGGCACGTTTCAAGGATAAATTGGATGTGCATTACTTTTTTAAAGAAAATGAAGGTCAAGGCTTCGCTAGAAACTATGGGTTTGAGCGGGCTAAAGGCGATTTCTTCATCGTATTCGATTCGGATATTATTGTGCCAAACAACTATTTGAATCTGGTATTGCAAGGTTTGGAACGCGATCGATGGGATGCCTTCGGTGGACCAGATGCTGCCCATGCTTCCTTTACCCCGATTCAAAAAGCGATTAGCTATTCGATGACTAGTCCCTTTACAACTGGGGGTATTCGTGGAAACAAAAAGCATGTCGGCCAGTTTCACCCACGTAGTTTTAACTTAGGTATTTCACGTGCGGTTTGGGAGAAAACCCAGGGATTCAAACTATCGAGACGTTCGGAAGATATTGAATTTAGTATTCGAATGATTAATGAAGGTTTTAAAGTGGGCTTAATACCGGAAGCCTTTGTTTATCATAAGCGACGCGCGAATTTCAATCAGTTCTACAAGCAGACATTTAATTTCGGAAAAGGAAGAATTGCTATCTGGCAGCGCTATCCTGCCGAGCTTAAGCCTGTGCACGCTTTGCCTGCCGTATTTGCAATTGCTGTATTTGGATTAATCATGGTTAATGCTGTCAATTTGTTAACGATGAATGAAATCAACATGCTGAATGTGTTAGGCTGGATTGGCAACAGTTTTATGTTCATCTATACTATTCTGCTTTTTATCCATGCATTGATTGTCTGCAGAAGTATAAAAGTAGCGTTTCTTGCGGTGATCGCCGCTTATACGCAATTAATCGCTTACGGCCTGGGCTTCTTGTCCGAATATTTTAATGTGACACTTTCGAATAAAAGCAAGAAAAAATTGACAGTTTAACTGGCCTTTGTTATCTTGTCGATATTAAGATATGATTGCACTTACACAAACTAGTTTAGATAAGTTAGAGGTAATATTCAGTGATTTGGGATTCAAATTACGCTATGAGAAGGGTTCTTTTCGCACAGGAGCCTGTATTCTTCAAACCTCCAAAGTTGTAGTTGTCAATAGATTTTCCAGCGTGGATATGAAAGTGCAGTCCCTCTTACAGATATTACAAGGTATTGAGGTGGACGAGACGCTTATCAGTGAAAAAATTCAACCATTTTACGCAAACATAAAAAAGACGATAGAAACGATTTGAGAGTAACATTTTTAGGGACAGGAACTTCTCAGGGTGTGCCAGTTATTGCTTGTCACTGCCCAGTTTGTCAATCTTCAGATAAGAAAGACAATCGCCTTCGTTCGTCTATTCTGCTCGAATATAATGAACATCATGTCGTAATCGACACCGGTCCTGACTTTCGTTATCAAATGTTGCGTCAGCGTGTAGATCGTTTGGATGCTGTCTTAATGACGCATTCCCATAAAGATCA
>JBEBRI010000178.1:0-7508 GCA_040394915.1 Sphingobacterium sp.
CAATTTCTTTGGGATACAATGCGTGGTACCAGAACTGGCCTCAATCGCTTAAAATTCGATTTACCTGCTGTTACTGTTGTAGAGCATAAAACTGGATATTCTGGGAAAAATAAGGAAACCGGAATTACTGCAGCGGTCAATGATGTTGGTGTGGTAAGCCTACCCAACGGTAAAGTGTTTTTCATTTCTGTCTATGTGACGGACAGTAAGGAAGAAGAACCTGTCTCTGCGAAGATTATCGCTGAGGTAGCAGCCGCAGCTTGGAAATACTTTAATTAGCAAGTACCTTAATAAATCGATAACAAGCATAGAGATATTAATTAACAAATAAACTAGTTATTTAATATTAAATATCGAATGCTAAAATGCTTGCAAAAACCTATAGTAGCGCTGTACATGGTATAGACGCAACAACCATTACTGTTGAAATCCACATCACTTCTGGAACACAATACTTTATTGTTGGCTTACCTGACGTCGCCGTTAAAGAGAGTATCCAACGGATTGAAAGCGCCATCCTCGCCATCAATCATATGATGCCTCGACAAAAGATTGTCATCAATTTGAGTCCCGCTGACATACGCAAAGAAGGCTCCGCATATGATCTCGCAATTGCCATTGCTGTACTAACGGCTTCCTATCAAATCCACAGCAGTGAACTTGAAGACTATGTTATTCTTGGAGAATTGTCGCTAGATGGAAAAATAAATCCGATCAAAGGCGCCCTACCCATAGCTGTACAAGCAAAAAAAGACGGTTTTAAGGGGATAATTCTGCCGAAAGAGAATGCCGATGAAGCCGCTATCATTGATGGTTTAACTGTATACGCTGCGAGTCATCTTTCTGAAGTAGTCGAACACTTGTGTAACCAACATCGCTTACCACAATCCAATATTGCCATAGATGAAATTTTCCGAAAGAACATCAATAATTATGACGTTGATTTTTCGGAAGTGCGGGGACAAGAGAATATTAAAAGAGCACTTGAAATCGCTGCAGCCGGGGGACATAACGTGATCCTCATTGGCCCTCCTGGAGCAGGGAAAACGATGCTAGCTAAAAGACTCCCCACCATACTTCCACCCTTAACACTTGAAGAATCCTTAGAAACCACAAAGATACATTCTGTTTCAGGACTATTGCCGACGGAATCGTCGCTCCTATCCGTTCGCCCATTTCGATCACCTCATCACACCACTTCTGATGTCGCACTCGTCGGCGGAGGGCGAAGCCCTCGACCTGGAGAAATCTCCCTCGCTCATAATGGAGTTCTATTTCTAGACGAACTTCCTGAATTCAAACGTTCCGTCTTGGAAGTTATGCGCCAACCCTTAGAATCCCGCAATATAACCATCTCTAGAGCCAAATTTACGGTCGACTATCCTTCAAGCTTTATGCTCATTGCCGCCATGAACCCCTGTCCTTGCGGATTTTACAACCATCCCAACCGACCATGTATTTGTGGAAGTGCCAATGTACAAAAGTACTTAAGCAAGGTTTCAGGACCTCTCCTCGATCGAATTGACATACATATAGAAGTTACTCCAGTCGAGTACAACGAACTCTTGGAGAGTCGTAAATCAGAAAATAGCGAGTCTATTCGAGCTCGTGTTATCTTAGCACGCAAAGTGCAAGAAAATAGATTTAAGAACAATCCACATATCCACAGTAACGCACAAATGGGCGCAAAACAAATCCGTGATATCTGTTTAATCGACGCGACAGGCAAGCACTTATTGAAGACAGCGATGGAACGCCTAAACTTATCTGCTCGAGCGTATGATCGTATTCTAAAAGTAGCGCGCACAATAGCCGATTTAGAACAGTCGATCGACATTACGAATGAACACTTGGCGGAAGCTATTCACTTTCGAAGCTTGGATCGGCAGACCTGGTTAGGATAAAAAAAAAGCGTCCCGACAATTCGGAACGCTTTCATATCGTTAATCAGTAATACAATTAGAACTGACCTATAAAGTGCTTAATGATCCAGGGATATGTAATTAACGTGAAGACAATTCCCGTTAACGCACCGAATAAGTGTGCATCATGATTAATACCATCTCTAGCATTCTTTGAAGCCCAAATGCAATAACCCAGATACAAAAATGCAAATACAAAAGCTGGTATTGGGATCGCAAAGAAAATGTACAGCATCATCTTTGGATTAAATAGGATATAGCTGAACAGCACGGCACTTATGGCTCCGGATGCTCCTAAACTATGGTATCCATAATTATCCTTTTGCTGACGAATGGTCGGGATGTCGCTGAGAATTAATGCTATGATATACAATAATGCGAACAGGACATGCCCGAAAGGCCCGCTAATCTCAACGAAGAGAGCCTCTAAGCCAAATCCAAAATAGTAAAAGGTAATCATATTGAATATCAAGTGCATCCAATCCTTATGGATCAATCCACTTGTCAATATCAAATACCATTTGCTTTTATCTCTATGAATGGAATAGGGATGCAGCATCAAACGTCCAAACCATTCTGGATTGGAAAAAACATAAATACTAAGTCCGACCGTCAATGCGAAAATTACGCTTGCAACCGGCATATTTAATATATAGTATTGAATCATTAAAATCTATCTTCTAGGAGTAATAGGTACAATTCTTTAGGACCATGAGCACCAAGAACCAACATTTTCTCAATATCAGCAGTTCGGCTAGGACCAGTTACCATACTGATCATACTGGGTAAGTTAGTCCCATACTTTTCACGCATTAAAGCCATACCGTGCTTAATGTCCATGACTAATTGGGAGGTCTTTGCAATTACAATATGAACTGGTGGGTAAACACTTAATCGTCTCCCTGATGCGTCAGCATTACTAATTAATATGCTTCCATTCCGAGCAATTAACGCTTCACAAGCCGTTAATCCGACTTCGATATCGTCGAAATCTGTTCTGTTTTTATGGTAAGGGAAGCCATATTGGTCCAGAAACTTGTGCAGCGATTTATCCCAAACGTATAGCTTGGTCAACTTCAGTTTTTCTAAAAGAATAATTAAGTTTTCGATTAGATTTATCTCCCCATCACAGTAGACAAACTGTCCTGCAACTGAAGTAAACTCCCGGGCGAAGGTAACGTCCAAAGGTTCCTCTTCATCCTTGTACAAAGGGCTGTCCTCAAACGCAGGATTCGGATTCTCACGTTTTTGAAGCAAGGCTTGCCGAATCTTCTTCAGCATCTTCTCTTTGGCTGTTGTATTTCGAATATTCATATATAAAGAACAGACATGGTGGTTAAACCATGTCTGTTAAGTATTATTGATTATTTTCTTGACTAGACTGATTATCAGGCGCACTTTGCGGCGAACTCTCGTTGTCACTTGTAGGAAGCGACAAATCTGTTTGAGGAACACCTCCTCCGTCAGCTCCACCGTTGACAAACTCATCATAAGTCGTCTTATTTTGGAAAGGACGTTTACCTAAAATCTCCTCTAAATCCTGTTGAAATAAGATCTCTTTTTCTAAAAGCTTCTCGGCAATTTTGATCAAGCCCTCTTGTTTTTCCAACAGTAATTGCTTCGTTCTATCGTAAACCGCTGAGATCAACGTTCGAACCTCATCATCGATCAATTCTGCCGTCTGATCCGAGTACGGTTTTTGAAATTGACTCTCACCAGAACTATCACGGAAAGAAACATTTCCAACTTTATCGTTCATACCGTACACTGCCGTCATTGCATAAGCTAATTTTGTTATACGCTCTAAATCGTTCTGTGCACCAGTACTAATTCTACCAAAGGTAATATCCTCAGCAACTCGTCCACCCATCGTCATACACATGCTATCCACTAATTGCTCAGTCGTATATAGAAACTGTTCTTTCGGCAGATATTGCGCATAGCCTAGGGCAGCAACACCACGTGGAACAATCGACACTTTCACCAATGGATCTGCATGCTCTAAGAACCAACCGGCGATGGCATGACCAGCCTCGTGATAAGCGACGATCTTTTTCTCTTCTGGAGAAATGATTTTATTTTTCTTCTCAAGACCTCCGATCACACGATCAATCGCATCTTGAAAATCCTGCATATTAATGGCTTTCTTATTTTTACGAGCAGCGATTAACGCCGCTTCGTTACAGACGTTCGCAATCTCTGCACCCGCAAAACCAGGAGTTTGAGCAGATAGTTTTTTCGCATCCACTTCTTCCGCAAGCTTCAATGGTTTCAAGTGAACATTAAAGATTTGCTCACGACCGATTAAATCTGGCTTATCAATAGAAATCTGACGGTCAAAGCGTCCTGGACGCAATAATGCAGAATCCAACACATCCAAACGGTTAGTTGCTGCTAAAATGATAACCCCTAAGTTTGTGCCGAAACCATCCATCTCCACCAATAATTGGTTCAACGTGTTCTCGCGCTCGTCGTTACCCCCCATAACGGAGTTCTTTCCACGCGCACGACCGATGGCATCAATCTCATCAATAAAGATAATACAAGGCGCCTTTTCTTTTGCTTGCTTAAATAAGTCGCGAACACGTGATGCTCCAACCCCCACAAACATTTCTACGAAATCAGAACCTGATAAAGAGAAGAATGGAACCTGGGCTTCACCAGCAACCGCTTTCGCCAATAAGGTTTTACCCGTTCCCGGAGGACCAACAAGCAAAGCCCCCTTCGGAATTTTACCCCCTAAATCGGTGTATTTTTTCGGATTTTTTAAGAAATCAACGATCTCCATCACCTCTTGCTTTGCTTCTTCTAAACCAGCAACATCGTTGAAGGTAATATTGATTTGAGACTCTTTATCAAATAATTGAGCTTTCGATTTCCCAATGTTAAAGATAGCACCACCACCGGCACCACCACCACCGTTCATACGGCGCATCAGTAAAATCCAAATCGCAACAATAATTAGCAACGGAAGCATAAACGAAATAAACCATCCTGCCCAAGGATTTGTCCTATCTTCATAAGAAACCCCTAACCTAGGCTGTCCTGTCGTTAAACTATCTTGCGAGGCCTTTAACTTTGCTTCTAATATTTCGGCAGAAGGCTCCGTAAATTGATATTGAGGACCTACACTAGGCGAAATGCTTAGTGAATTTGGATTTGGCGCAACATCTTTATATTTCTCGTCTGCTAATTTATCTTTTTTGATATATACTTCTACATCTATAAGGTCGTTGCTTTTCGTCGCAACAAGCTTTTCCACGTCACCAGGGATAAGCATCTTTGTCTCGAACTCCTTGTAGGTAATCTTTTTCGTACCTTCATTACTAAATAAGTATTGAAGACCGAAAAATCCTACAATCATTGCAATCCAAAGCCAGATCATGTTAAATTTCGGTGGCATTGGCGTAATTTTTTTACTAGGAACTTTCTTCATTTATACTCTTAAACTACGTTTGACTGTTAAACTTTATGCACTTTGATACGTGCTTATTTGGGCATCCCCCCACAAATCCTCTATTCTGTAATGATCGCGAGCCGCTGTTTTAAAGATATGAACAACAACGTCGACGAAGTCGAGCAATACCCACTCGCCACTTCCGTGACCTTCTTTATGCCAAGGGTCTTGCCCAAAGGCTTTATATACTTCTTCCTCCACACTTTTGGCGATCGCATTTACCTGCACATTGGAGTCGGCATGGCAGATAACAAAATAGTCAGACAAAGTCCCATTCACTTCGCGCATATCCAATCTCACTATTTCATTTCCCTTCTTTTCCTGCATACCGTGTATGACAACATCCGCTAGCTTCTCGGACAACGAAGACTTTTTGTTTTTACTCATCAAGATTTATTATACTTTTGACTGATAAATTTTTAAACGCTATTATCTTTTGCAAAATAACATATTTTCGGGAGATTCACGACCCCTAAATTTAATTGTTTTAGACGAGGTTACTTCCACAAACGATTATTTAAAAAGTCAACTGTCAAATTTCAAGCCACTTCCCGAGTTTACTGCCATTATGGCAAGAAAGCAAACAAAAGGACGTGGACAACGCGACAACACCTGGCTTTCAGCCCCAAATGTCAATATTACGTTCAGCTTATTGCTCCGCCCCACCTTTCTTAAATTGAAGGAACATTTCATACTAAATATGTGTATTAGTTTGGGGATTATCGATTGGTTTCGTGCCTTACAAATCGATGCCAAAATCAAATGGCCGAATGACCTCATGATAAACCAAAAAAAAGTCACCGGCATTTTGATTGAAAACAAGAGCAATTCGGAAGGGATTAAGGAGTCGGTCATCGGAATCGGAATAAACGCTAATCAAAAAGAGTTCCCGACAGCGATCGCAGAAAAGGCAAGTTCTATTTTCAGAGAAACAAACTATTTTATCCCTTCCTTAGCAGACTCTTGCCGAGAAATTATTAACCATATCCTAAAACGGTATATTTCCTTACAGAATGGTGAAATTTCGCGAGAGCGCCTACTGGAGGAATACAATCAAAACCTCTTTCTACGCCATCAGACATCGACCTATCGTGCAAAGGGCGAAATTTTCAAGGCAAAAATATTGCGCGTAGATGAGGATGGAAAGCTTTATTTAGAGACAAATGATGGGGTAACAACATTTTATTTTAAAGAAGTCGAATTTCTTTTGCAATAAATCGATTACATAGAATTAAATTTCATTATAAATCATACCTTTGATTTAAACTTTATTGGCTTCTAGCAGTCAATGATTAAAAGTAATTTACATGAAAAGAATAAATTTATTAATTGCGTTTTTAGTATTTGCCGTTTCAGGCGTTATGGCACAGGTTCATAACCCGGTAAAATGGTCGGTAGGATTCAAAAAACTAGCCAACAATGAAGCAGTTATTTTGATCAAAGCAAATGTTCAAGAAGGATGGCATATCTACGGTATGAACGTACCTGCTGGAGGTCCAGAATCAACAACTTTCACTTTCACTCCGGCGAATGGAGCAAAAGTTCAAGGTAAAACATTAGCAAAAGAGCCTAAGTCAAAATTCGAGGACGTGTTCAAAATGAACGTTCCTTATTACAATGGCGAGGTTGTATTCCAACAAAAGGTAAAACTTGCTAACAACAAACCTACCACAGTAAAAGGCGTTGCTTCATTTATGGCCTGTGATAAAGAGCGTTGTCTTCCACCAGATGAGTACGAGTTTGCTGTAACCATAAAGTAAAACTTTTAGATTTACAATTTACAAGGCAGGGAATCCCCTGCCTTTTTGTATTTTTGAACTTTAATTTTCGAACATGTGCAAATTAAAATTCCTAGTTATAACCCTGTCGTGGTTATTGCTCAGTATCTCTTTCCCTTCGAGTAGTTTTGCTCAAGATTCTCTGATTAATTATGAAGATGTAGACTTTGGTACTGGAGACGGAGAGAGCGTCGCGCCGCAAGATACGCTTGTTGCGACAGAAGATGTTGTTTTCACGGATGGACAAGATACGCTGAGTCAAGACACGACAGCAAAAGACGCTGTAAGTGCTGTTTCGGCACCGCAGGAATCAAAATCCCTGTGGGGAATCTTTATTGCCGGTCTTATCGG
>JBEBRI010000179.1:0-7376 GCA_040394915.1 Sphingobacterium sp.
TAATCGTAATCCTGATATACAGGTGTCTGATCTGCTACAAACATACTGATATGTGGGATGTTTTTCAACTTTATCATATGCCGTAATATTTGTTTCATTGGAACCATCGTTGCTCCAAACCTGGTTCTGATGCGGTTATAGACTGCATTGAATACTTTATTATTTAACGGTTTGTAGATAATTAGCTCGGGGGTATTCATCATCAACGATAAGCTATGAATGCCCATCTCCCAGTTTCCATAATGAGCGGTCACCCCAATTACGGACTTTCCTTGATCGATATGCCTGAAGACTTCCTCGGGATTTAATAATTCTATTCGCTCTTTTACCGACTTCGCGGAAATACTAGCCAATTTTACAATTTCAACCAATAAGTCGGGGAAATAGCGATAAAACTGGCGTGCGATTTTTTTTATTTCGGAGTCCGACTTTTCCGGGAAAGCGTTTCTCAAGTTCTCGAATACAACCTTTTTGCGGTATCCTACCACGTGATAGATAAATACAAAAAGTACATCCGATAGTCGATATAAGAACCAGAATGGCAATAATGAAAAGAGGTAAATAAATCCCGATAGTAGTTTTTCTTTCATTACAAGTGTTAAGTACTACGCAAATATCCCCAAATAAAGCTATTTTTGCGGACATTTTGTTGTTTAATTAATTATGTCATCAGGACTTTTGTTGCCGGCATTCTATTTGCCGAACGTTTCATACTTTCATGCTATCAAACAAAACGATCAACCAATTGTGATTGAGCAGTTTGAAAATTATCCAAAGCAAACTTTTCGTACGCGCACGCAAATCGGAACCGCCAATGGGGTGTTAAATCTTATTGTGCCGATCGTTCATGGAAGAAAAGAACGTGTTCGGATGCATGAGGTAAAAATCAACTACGATCACCCTTGGCAACGTCTGCACTGGTTAAGTATTCAAACAGCATACCGCAGTTCCGCGTATTTTGAGTATTACGAAGATGACTTTAGTGCATTTTATGAAAAAGAATATGAACTATTGTTGGACTATAATACAGAACAGATTAAACTGATTCTTAAGCTACTTAAGCTAAATAGAGAGATTAATTATTCTACAAGTTATACGGATGTGGAATCGGGAATTGATTATCGCAATGCGATACATCCAAGGCAGCCTTCGCCAATGGTCGATCCTAAACCTTATTATCAAGTTTTTGAAGAGAAGACAGGGTTTATTCCAAATCTTAGCATTATTGATTTATTATTTAGTCAAGGACCTCAAGCAAAAAACTTCCTATAGTTTTATATTAAATTGCTTTCAAAACAAATTGCTTTGGTTTATTGTTGTTCAATAAACCAGCATTTTTAATGAGAAAAATAATTTTACTAGCCCTTTTTTGTTGGGCGTCATTCAGTGCAGTTGCACAACAGGGGGCTGATACCTTACATTATCGAAAAGTTTATTATTTCGGGGGAACTGGAATAGCCCTCCCATTAGGCAAAACAAAACAGGCTTTGTCAACCAAACTGTTTACGGGGAGTATGGGTTTGGATATTTCACTGCGGAATCCCAAATACTATTTGCAGCCGACTTTGTATTTGATGAATTTTAAATACGATCAGCTCAATCCCGATTCGAAATATAATCGGGTCATCGAGAATGCACGTGCTTCGATGTACGTTTTATCACTTGCTGGCGGTATTCGTCGGCAGTGGAATCGGCTAAATACCTATGCATATATTGGTCCTGCAGGTGCATTGAATATTGAACCTCGAGCGCAGGATGCCGGCAATAATGAATTAGTTGAACTTCACTATAAATACAGTATATCGCCTGCAGCAAAGATTGGAATTGGGGCTGACTATAAATTCAAAGGTTTTTTCTTAGGAACGGAATTAGGCTACATGCATAACTTTCGAGAAATTCAAGGAAATCCAGTCAACGTTATGACATTGATGGTCGGATTGAAGTCTGATATTACCAGCTTAAAAGATAAGGTCGTTGACGTCATCCAAAAGACAACCGAATAGCTGTAAGTTGTGATTTTTAAAAGAATATTAAAAAATTTAATAATCATACAATATTTGAGAAGTTGCTTCGTTATTGTAGTGAATAGAAGAAAAAATATTTAGGTTAATAATTGGTTTGGTAAATGCCTGAGGTTCCCCGCCTCGGGTATTTTTTTTATGTCGTGTTTTTGAGTTTGTTGCTAGAGCAGAGGGACACAGACGAAGTTGATGAAATCTGATAGGCTGATCAATACTAGTTTCGTCGAGTGGATCAAGCATACTGTCTATTATTGAATTGTAACAAAAAAAAGTGTAAATGATACACGTTCCAGATAATATAAGGCTTGTGAGCACGTTATAATGGTAAATTCATAATTTCATAATTTAGGTTAATAATTGGTTTGGTAATGCCTGGGGTCCCCGCCTCAGGTATTTTTTTGCCTATTCAAGATCAATAATTAACATTAATTACGGGGCCTTACCGCATAGTAATCGTTGATCAACGTTTTATTCGGTATAGTCTTCTGGCTTTATCGATCGAATTACACGACAAGGGTTACCAACAGCTACAACGTTCGCAGGAATGTCTTTAGTCACCACAGAGCCTGATCCGATTACTGAATTATCGCCAATGCTGACACCGGGATTAATAACGGTATTACCACCAATCCATACCTGATTACCGATCGTTATTCGTTTTGAAAATTCCCAGCCCGCTGTTCTAAGTTTTGGATCAAGGGGATGTGACGCTGTAAAAAGACTGACGTTTGGAGCGATCATCACATTGTCGCCAATTATAACTTTGGCGCCGTCAAGAATTACTAGATTATAATTGGCATAAAAGTTTTCTCCAATCTCGATATTGTAACCATAGTCGCAACGAAAGGGCGGCTCGATAAAAAAGCGGCTTCCAGTTTTCCCGAACAGCTTTTTTATAATCTGATTGCGCGCTTTAACTTTTGTAGGATCCATCAGGTTGAACTCATGTAATAATTTCTTCGCGTGCTGACGCTCTTGAAAGAGTTCGCCTCCCATATCCAAAAATAGCTCTCCAGCTATCATCTTTTCTTTTGCTGATTTCATATACACTGTTTTGCTGTCCGCGGAAAGATAAGAAAAATGCAATTTGAGACCATGCAATTTCAATTTTTAACAAAGACGAGAACTTTTTTTGTTAATTATCAGATATTCTGTATTTTAGTAAAAACTAATTATAATTAAGAGAAACAATGATACAGTTACTAATTAAGCCTTACCTACAGGTTTTTGATTATCAAAGTAAAGCCTCAATCAAAGAGTTTTGGACGTTCTTTATTGGTATGTTCTTAATATCGGTATTGCTGGGCATTGTTGGGAATCGTATCGGCATTGAAAATCTGCGAAATTATTTCATGGCCTTGAATTTCTTACCATTGTTAGCGCTAGGTTTCCGACGCTTGAATGAAGTAGGCATTAATAAATGGCTATTCGTTATTCCTATCGCAGGGATTTATCTTGCAGGACTCCCCGCCAAAGGTCAGGAGTTGAAATAAGAAGGAATTTATTATTCATGAAATTGAAATAAGAAAGGGTTGCCTAATTTAGACAACCCTTTTAAGTTAAATAAAACAAATTGTTTCCTTCAATATCTTTAGTTCAAGTTGATAACAAAATCTTCTTTGTTTACTCTCACTTTCTTTAAATTGACTAGCCAGTCGTTTTGCTCATCACGGTAACCTAGGGCTAAAATAGTCACGGACTTTAAGCCTAATTTATCCAAGTTCAATAACTCATCTAATTGCTGATTATTAAAGCCTTCCATTGGTGTAGCATCAACGCGTAATTCTGCTGCTGCTGCTATGGCAATTCCGAAACCAATATATGCTTGACGTGCTGCATGCTCGAAGTGAGCTTCCTTGGTTTGAGTTTGTAAACGGGCAAATAATCCGTTTTTATAATCATCGGCAAAGCCTTCCGGTAAACCGCGCTCTATTTGTTGTTGAATAAAAGGCGCATCCACACGTTCTTTTGTATATTCGTCATATGCGGCAAAGATCAATAGATGTGACGCATCTACAATTTGTGTCTGTCCAAAAGCAATAGGTTGTATTTTTGCTTTTAATTCTGGATTACTGATTTCAATAATCTTAAAAGGATGTAAGCCTGAAGATGTCGGTGCTAAACGCGCTGCCTCGATAATTTGATCAACCTTTTCTTGATCCACAGCCTGACCATTCATCTTTTTGGTCGCATATCTCCATTGTAAATCTTGTATTAAACTCATGGTATTCTTTAATTTGTTATGTTCTATTATGATTATTAATTCGTCTTTATGGATTGAATAAAAGCATTTACCGTATCCTCCAATACTTCCGAAGGGCAAACGTTGTCCCAGCGATTCAAAGACAAAAGCTCTATAGCCACTACACCATGTAGGATAGACCAAAAACTTCGGTATTTAATACAGCTGCTTATATTCTCGTTTTTACTGCTTGCAATCAATTCATTGATAATTTCTAAAAGATAGGTTGACAGCTCTTTGATCGACGGAACCTGTTGATGCATTTCACAAGTAGGTAAACCTACACCAAACATTAATTCGTAATCTTGCGGGTTTTTAGAGGCAAATAGCCAATAGCCTTTAGCTACTTGCTGAACGCGATTTTCAATACTATCGCCTTGAATAACACAAGATTCAATCTCATGCTTTAATGCGGCGAAACCTTCCGCAACGAAATATGAAGTGATGGCTTCCTTGCTTTCAAAATGCTTATAAACAACAGGGACAGAATATTCAATTGCTTCAGCAATTTTACGGATGGATAGTGCTGCCCAGCCTTCCGCCTGTACGATCTCTCGTGAGGACGCAATGATTTGGTTCTTCACTTCTAGTTGTTGCCGAATCTTTCGTTCCGATAAACCCATTACTCCTATTTTGTTAACAGTGTTAGCAAAAGTAACAATGATAGTTAAGTTGCGAAAACAACTTTTCTAAAACGACAAATAGATGACATTTTACAATCAGAAAAAATACATTTAACTTTAACTATGAACATTCTGAAAAGTAAGCGTAAAGTTTCCTTAGTGTTAGGTAGCGGCGGAGCTCGAGGTCTAGTACAGATTGGCGTTATACGAAGTTTAGAAGAAAAAGGCTATGAAATCGACGAGGTGGTCGGTTGTTCGATTGGTGCATTAATTGGGGCAGCTTATGTTGAGGGACGATTAAATGAGCTTGAGGAATGGATGCTGTCAATCAATCGTTCGACGATATTTAAACTATTGGATTTTACGAACCCAAAGTTTGGTTTATTAAAAGGGGAGAAGGTTTTTGAGTCACTAAAAGATATTTTTCCAGACAAGAATATTGAAGACATGGATATCCCATTCCGAGCGATTGCAACCGATATTAAAAACGAGAAAGAAGTCGTTTTCGATAAGGGTTCAGTCTACAAAGCTATTCGCGCGTCGATCGCTATACCGGCAGTATTCACGAGTGTTTTAGCTGATGATATAAGCTTGGTCGATGGTGGCGTAGTTAATCCCTTACCCATAAATTTTGTAAAGCGTAAGCGCCGAAATATAATTGTCGCAGTCAATTTGGATGGGAAGCCGAGTGCAAGATATGGCCCTATTCCTTTTGATAAGCCGCTGAATTCCATAGGTATGCTGCAAGAAGCTTATTTTGTGATGCGTCGGAAATTAGCGCAACTCTCTGTAGAATTATATAAGCCAGACTACGTTATCAATATACCACACAATATCGCAGGCCTTTGGGATTATGATAAAGCCGAGAATCTCATAGCGCAAGGTAGAGCATTAACCGATCGTGTTGTACCAGTATCGTCCTATAAAAAGAAAGTATAAATCATAAAAATAGCGGAGGAATGTTATAGTCGTTCCTCCGCTATTTTTATATGTAAAACTTATATTTTTTCCTGTAGAAAAGTATTCATATTAAGATTGAACTTCTCCACGTCTTCCAGATTGGGGAGATGTCCACAACGTTCAAACTCTAGGTAAGTCGCTCCTTTAATTTTCTTCGCTAATTCTTCCATCAGCTCAGCAGGGGTAATTTTGTCCTCTTTGCCTCGAATTACGAGTGTGGGGACCTTAATATCAACCAGTACGTCTGTGGTGTCTGTTCGAGCCGCCAGAGCGAGTAAGGTAGAGCAAATTGAAGATATGCTATTCCTTCGAATACTACTTTTGATTAATTCCACAGCATCCGGTTTATCCTCTACCGACTGGGCAGAAAAGACATTCCCAATAAAACCAATTGCATAGGGGCGGCGTCCATGTTGTAAAACAGCTTGAACGGCGTCAAAACGTTTTTGTTTTCCCGCATTGTCATCTGCCTTGCTATGTGTATCACACAAAATTAAGCCTCTAATTTTCTCTGGAAATAATTGATATGCTCGAAGTGCAATATAGCCTCCCATGGAGATACCGCATAATACAGCGCTTTCGATTTCTAGTTTCCGCATAAAGGCACCTAAGTCCTTCGCAAAAACATCAATAGAAAAGAAACCATGACCTTTCGTACTATTTCCATGTCCTCGAATATCCACCGCGATACCTGTGATATTATCCTCTAAACTCTCCAATTGATCACGCCACATGTTCTTATTAAAGGGGAAGCCATGAAGAAAAATGATCGTTTTCTCGGGAGTTTCAGTTGCTTTTTTAATATGATAGGCAATACTTAAATCACCAACTCTAACCTTATTGCTCTTAATTATACGTTCTGCCATAATTGTAAATATATTAAAATCAACAATATGACGTAAATATAGTTTTGAAATGAATGAAAAAAGAAAAAAAGGATTTGGAAAATTTAAAAAAGTACCGATATTTGCCCCACCACAAGGGGATATCCACCCTCATAAAGCGCTCATAGCTTAATTGGATAGAGCACCTGACTACGGATCAGGAGGTTAGGGGTTCGACTCCCTTTGAGCGCACATTTTTCCACCAATATTTCGAAAATATACTAAATGCAAACTCAGAGATCTATTGCAGAAATACGCAATTCTAGCTGTCGCTTAGTGCATGTAGTATAGCATCAAATCGAAGTCCTCTTAATCCTTTAAACTATTATCCAAGTCCTTTCCTAACCAGATAACGGAAGTTATGTCAATCTCGATTATCATAAATGAATAGCAGGATGGGATGTTCTTGAATCTCATTATAAAACCGATATCGCTGCCTGCAATCCATGCACTACTTCCTCTGGAAATTTATATTCCTCAATACATGGAACTTAGCTTAAAATGTAAAAAAAAGTTTTGCTCGGCAGATTATTTCCGTATATTTGCATCACCAAAACAGAAAAGGCACTAAGTCGAGACGTGATGGTAGCCGCGCTCATAGCTTAATTGGATAGAGCACCTGACTACGGATCAGGAGGTTAGGGGT
>JBEBRI010000180.1:0-7320 GCA_040394915.1 Sphingobacterium sp.
AACCAGGAGTGGAAGAAGACTAAAAAAGTTGAAAATTCTTGCAGCGGACATAAAAAATAGGGCCCTCGGTAATAACAAAGCATCCCCTAGCCTATTAAACATTGCAAAAAATACGAGTTAAAAGCGGAGCATCATAAAGACTCCTTCGTAGCTTAGTCCTAAAAAACCATCGAAATTGGGTTAAGCTAGGGATCAGGTAGGGCCAAGCTAGGCTTGAGCTTTATTGTATATCCTATTAAAGGCATACCAAGAATTCAAAAAAATGAAAAAATATTTTGTATTTACGAAAACCTTCGTACATTTGATTACGAAATGATTCGTAGATTAAAAGAAAGAAGATATGAAACCGACCGATAGCGAAATGGAAATTCTACAAGTACTTTGGACAAAAGGACAATCTAGCGTCCGCGAAGTATTCGAATCTCTAGATAAGAAAGACGTTGGCTATACCACGATTCTAAAACTAATGCAAATTATGCTTGACAAGGGCTTGGTGGAAAGAGACACCTCGTCGAAAACGCACCTATATATAGCGAAGATTAGTAAAGAGGATACCCAACATCAGTTCCTCGACAAAATGATCGACACCGTATATAATGGTTCAACGTCGCGTTTGGTTATGCAGGCACTAGGCAACGAGCGCACCAGTCAAAAAGAAATTGATGAAATAAAGGCCTTTTTACAAAACCTTGAAAATAATTAACCATGGAAAGCTTGATCTATAAATCCATCACAGCCCTTGGCTGGAGTATGCTTCACTCCTTGTGGCTTGGAGCGATATGCTATATTCTAATATGTATTAGTATGATGTTGCTCCCAAAAATGCATGCGCGAGGCAAACATAATCTAGCCTTCGTTTCTCAAATACTATTGACTATCGCATTTGGCTGTTCTTTTATGTACTATTACCAGATTCCATTTGAGCAGACAGATAATTTACCAATCAATATGGAAAATATGGCCAGACATATGGGCTATATACCAGACAATAGTTTTCATTTAGAAACGCTGTTTCCCTATTTGTGTGCAATCTATATCATTGGTATTGTCTTGCAAACTACGTTACTGATCAACAGTTTCATTAAGCTCCGTCGAATTAAATACAAAAGCCTACACGGAAGTCCTACAGCATGGCAAGCTAAATTTGAAAAAGCGAAAGCAATATTAAATATACAGGGGTATGTGCCGTTATTCTTATCGGAACGGATTAGCGTACCTATCACCATCGGGTTTCTAAAACCTGTGGTCTTATTTCCTTTCGCCTTTGCTAATATGATGGATATCGCCCAGGTGGAAGCGATTCTCCTACACGAACTAGCACATATCAAGAGAAAAGACTATTTACTGAATTTGATAAAGGTTACCATCGAGACCCTCCTATTCTTTAATCCATTCGTATGGGCTATTTCCAAAATAATGGAACGCGAACGCGAACACGCCTGTGACGACATGGTACTAGAACATGTAGAGAAACCAATCACATACGCACATGCATTAGTTGAATTAGAGACCTTGCGTCTTGGAAATGCGCATCCATTGAGTATGGCAGCAACTGGACGAAACAGTCTATTTAAACGTATTAAAAGAATTACTAAAATGGAAACAAATTACACTAGCGTTAAGCAACAACTTATTGCCCTACTCATTAGTTCGGTTGCTTTAGCAGGAATCGCTTGGCTGGTTCCGACAAATGAGGCGAAGGCGGAAGTCTCTACCACACAAACAGTATTAACAGCGCCGGGAGCATTAAGTGCATTGCCAGCATTAGCACTTCAGCAAGACACGACCAAAAAGAAGAAAACCACTAGAAACATTGTTTCATCAAATGGGGTAATTGAATCACCAGCGTTGCCAGCGGAAGTGCAAGCTCATTTGAACGCATTGAATGCCGAATCGAAAACCGTTAGCGAATACCTTAACTCACCAGAGTGGAAGAAACAAATGGAATCTATCCGATCACAATCAAGTTCAATCAATGAGTATTTCAACTCACCGGAATGGAAGCAGAAGATCGCTTCTATGAATGAAGATATTCAAGCGCAATTCAATTCTCCAGAATGGAAAGAGAAGATTAAAAAGATGACAAATTCTGGTGAAGAACTCAGTAAGTATTACGAATCGAAGGAATGGAAGGACAAAATGAAGAATATCGAAGAGAAGAGTAAAGAAATTGAGGCCTACTTCAACTCACCTGAATGGCAGAACAAAATTGCGAAAATAGAAAAAGATGCCGCTAATGTTGAGCAGTATTTCAATTCCCCGCAGTGGAAAGAGAAGATGAAAAAGATTGAAGATCACGGTAAAGAAATCGAGAAATACTTTGATTCTCCAGAATGGAAAGCAAAAGTAAAAGCGGAAGAAGAATTGCGCAATAGTCCGGAGTTTAAAGAAATTGAAAAGAGACATCAAGAGGAAGTCGATGCGCTCCGGAAGAAGAAAGACACACGCGTACAATAATCGTCCTCGCCCGAGGATAGTAAATAAACAGTTCGTTGTTTAGTTTAGTTTAGTCAGGAGCCGCACAAGGCTCCTTTTTTCATTATTGTCATTTCCGAGAACGCCGAGAGAATTCTGCTATACGATTTAATAATTTTTGTATCATTGTATGCAAAAAAAGCTGGCACTATATGGATTTCATATATTTTATTGACCTTCTAGGAACGATGGTTTTTGCTATATCGGGTGCGATGGCTGCGAACCGAAAGGGTATTGATGTCTTTGGTGCGACCTTTATGGGTTTTGTGACAGCGATCGGTGGTGGATCATTACGAGACTTATTTCTCAACATACGCCCTGTCTGGGTCGAAGACGATAATTACTTGATTGCTATCTTTATTGGTGTTGCGATTTCCATCTTATTTAATAAGCGATTGGATAGCTTTGCTCGCACGCTCTTTCTCTTCGACGCCATTGGGATTGGATTTTTCACGATCGTTGGGGCTCAAAAATCGCTGAGTTATGAAAGTAGCGCCATAGCGGCCGTGATGTTTGGCATGTTCTCCGCCAGTATGGGTGGGGTAATTCGCGATACCTTAATGAATGAAACGCCCTTAATTCTTCGAAAAGAAATATATGCATCAGCCTGCTTAGCTGGCGCGATTTGTTACGTTTTGCTACGAATGACCCCTATCACTGAAAATTTAAATGCATTTATCAGTGCAAGCTTAGTTTTCATCATCCGATTCCTATCGGTAAAATATAATCTTTCGTTGCCCTCTGTTCCTATGGTCGATACGACTCAACAGAAATAAGAATCCATTCGCCATTCGACGACAAAAAAAAGGAAGCGTTCCAGTAATAGCAACCCTTCCTTTTTCCTGTTTCTCCATCCTGTACATGGAATATGCGTTTATCTCCCCTTTTTCATCAATGGAAATGACATTTTATAAGATACGCGAACTTGTCCTTTCGATATGTTGTCGAGCTTCCCTTTCAACATAGCCTTTTTTAAAGGGCTTAATTTATCAATAAAGAGCTTTCCTTCAATATGGTCATATTCATGTTGAACAACGCGTGCAGCAAGGCCTGTTAGCTCTTCCTCTTGTTCTTCAAAATTCTCGTCTAGATAATTGATAATCACATTTTCTTGACGCATGACCTCTTCGTTAATATGCGGGATACTCAAGCAGCCCTCACTGAATGCCCATTTTTTTCCGGACTCTTCTACCAATATTGGATTTATGAATACGCGTTTAAAGTCTTTTGCTGTTGGATCCCCTGGTCCGTCTTCATCATCTTCTCCAAAAGGAGACGCATCGATTACAAATAGACGGATCGGCAAGCCAACTTGTGGAGCAGCAATACCTACACCATTTGCGGCATACATTGTTTCAAACATATTGGCAATCGTTTCTTTTAAATTTGGATAATCCTCATCAATCTCCTCGGTTTTCTTTCGCAAAACCGGATCTCCATAGGCAACTATAGGTAACTTCATTTGAATATTTTTACGATACAAAGTTATTAATAATTTAGTATTGACCTATATTGATATTAAATAGAGTAATTTTGGCTTATGGTAAATGGCGGACTCGTTGCACTATTGAATTACATTGGATTTGGGCTTAAGTTTAAAGCAACGATTCGAGAGTTTGAACGATATACCTTAATTACAGCGGATGGCCTAGGTTTTGACATTCACTATTACATCGACGTTTCACAAGGAACGGTTCGAGGAGCGGCTAATAAAACGATACACATTACAGAAGCGCAGCTTCAACGGCATGCAAAAAAAATATACAATAGGCTTAACGTACAAGCAGGAAAGGCGACCAAAGTATACGCTCGCCATACCGTTGTGGCCCGAGTCGATAAGAAAGTTACGTTAGACTTCTTGTCCGAGCATCATTTACAAATTGCCATGCCTGGGAAATATCGATATGGTTTATTCCATGCGGGTGAATTGATATCCATTGCTGTATTTAGTGGTGGTAGAAAAATGTATGATAAAGCGGAAGATTATCGATCCTTCGAACTTATTCGGTTTTGCCACAAGAGCGACATTGTCGTAATTGGAGGGCTCAGCAAATTACTTCAAGCTTTTAGGAAAGACTTCAATCCCGGAGACATCATGACCTATGTGGATACGGATTGGACCCAAGACTCTTCCCTGTTGAAGATTGGATTCCAGGCCGAAAAAACAATACCGGCGCAACGATTTTGGATTGTCGACAACAAACAAATTACTATTCTGAACGATCAGGAATTAGCAACAGCGAAGCAATTATATCCGGATGGGTATCTACACTACAATAGCGGAAGCACAAAATTGGTCCTATCACTTTAAATGCTTCAAGAATTTACTATATTTAATCTTTAATCAATCGAAATACACTCATTTATGAAACGAAAACTTCGCATGGGCATGGTCGGCGGAGGAAACGACGCTTTTATTGGCGCCGTTCACCGTATTGCTGCCTTTATGGATGGAAAAATAGAATTAGTATGTGGTTCTTTCAGCGTAAATCCAGAGATTTCTTTACAATCTGCACGAGATTTATTTGTTCCTGAAGACCGCGTATATGCTTCATATGAAGAAATGATCGAGAAGGAAGCATTGCTTCCCGACGGTGAGCGCATGGACTTCGTGACAATTGTTACGCCGAACTTCTTGCACTTTGCACCGGCAAAACTGGCCATGGAAAAAGGCTTTGATGTTGTCGTTGAGAAACCGATGACCGTTTCACTGGAAGAGGCTCAGGAACTACAGGCTGTTGTGGAGCGTACTGGACGCACCTTATGTTTAACACATACGTACTCCGGATACCCTATGGTAAAACAGGCGAAAGCGATGGTCAAAGAAGGGCACTTCGGTAAAATTCGCAAAATTGTTGTCGAATATCCACAGGGATGGTTAAGCCGATTAAGTGAGCGAGAGGGTAATGCTGGCGCTGCATGGCGCGCAGATCCAAAGCGCTCCGGCAAATCCTTAGTGATGGGCGACATCGGTACGCATGCTGCACACCTAGCAGAATATGTAACCGGTTTAAAAATTCAGGAGGTATGTGCTGATTTAACAACCTTTGTTGAAGGTCGTTTGTTAGACGATGATGGATCCGTACTCTTGCGATTTGAGAATGGCGCAAAAGGCGTATTAATGGCATCACAAATTTCCGCTGGAGAAGAAAACGCGGTTAGAATTCGAGTTTACGGAGAAAAAGGCGGATTAGAGTGGGCGAACGAGGATCCGAACAACTTAGTTATTAAAATGTTGGATCAGCCAAGACAACTTTATCGTACTGGCAATGCTTATGCAGCGCCATTCACCTTAAGTAGCTTTGCAACGCACAATACACGCATTCCTGCAGGACATCCAGAGGGACTATTAGAGTCATTTGCGAACATTTATCGTAACTTTGCATTGACGGTATCGGCGAAGAAAGAGGGCACAACCCCAACGCCAGAGGCTCAAGACTTCCCTAATGTATACGACGGTGTACGTGGTATGGCCTTCATTGATACGGTTGTAAAAAGCAACGATAGCACAGAGAAATGGACAAAGTTTGTGATCTAAAAACGACACAAGATGTTATAAAATATGTAAATCGGGCGAAAGAGACACTTTCGCCTGATTTGCTTTTAATCCTTATTGGACCGACAGCATCGGGAAAAACAAAACTTGCGGTAGAAATCGCGAAAGAATTGGATGGAGAAATTATATCCGCGGACTCCCGTCAGGTATATCGCGGACTGGATATCGGAACGGGAAAAGATTTAAAAGAATATGGTGAAATACCGTATCACCTAATCGATGTTGTTGCTCCTACGTTTCAATATACGGTTAACGAATTCGTTAAGGATTTTGAAAAGGCTTATGCGGATATTATAAATCGAGGCAAATTCCCTATTCTATGCGGAGGCACAGGGTCCTATATACAGACATTATTACAGCCCCTGCCTTATAGCCAGATTCCTAAAAACGAAGCATTTCATGTGAAACATGCAGGTTTCACAAAAGAAGAACTTATTCAGCTAATCAAAGCAGAAGATATACCCTACGATTTTCATATTGATTGGCACAGCCATAAACGTTTGATTCGTGCCTTGGAAGTTCTGTATTATTTGAGGGTAAATGAACCTCCCACCGTTTTGAAAGCAACCTACCCTAGCTTGATCTTAGCTTTATCTCCTCCCTTGGAGCTTCGAAGAGCAAGAATTGATCAACGTTTGAAATCAAGAATAGATGATGGTTTGCTAGCAGAAGTCGAAAGGCTTCTAGCCGAGGGAATTAGTCACGACCAATTGCAATGGTATGGATTGGAATATAAATATGCGTCGTACTATCTTCTCGGGCAACTTAGCCAAACTGAATTCGAAACTAAGCTACGTACAGAAATCCATCGGTTTGCAAAACGCCAAATGACTTATTTCCGGAAGATGGAAAAAGACGGATTAGAAATACAGTGGCTTGAAAATTACCGTTGAAAACCACAACTTAAGGATAGAATATTAAAGAACCTGCAGCACCTGAAACTATTAACTAGTGAGCATACACAATAAAACAAAAAAAGGCGACCATGGTCGCCTTTTTTTAAAGTTTAATTTCTTCGTCTTTGGCATTAAAGAAGCGGAACTCTGTCAAATAATACGATGACATCTCCTTCACTTTAATCCACTTTCCATATTTGAAAAACCATTTTAACCTTCTCGAAACAAAACCTTTGGTAATGTAGGCCGCAATATAAGGATGCACACATAGTGTAACTCCTTTTTCGTTCTGCTCTTGTAAAATGAAGCTTAAATTATTTTCAATATCGTCCAGTAAAACGATGCTGGATCTAATTTCGCCAGTACCATCACAAGCCGGACATTTTTCATTCG
>JBEBRI010000181.1:0-7286 GCA_040394915.1 Sphingobacterium sp.
CCGGGAATCATTGGCTTACGTACTAATTTCCCGCAATACCCATATCACTAAGCGTTCTGTGTTACTTTCTATCCGGATCATATGCCCACATGCCTTTTGCAATCAGCTTATCCCGCGTCTTCAATGCATGTGTGAGTGCGTCCATTTCATCGGTTGCCATTAAGTAGCAATGAAGGTCTTTGGTATCACGGCTAATGTGGTAATCCTCCGCCGTCGCCCGCTCCGCGTTTGCGGTATCTTCATCCAGCAGGTAGATTTCCGTACGTCCATTTTTTTCAAAGGATACGCCAAACGGTATACGGTCCAGCTCATTGTGATACGTTGGGTTGAGCTGTTGCTTCACCGTAATATACTGCCGGACATCCTTGAAATGTTCGGTAAACCGTAAAACTTTCGTTTCATCATCAAAAATAGCAAGGGGAGTTTCAATATAGTTTTCTTCCGCATACACTAAATAAATGTTCCCATTCTTCAGCTGGCTTTCCGCTTCGGTGAGATGCCCCTCCGTATCCAATACTTCTTTTGGTTGCCGACTCCGTTTCGCACTCAATGGCGTTTGCATATGTCCTTTTCTGTAATCCCACAACCCCTCGACAATCAGCTCGTCGCGTAATTTTGAGGCTTTTATCAACGCTTCCGGTTCATTGGCAGCAAGTACGTAGCATATCAGCTCGTTTAGATGATTATGGATATTGTAATCACCTGCCAGCGCCCATTCAATATCTTCGGTTTCTTCGCTGAGCGGATACACCGTCACCGCGCCATTGCCGGCGAAGGCCACGCCGAGCGGCTTAAGGTCCGGGGGGATGTGGTATGGAGGGTTCAGCATCCGCCTAACAACGGTATAAGCCCGGGTTTCCTTAAAACGCTCAGTAAAACGTAATGCTTCCGACCTGTCATCGAAAATCGCGAAAGGCGGATCAATGTAGTTTTCCTCGGAATACACCAAATGAATCATCTGGTCTTTCATGAGCTATTAGATTTTAGCTATTCACAGCATCAAAATCAGCCGTTATGAGTTTGGCTGGGTTAGTTGTTGGTTAAAGGTAGTGGTTATAATCCAAAATCCAAAACTGGAAGTTGAAAGGCCAACTATCTTTAATACTTCAAAACACTTATCTTTACTCCTGTGCCACATCTCCCCACAACACCCGTGCGTTCCTATATCATGAGCCGTATTCGGGCTAAGGATACCAAGCCAGAGTTATTATTACGCAAGGCACTGTGGGCGCAGGGCATCCGCTACCGTACACACAGCAAGGACCTTCCCGGTAAACCCGATATTGTGATCAAAAAATACCGTCTTGCCATCTTTGTTGATGGCGAGTTTTGGCACGGCCACCAATGGGAAAAAACCAAAGGAAAAATCCGAAACAATCGCGACTTCTGGATACCCAAAATTGAACGTAATATAATCCGAGATAAGGAAAACAACGAAGCCCTTATTGCAATGGGCTACACTGTTTTCCGTTTTTGGAGCGAAGACGTCCGAAAGAATTTGAAAATCTGTGTTAATCAGATCCAACTTTATATTGAAACAGCGGGAGAGGGTAGGGTTCCATACCCCGAGAACTATTAAATAAATAGCTAGATATAAAAGTAGGTTGATTATACACGTAGGCCGCGGTCGAAGTCGGCAAGATACTGTTTCGGGATAGTGCTCCTTATTGATTCAGTATCTTGTGTCAGACCGTAATCAAAATTGTGGTTGTTGATTAGATCTTCAAAGAATTCGTTACAATTAATTCTGCGTAAGACTTTTTTCCCCTTTCCTCTCGTTAATTTTCTCTTTAATGGTGGAGGAAAGCTGGTGAGGTTTTTATAACAATTCATCCTTACCTCATAAGACCACGCTCCCTGATTTTGGTTTTCCTCCCTATAAATATCGCAAGTACCGTCAGACTTTGCGATGAAACCTAATGTTTCATAATACTCTTCCGGAGAAGTAAATTTCATCTGTCTCCCTTTACCAAAAAGTGGTTTGTACATAGTTTAGGTGTTTAAGCTGCATTATAGATTCTGGTTAATTCTCTTTTTAGGTTCTGAAAATCAATCTGATAATCGATATTCTCGGAAAGCCCTGTGTTGATAACAAATATAAATGATTCTTTACGATAAACAAATTCGCCCCTTTTCAAAGATAATTCGATGCTATCCGACTTTGCCAATAAGCAAATTAGCTGATAATCCTTGTTGATTGCTTCGGTCGTATTGTTTGGATGTGCCTTGGTATAATGTTGTGTTGGGGTTAATTTGATTAAATTTTCGGGATAATGAGCGAGGTTCGGAAATTGGGAACGTGGAAAAATATGATGTATTTGGGTGGCATCACCATTTGCCCACTGGTCATTAACCTCACTTTTTTGATATAGCTTACGGATCATCTTGATCGCCTTTTGCACTAAGTAATCCGAATATTTTTCATTTTGACTCATCAGCAGGCTTTCGTGCTGGGTAATCATTTCATTTCTTGAAATGCCTTTACTTTTATTTATATCGCGCCAATTTGGTCGATTGTACATTAAGTCCGTGTAATAGATTTCACGGTCGGAAAGTCTTCCTTTGATAGTCCCCTGAATATTGTTTTCACAGGCATAGACATTTAATACTTTCGGAAAAATCCTGTTTACTTCAAGGGTTTTATTAATGGCAGTATTTCCAATAATGAACCGTTGAAACCGGGCCTTGAGATCAAGGAAGTCGTCTGGTGTCAATATTCCGGCTAAACTTTTTGATTTAAATTTTTCGAAATGATCAATAAGCCCGCTGTCAGATAATACCTTTACAAGGTATTGATAAAGAAAAACATAGGCATTACGCTCCTTTAAAGCAATGAACTCCAAAAGCTTTTTGTTGTTAATTCGATAAAGATTGCGATTACCTTGTTTTCGCAATGTAAGGACTTGAGAATAAGCGAGCATTCTTAAGGGTTGAGAAGTAAACTTATCATATTCCAACCTCGTTGTCTCGTTTTTCGCATCCGGCTTTTTGAAGATAGCCTTAACGTTTGCATTGAAATAGCCATCTTTCCAGATATCGTCTTTAGTAAATTCAATATCGCGATCCGCGGTATAATTAAGAACGCAGTCAGCCATGATGGCTAACACATCTGGAGTGACCTTTTGATCCATAAATCGTGCATCTTTCAGTTTACGCACATCAAAATCAAATTGAGAAAAGAAACTATTTATCTCTGTTATCATTCATGTTCCTTTAAAAGGCCAAAGAAAAAGACTGAATTATTATCGATATTTAAAGACCGAGTACCAAAATTCCGTGCTATTCTATAGAAATTCTCAAATTCTTCCGTGCCGTAGTACTCTAGGTCTCTCTCAGTGGGCAAACGGCTACCATTTTTTAAAGTTAATAACGCTACGGAGCCATCGGCAACAGTGTTCTTAGGAAGAAAGCTGGCCCTGGGATAATAGGTTAGGTTTGGTACCATGACGACATCTTCCTGATCAAGATACTTTGCTACCGCCAAATTCTCGATATCATCGATGTAGCAGTCATAATCCTTCAGATTAATTATCTCATTATTTTTAACATTCCGTGATTTCAGGACTCTTATTTTACCTTGGTTCTTTGTCAATTTTTTGGTTATCTGTCTATCTCTAAAACTCTGAAAAATGTTGAATTTCAATTTGTCAGCAGTTTTGTCAAAATCACTGTTCCGATAAATTAACCAATATGGGAATTTGCTGGAAAGCACGTAATCCTTTTGTTTTTGTTCTATGGTTTGGGTTATATAACTCTCGATTTGTAGGGACTCTGTTTTTAATTTTGCATTTGTTTCGAGTAAAAAACTAATGGTTTCAATTTTTACATCCTTGAACCCTTTTTCCCCATAATCGCAAATTTTCAAAAGATTCTCCCCCTGTAAAAGTTTTCTTGTTTCATTGAACTCTGGTGCATTGATTAAGCTTTTTGGTACAATCAAAGACACGTGTTTTCCTAAGGCAACCGCTTTTTCAATAAAAAATGCAAATAGGTTGTTAGTCTCCGTATTCTTTGCATGCAATTTGTAAGTCGAAAGCAACCCACTATTGTTGGTTATCTTTTTAAACGGGGGATTTCCTACAACAATATCATATTTCTCATTAAATTCATGAGTTAAAAAATCATCATTGATAAAATTGACCCTGAATTTTTGGGGTATCTTAAGTTTGCTGAGGATTTCTTTCAATACTGTTAATGAATTACTATCGATATCTACAAGGTCCAATATCACTTCATCCTTGTCTCTGTATTTTTCAACAAGGATGGGAATGAAATTGCCAATGCCTACGGATGGTTCCAGAATCCTGATAGTTTTTTTCCCTTTTAGGTCGGGTAGGTCTTTTACAACGGAAAAAGCAATATCACTTCTCGTAAAAAAGGCCGCATTATCTTGACGCTCGGAATTGGCGTATTCTGAAACCTGAAAGATATTTGTTGTACCTATCTTTCGAATATTGTCTTTTATGAATGAGAGAAGATTGTTGGTAATGTTTAATTCTTCCTTTTTAATAATATGTTTTATCTCCGCAGCGGATAGTAGCTTTTGATTTAAAGCTCTCTTGATTTTCCCTGCAATACTTTTGAAAACCTGAGTTGGAACTGCCTCACCAATGCAGTGTCTGATATTAAGTTCTTCCTTTTTCAAGAATGCTTTCTTGTCGGCAACAGATAAACTATTTATTGCGACATTAGGTTTATCTGTCCACTTGAAAGTTTCAGGAATACTCATCATCAACATCAATTCTCGGATAGTAAAGACCCTATTTTCAGAGGGATGAATGGTGTTCTGACTAGCCAAGATGTCATTCCTGGTATGAACGCAGGGACCTTCCCTATCCCAATACCAACGAGCATACTTGTCTCCATTTTTACTTTGGTTGTAAATAATTTTTCCGTTTTTTATTTGGTGAGGTATTCGACTAGAGTCTTCATTTTGAAAGGCTGACTCCCCCTCTTTCAAATGTTCAATCCAGGGGAGCATTTTGAGGTCGTATTCTCGGAAAGAGTGGAAGATATCCGATTCCGATACCTCACCCACAGTATTGAGTTGAGGCAAATTCGCAAATAACGTACGAAGCGTTTTGGGGGTACGTTTTTCAGGAAAGAGATCATAGGGTGTTATATTTGGAATATCTTTCCTTACTCCTATAACAATTGTCCTAGTTCTACTTGAATTTGCACCATAGTCTTTAAAATTAACTACCTCGAATAATATATTATATTGTCCCCCTAAATGGATAGTTATAGCGTCTCTAATTTTTTTTTCCGTCCCATCGATATCTGTGCACATGGTATTTAAGAATCCTCTTACATTTTCGAAAATGAAAAACTTAGGATAAACCTGCTTAGTTATCTTTATTGATTCAATGACTAATGAGTTTCTGTGTATTTCATCACCTTTTTTATGATTTGCCACAGACATCCCCTGGCAAGGGGGAGTAGCTATTATTACATCCGGTGTGACAATTTTATGTTTTTGTTGCCACATTTTAATTTCGGCAAATAGCTTCTGCTTCGTTGCATCAGTCGAAATATCTCCATCAAGATAACCGGTCTTATACTTACATTTATCATTAAAAGCCTGGATGCTTAATCTTTTTGTTAGGATTTCATTGGTCGCGATGCATTCAAATCCATTTTGCTTAAAACCAAAGCAACCAATGCCTGCACTGCTGAACAAACTGATGTATGTCAATGGTTTTTTCATTTTACAAATTTATCTATCCCAATAATTGAACGGCAAAAATAACTAAAAATTTTAGTAAAAAGCTAATGAGTTAAATATGGAAATTCATACTTTACCAGCCTAAAAGTATAGCTTTTTAAAAACATCAGCTGGATTTGTTGAAATGTTGCAGAATGTTAGGAATTTTGAAAGAAGATAATTTTCAAGGCAAATAGATTAATAAATCTAAAGCCTAATTAGGTTAATAGGTGATACGAAACCGCCTGTTGTCTTGGGAACGTCAAGATTTCAATTTATACAGACGAACAAGTTAAGCGTAGCTGCTATAAATGGGTATAAAGTATGGTGTGATTCATCTTTACTCCTTTACGAATGGGATTTTATGTTCAACACAATATTTTTCAATTTCTGAATCATTTAAAAAATATGGATCACAATATTCGTTAAGCTCCTTTTCCGTTGAAAGATAATATCTTTCTTGGGCAGTGAGTAGTTTTTCGATCTGTTCAATGAATTTCTCAAATTCCTCATTGATCACACATAGTTTATCAATCGTTTTGAAATCCAGGTCTCTATATGCAGCTGGGAATAGAATTTTGCTTTGATAAGGGTTTGAATCTAACTCTATTATCCCAATTCCAAAAGATTGATTCAATCTGCCCATTTCGTCATACAAATTGTCACTAAATTCAAAAGCTACCAAATAACCATAATTTGCCCAACTTGAATTTGAGACCGCTTGAAAATATGCCTTTTTTAATTCGCTGTCACTGTTTATCTCTCGCTTTATTTCATATGAGCTAAGCTTCAATGCATCAATCCTATTTATAGACTTTAGAAAGTTTTGACTTGTTTTAGTCTGTAGATTTAAAAACTTAATACCAACCATGTCCGGATGAGTCCAAATTTGATTGCTGTCTTTTCCACTAGATTGCTCGTGAAAAATTGTCTTTGAGTAAATTTCCGTATTTTTTAGATAGCTACTAAGCAATTTATGTAACTTTCTCTCTTCATAAGTTCTCCTTTTGTCAACCTTGTCCTCAGCTTTAATGCTTGAATCTCCCGAAAGTTTTTCGATACTTATCGAAGATTCATTTTTTGTCAGGTAATAAAAATAGGCACCTGACTCTTTTATTCTTTTGACTCTTGAGTCACCATTTCTTATGAAATCGCCAAGTATTGCAGACACAGTTGCTGAGGGTGTCTTTGCATCCTTAAAATCGTAATATTTATTTTCAATGAGATGTCGTGTTACGGCGCTATAATTAGTAAGTCCGCCAATCTCATTCAGACTTTTCAGTATTGCTTCTTTCAGTGTCATTATATTAGAATGGTTTGTAAATCAAATTTTTGTTCAGTATGTACTAACGATATTCCTTTATTGTTCGAATTACTTTTCAACTTACTGTCAAAAAGCCTAAGCAAATCTACCTAGAATATATTATCGTCCGAGCTTGTCTCCTTCCGACAAGCCAATAGGCTAGTGGGCCGATTACTGGCAAGGCCAGGATAATCAAACACCAGAGCACTCTATTTGTGCCAGGTATATTATCGTTGGCTATACAATGAATCATACCGAACAGGTATGCAATAAAAACAG
>JBEBRI010000182.1:0-7207 GCA_040394915.1 Sphingobacterium sp.
ATTTTTTGCTAAGAGAATAAGTAACTTTGCATAAATATGGCAGAAGTTTTCAACACACAAAGCAAGGTTATCATTACCTGCAACCGTCGCTTATCTCCTTATCTGGAGCAAGAAGTTAAAGATTTAGGATTCGAAATTAAGCGCGCATTTAACACTGGCGTAGAGATCAAAGCCTCTGTAAATGAGTGCATCAAGTTAAATCTAAATCTACGGACCGCCAGTCAAGTACTGTATGAAATAAAATCTTTCAAAGCGCAAGATGCGAATGAACTTTACAAGCAATTATTAGGTATTGGCTGGGAAGATATCATTCCTTTCGACGGCTATTTCTCCGTAACATCACATGTTCATAATGACACGATTACAACGCCTCTATTTGCCAATGTAAAGGTCAAGGATGCTATTGTCGATCGCATAAAAGATAAGAAAGGTATGCGTCCGAATACCGGTCCAGACTTATCGAAAGCCGTTATCCACTTACATTGGATGGAGGATCGCGCAGAGATTTTTGTCGACACCTCGGGCGAGACACTCGCGAAACATGGCTACCGTAAACATCCGGGTAAAGCGCCTATGCTAGAGGCTTTGGCCACCTCGACGATTATGGCAACACAATGGGATGGTAAAGTACCGTTTGTAAACCCAATGTGTGGTTCCGGTACCTTAGCGATAGAAGCTGCTTTAATGGCACAAAATCGTAAACCCGGTTTGCAACGTATGAATTATTCTTTCATGCACTTTATAGGTTATAATGAAGAGGTATTCTTCGAAGGCCGCCGCGTGCTGAAAGATATCACCGATAAGCAAAATTTACCGCATATCATTGCTTCGGATATTTCTGCCGATGCCATCGAGATCGCAAAACTAAATGCGCGTACTGCCGGCGTAGAACACTTAATTGAGTTTGAAGTGTGTGATTTTGCAGAGACAACGATTCCTCAAGGCGATGGTGTCATTATGTTCAACCCTGAATATGGTGAGCGTTTAGGGGTTCATAGTAAGCTAGAAATTACGTACAAACGGATGGGTGACTTTTTAAAACAAGAATGTAAGGGCTACCGCGGATATATCTTTACTGGTAATCCTGACTTAGCGAAGAAAATTGGTCTCCGAGCTTCTAGAAGGTTTGAATTTTTCAATGGAAAATTAGATTGTCGCTTATTGCAATACGAACTTTATGAGGGCACAAAAGAAAAATAAAGAGGAAATCCTAGAGCTGACGTCAACTTTCGTTCAACACACCTTGAAAGATGCGGAGTCGGGCCACGACTGGTGGCATATTCAACGTGTTTGGAGCAATACCAAACATATATTACAACATGAACAAGCGGATGAATTAGTTTGTGAATTGACAGCTTTATTGCATGATATTGCGGACAGCAAATTCCACAACGGCGATGAGACCATAGGTCCTCGAATCGCCGGTGAATTTTTGCAATCAATTGGGGTAGATCCAGATGTCATTGAACACGTGCAAAAGATTATTTTAAACATGTCCTTCAAAGCCTCATTAGGGGAAGTGACATTTCATTCGAAAGAGCTCGAAGTGGTGCAGGATGCTGATCGATTAGATGCAATCGGTGCTATTGGAATCGCACGTGCCTTCACTTATGGCGGCTTTAAAAATCGGGAGATTTATAATCCCGAAATTCTGCCTGTAGTACAACAAGATAAAGAGGCGTACAAAAACACCACTGCACCAACGATTAATCACTTCTATGAGAAATTGTTATTGCTGAAGGACAAAATGAATACCCCAACCGCGCAAGAAATTGCTACGGAAAGACATGCCTATATGGAAGACTTTTTAAAACAGTTCTACGCCGAATGGAATGGTGAAAAATAGAAAATATAGATAGCAAAGTAAAACGGCTTGTCTCTAAGGATGAGCCGTTTTCTTTTTTATTCGCTTGGTTTTCGTAGCTGCGTCAAATCTTTGTTTCCATCAAACTCGTATTTGCAATCGTCTCTAGTTTTGCAACAATTTTATGAAGAAAAGATTACTTAAAAGTATTTTTAATATTACTTAACATAAAAAAGGTAAATTCGATAAAATAATCTAAACCATGTATCGAAATTATTTTTTCAAGCTTAGCCAACTGCTACTTTTCTTGCTATTATTTGTCAACGGGCATGCGTATGCGCAATCCAATGATTCCATTGCGGTCGTCCAAAAAACGTGGAACAGCAAGAAAATCGCCAAGGGAATTCAATGGAAACAGGGGCATTTCGATAACCTTTTTAATAGTGTACAAGAAGTCAACTGGGTTGAAATTGATCTAAAGCGGCATAATAAAAACCTATTTCTTGCTGCGGATGCCAAAGCACTTAAACCGACGTCTCAATTTGCGGAAGAAAACAATGCACTCGTGGCTATTAATGGAGGCTTTTTCAATATGAAAGATGGCGGTGCAGTCGATTATATTAAAGTGAATCGACAAGTGATTAATGAAACCGTTAAAAAATCGGATCGTGCAAATGCGGTCTTATCGATTGACCCTAAAAAGGTTAAGATCGAAGCAGCGCGTAGCGCGAATGTTGAAGAATCAGCCTTTCGCGATGTCATGCTTTCTGGCCCACTTTTACTTCAAGAAACAGCGCGTACTGTGCAGCATAAAAATCCATTTAACGACAATCGACATCCACGAACAGCAATTGGAATCACTAAAAAGGGCAAGCTTATCCTGCTTGTTGTTGACGGAAGAAATGCGCAGGCACAAGGCATGAGTTTATATGAGCTCGCCTCGTTACTCAAGTGGATTGGCGCTAAAGATGCGATGAACTTAGACGGCGGCGGCAGTTCAACTTTATATATCAAAGGAGCGACCCCAAACAACATCGTTAACTACCCTACGGATAATAAAAAATTTGACCACGAAGGCCAACGTGATGTGGCCAATATCATCTATATTAAAAATTAATTACTTCAAAAAAATGAAAAAAATCTTTTTATTAGCTGCTATGACTTTTATATTTCATGTCGCGCTAATTGCACAAACAGCTATCATCGCTCACCGAGGTGCTTGGAAGAACACTCAGCTTCCACAAAACTCCGTTGCTTCACTAAATGCTGCAATCGAGCAGAAATTATGGGGTTCTGAATTCGACGTTCATTTGACGAAAGACGATGTTTTAGTGGTTTGCCACGATCATGATTTTTATGGATTAGATATCGAACAACTCACCTACAATGAGCTCTTAGCGAAAAAACATCCAAATGGAGAGTCTATTCCGACAGCTGAAGAATATATATTAGCAGGCTTAAAACAGAAAAAAACAAAGTTAATCTACGAATTAAAAACGAGTAGAATTAGCAAAGATAGAACAAAACAAGCAGTAGAGTTGTCCCTAGCGTTAGTGAAGAAATTAAAGGCTCAGAAACGCGTTGAGTTTATTGCTTTTGATTATGACGCATGCTTAAAGTTTAGAGAATTAGATAAAAAGGTTAAAATTCACTATCTAAATGGTGATAAGTCGCCGGCAGAAATCAAAGAAGTAAAACTGAGTGGAATTGATTACAATTTAAATGTTTTCAAAAAGAATCCTACCTGGATTAAAGAAGCTAAAGACTTGAAACTAAAAGTGAACGTGTGGACGGTAAATAAAGAAGAAGATATGAATCACTTTTTAAATGAAAAAGTTGATTATATTACTACCGATGAACCAGAATTATTGGTAAAGATAATTAACAAATAAAATGAAAAAAATCCTAATCAACCTTACCTTATTATTACTTGTCAGCTTTTCTTATGCGCAAAAGTTTAACGTGGCCACATTTAACGTGGCAACTTTCAATATCCGGATGAAAACAAAAGCGGATACCGGGAACCTTTGGGACGTGCGAAAAACTGCCGTAAACAACCTCATTAAGTATCACGAATTCGACATCTTCGGCGTTCAAGAAGCGTTCAAAGAACAACTGGACGACATGCTTGCTGGACTTCCAGATTTTCAGTATGTTGGTGTTGGTCGGGATGACGGTTCTAACAAAGGAGAACACTCTGCAATCTTATACAATGCCCAACGCTTCAAGTTACTTAAAAATGGTACCTTCTGGTTATCTGGAACGGATACTGAAAAGCCTAATAAAGGATGGGACGCTGCATTACCGCGTATTTGTACTTGGGGTGTGTTTCAAGACAAAACCAATGGTAAGAAATTCATTTTTATGAATACACACTTTGACCACATTGGAACGGAAGCCCGTGTAGAGAGTGCCAAATTGATGTTATCGAAAGCAAAAGAATTTGCGAAAGATCTGCCACTCATCATCACCGGAGATTTCAATGTCGATGAAAACAATCCCGCATATTTCACCTTAGCCAAAAGTAAGGTCGTTCAGGATGTGTACGATTTATCTCCGATCATTTATGAGCCGAACTCAACGTTCAATGCATGGGGAAAAGATATTAAAGCAAAAGGACGAATAGATCATATCTTTATCACTAAGCCTTTTAAAGTGTTAAAATATGGCGTTTTGACGGACACCTATCTTGGTAGATTTCCATCAGATCACTTCCCGGTCGCGACTACCTTAAGTTGGAAATAATAAAATCTTAAATATTAAAGGAAAGGAGCCTATTCATTATAGGTTCCTTTTTTTTGGTCTATAACGTATTGATTTAATTTTAGGAGAATCGAAAAATTACTCACATCTTAAACCTTTTCGCTCTTCAGATCGTTAAACATCTGTATTTTTACAAAAAATAAAACTATGAAGAATTCATGCAAAATAATACTAGGTGCTTCGGTGCTTTTCCTATCTAGTTGTGAAAGTTTAAACACCGGTGGTTTTACACTTCCGCCGCAAGGTACAGGTACTACGGGCTCCGGGTCTACCACAGCACCGACTGGTAGCACAGGCACGATCACCCAAACCGAAGCTAGTCAAGGTGTAAAACAAGCACTTAGCAATGGATTAAATGAAAGTATTCGTGTTTTATCACTTAAAGACGGTTTTCTTGGGGATGCCGCAGTAAAGATTTTGATGCCTGATGAAGCGAAAAAAGTAGAGTCGGCATTACGCGCCGTTGGGATGGGTAGTCTTTGTGACCAATTCATCACCAGTATGAACCGAGCTGCAGAAACAGCAGTAAAAGAAGCTTCTACTGTTTTTGTCAATTCGCTAGCTAGAATGACTGTTACCGATGCTTTTAATATACTTTTAAGTGGTCAACAAGATGCTGCTACGCAATTCTTCAAAAAAAGTACGACTGCCGAATTGACGTCTAAGTTTAGTCCGATCATCCAATCGGCAATGGGCAAAAATAATGTCTCCACCTATTGGAATCAGTTAACCTCTGCATACAACAAATTACCGCTGGGCAATAAGATTGAAACAGATTTAACCGCATACGTAACTCAACGTGCGATCAGTGGTCTTTTTGTAAAAGTTGCCGATCAAGAATTAAAGATTCGTCAAAATCTTGGAGGATCCAGAAATACAAACATCCTCAATAAAGTGTTTGGCTGGGCTGATCAACAAAAATAAGATCCCTAATAAATTTGTAGATTTGCCTTTATGGAAATTAATGATATTAAAGATTTTCAGGTTGCTGAAAATTTTACAAGATACGTTCGGATTGACACACAATCTGATGTAAATTCTAAGACTGTACCTTCTACTTTAAAACAAAAAGATCTAAGTCGATTGCTAGTCGAAGAACTACTGTCTTTGGGTATAGCTGACGCGCATCTCGACGAAAAAGGTTATGTATATGCGACCATCCCGTCCAATACAGAGAAGAAGGTGCCAGTGATTTGTTTTTGTTCGCACGTCGATACATCCCCTGACTCTTCGGGGACAGATGTTAAGCCTTTAATTCACAAGAATTACCAAGGACAGGATTTAGTGCTGCCTGATGATCATAAAATCATTATCCGCTTATCCGAACATCCTGATTTAAAGGATCAAATCGGCAACGATGTGATTACAGCTAGCGGCAAAACGTTATTAGGCGCCGACGATAAAGCGGGTGTTGCAGAGATTATGGATGCTGCACGCATTTTAATGCAAAACCCTGCCATAAAGCATGGCGATATTAAAATTCTTTTTACGCCCGACGAAGAAATTGGGAGAGGCGTTGATGAAGTCGACCTTAAGAAACTAGGGGCTGAATTCGCTTATACGATGGACGGAGAACGTGCTGGAACTCTTGAGGATGAAACCTTTTCAGCGGACGGCGTTCGTATTACAATTGATGGGATTTCGATACATCCGGGATATGCTAAAAATAAGATGGTAAATGCATTAAAAATTGCAGCAAATCTTATTGATAGTCTTCCAAAAGACCGCTTATCTCCGGAAACAACTTCTGGAAAAGAAGGATTTGTTCACCCGGTGAACATGTCCGGATCCGTTGAGGAAGCAACAATTGATTTCATCATTAGAGACCATGATACAAGCAAACTTGCTTTGCACGAGGCAGAATTAGAAAGTATCACCAAAACTGTCGTTAGCCAGTATCCAGGCGCAAGTTATACTTTCACTGTAAACGAACAATACCGCAACATGAAGGAGGTTTTAGATAACCATCCGCGCGTTGTTGATATTGCAATGATTGCTATCGAGCGAGCAGGCATGAAGGCAGAAAAACGTAGTATCCGTGGCGGTACTGATGGATCTAGATTATCGTTCATGGGTTTGCCATGTCCGAATATCTTCGCCGGAGGGCATGCATTTCATGGAAAGCAAGAGTGGGTTTCAGTACAAGATATGCAAAAAGCTGTCTTGACTATATTACATATTGTGTCACTTTGGGAAGAGGTCGCTTAATTGAAATGACGAAGTAAAGACTGATAATGAGATTGTAATTCTCTATCTTTAACCGAGTTCACAGCACAAACTAAGATATGCAAAACAACGAAATATTAAGAGCAATTCAGACAAGAAGATCGGTATTCCAAGCTTCTTTTACAGACGAAGAAGTTAGCCGAGAAGATATACTAACTATTTTGGAAGCTGCTAATGCTGCTCCTACGCACAAACGTACGCAGCCATGGCGCTTTACCATTTTCCGGAATGAAGGTTTAGTCCGCCTGGGAGACGAGTTAGCACGCATTTATAAAAGCGTTACCCCGGCAGAGAAATATACCGAAGTAACAGAACAGAATATGGCGAAAAAAGCAACGCAATCAAAAGCGGCTATCGCTATTATTGTCAATTATACTGGTGAACTGCCGGAATGGGAAGAGTTATGTGCTACCG
>JBEBRI010000183.1:0-7089 GCA_040394915.1 Sphingobacterium sp.
TTTTGTTGAGAAAAACCAGATCTCAATATCCTCTGTGAAACCCCATGATTTATTACTTCGATGTGGCCAGTATATCCTTATGTCTCAATTTGACTCACATTGCATCTATTTGATTCTTATTTAATCAATATGTATCAGACGAGTTGAATTAATTAATAAAAGAAATCATGTTATACAAAATTCATAAGAAAAAAATAAGCTCATGTTTGATTCAATGTAAAACAATATATTTGAATTCGAGAATAGAGATCCGTCCGGCCGTCATTCGTTATCACCCAAATTAAATTGGACGATTGACGGACGGACATTGGCTGGATAGTAGATTGCTCGAAGAGAAGTGGTTAATGCTTTTATTTTTTAGAGAATAAGGAGCCGTTTGCCTAAGCTAGTTTCAAAGCAGGGAAGGGCCTTTGAGGGTATAGTCTGGTCGAAATTCGAGCAGCGAATTCGGGCAGCGTTAAACCAAAATCGACGAGAAAACGAGTCGATCTTGGTTTATGCAGGATAAGGCGCGTAGACGCGCAAGTATACACATCATTGGCAAAGCCAATGAGATAAAGGGTTTTTAAGTTATACATGCCGTAGTACCTATAGATTATTATGATATAAATGTACTACAAATGGTAGAAATCGCCTTATACATATGGTACTATTGGAACTACAAGGGAATAAAAGGAGGGTAGATATGACTAGGACTATAGAACGGCTAAATGATCCCATTCCTTTGCGATTGGACAACGAAACAGAGCAGTTATTGAATACTTTGGCCAATCTTAAAAATGAAACTCGAGCTGAAATAATGAGAAGGATAATTTCTGAAGGTGTTAGAAAAGAGCTCATGCTAGAGTCTGGAATGATAGATGAAATTTTGAGTTTGATTCGAACAGCAATGAGAGACACTTACAAACCTTTTGAAGAACGTTCTGCAAAACTTCAAGCTAAAACAGCAATAGCCGCAGCGACTACAATGTATACCAATTTGGAAGTGTTGGGTGAATCGGGTCGAAAGGATATTCGGGAAGTACATATTAAAGCTCGGAAGAAGGCAGTAGCGTTTGTTAGATCAACAGACGAAGAGTCGGAAGAAAGACAGAGCGGTGATCTGAATGAGTAACTATTTTAACTTAGAGGAACTAATGAATCAGCATAATTCATTTCAAGCTCCTTTTATTTGCAACATAGAATTTACAGCTCCTTCGAGATTTCAGAAAGAAAATGAAAAAATTGTACAAAGAAATGTAAATCACATTCAATACATTGCTACACGGGAAGGCGTTGAAGTTGAGAAGGAGACTCAACAAGTTAAAGCACTTGTTAAAGATGAAGATGAATTAGATTTAGAAAAATATTTGAATTACATAAGTGATAGACCAGGATCACATGGTTTGTTTTCTCAGAATGATAATCCTAACTTAAAGGCGATCAAAGAGGAATTGGCAGAACATCGTGGCGTTGTATGGAGAGTGGTCCTAAGTCTTACTGAAAACGATGCGAAGAAATTAGGGTATTCAAATCGTGAAGCATGGGAAACAGCACTTCGAGCAACAGTTCCAGAAGCCATGTCAAAAATGAGGATTGGGGAAACAAACTTAAGATGGGTTGCTGCTTTTCATAATGAAAAAGATCACCCTCATGTTCACTTGGTTTGCTGGGAGAATAAACCAAAGCGTAGAAGAGGAAGACTTTCACCGCATGAACTCACCAACGTTAAGAAAGTCTTTCATAACATTGTTTTTGCTGAAGAAAGGAAAAATCTCTTTTTGCAAAAAAATATGGCCAGAGATTTATTACGCGATTTAAGTCAACGAGAACTTATTGATACCGTTTCTTTTGTGAGAGAAATCAAACACTTTGAAAAACAAATAGAATTGGAACAGCAATCTAGAGGTAGTGGTAATGTACCAATTACACCAAAATTGCATAACGAGGATGCAAAGAAATTTGTAACTGATTTAAAAGAGTTAGGCGAAATGATGCCTAATACTGGCAGGATCGCTTTTAAGTACATGCCGCAAGAAGTGAAAGAGATGGTTGTAAAAACAACTCACTCATTACTTGCTCAACCCGTTTTTCGTGGAACCTTGCATCAATACTATGATAGCGTCAAACAGCTAACACAACATTATTCTTTCAAAGAAAGTGATCTTGTAAAAGCACTTGATAACGCGAAAAAAGATGTTGAAAAGCGCTTATCACAGGTTATTTTGAAAGCTGCAGCCGAGACTAAAAAGATTAACCTACTTCAGATTAACGACGAAAAGGCAAATCAGTTTCTTCAAAAATTTAAACAGGCAATAGGAGCACCGGTTGATGATTTAGCATTTCGAGTCATACAAAAAACATCGGAAGTATTATTAGCTGCAGGTTTTAAAGAGGAACAACAGAAACTGATTTTCGCATCATGGACGAAGCAAGCTAGTTTGCAATTGAGTACGGAGCAAATTCATGATGTGATTGCCAGGGTAAATCGAAGCCCTGTTCAAGAACTCAAGAATCCGAATTCTTTAGCTCATATTTTAAAACTTTCTGGAATCAACCAAAAAAATATTGAGCGAGTTTTGCAAGATAAAGGAATAGCTACTGAATCAATTAATCAGATCCTAAAGAATGTACAAGAGAATGACGGCGCAGCTGCTAACGTTATAAAAGCGGTTGATTGGGAACGATTAAACAAAAGTCTAGGAACGTCATCGCAGTATCCTTGGAAATATAGTGAAGAGAGTAATTTTAACGAAGAAGTCAAAGCCGAAATTTCCAAAGAGTTTAAGGTTGCTCGTTTAACAGATGATTTGGAGCCTTATGAAAAACAATATATTGCTTATTGCATGACAGTTGCATTAAAAGAATTAAATTTTACGACCACCGAAATTAATCAAATCATTACTGAATTTTCTGCAAACAATGACATAGATAGTAACCGTTTCATCCCTAAAGTTTTAGATGCAGAAACTTATACATTAAAGGAATCTACCTGGAATAGAATTTGTGAAGCTACTAACTTGAAGATTGATTATCCTTGGAAAACTGATTACGCGATTACCTTGGATGAAAATTTATACAAGCAAGCGATAGATATCTTTCAATCGTCGAAGGGAATAGCGGATGATGAATTACAATGGGC
Organism: Sphingobacterium sp.; assembly: GCA_040394915.1. Lineage (GTDB taxonomy): Bacteria > Bacteroidota > Bacteroidia > Sphingobacteriales > Sphingobacteriaceae > Sphingobacterium. The sequence goes on from JBEBRI010000183.1 coordinate 3,122, forward strand.
CGTAAATAGAATAAATGAATTCTTTAAACAACGGCATAATGAGCATGAAGCAAAAGCTATGGTTCAACAAATACTTGATTTAAAAGGACAGATAGTAAATATAGGGGAACCAGTTGAGCTACGAGAAAGAGATATTGAGATTCTATCGAAAAAACTTTTTGTTACTGACCATGTACAGCAAACTGTAAGAAATCTAGTACATGTTTTATCAGCTGCAGGAGTTTCAGATATTACTAATCAAATCTTGGATTGGAATGTTAGATCCGGAGCAAATATTGAAAAGGAACGTCTTGTTAAGATAATTGAACAAACTCAAAAACAAATCAATGAAATCCGTACTTGGGGGAGAGTTCCAGTCATTAGCAAAAAAAGCTTTGGACAACTGACTGAAACTTTAAATATAAAATCAAATTACGTATGGGAAGGTGATAAAAAGGCTTTTCGTCAGAGTCCGTTATATAACCTAACGAAACAGTTATGGAAAGGATTCTGGCAAGTCATAGAACAAGAACGAATGCGTGTCCATGCGCAAGGACAACAACTTAAAGAGCGTGAGCTTAAGCGTCTACAAAGAGCCAAGCAAAGGAGTAATGAAAATGAACAATGATGGAGGTGGGGTGTTTAGTTGAAAAGAAAACGAAAATACAAAATAAAATTCATTACGTTATTTATTCTAATCATTTTAGATGTTTTACTCATTCCTTCCTTGATTCAATTACCTAAGTATTTATTTTCTGTAGATGATCCTTTGAATCAGTGGGCGAATCAGATAAATGCAATCGATGCTATTAGTTCTATGATGAAGAATAAAGAAGAGTTAATGATTTTTGCAACCATTCAAATTTTTCTTATACCAGTGTGTGTTTTTCTTTTTTGGAATGATAAACCAAATAGTAGTAGAGGAAATGCACATCACCCATTAGATGCACCACCAGCAGCTGGTAATGGAGAATTTGGTTCCTCTCGTTTCTTGCGCGAAAAGGAAATTCCGAAGTATTACGATGCCTGGAAAATGGAAGGAAACGATATTAATGGGGGAATCGTGTTAGGTGCAGTTTTACATGATAAGTCGCCTAAAGCATGGGTAGATAAAAGTGACGTTAATACAAATATTGTCGGTACGTCACGTTCCGGAAAAACGAGAAAAATTGTATTCCCAACTATATACGAACTTTCTTTCACAGAAAAGGAAAGCATGCTTCTTACGGATCCAAAAGGTGAGTTGTATGAAAGATCCGCTCCATTTTTAAGGGATCAAGGCTTTGAGGTAAAGGTTATTGATTTCCGTAAACCTGGTTGGGGAAATTTTTGGAACCCACTGCAGCCGGTAATAGATGCTGTCAGAAAAGGTGATATTGCAGAAGCATCCAAGCATGCTTGGACTACTGCAAATATGTTTGTTTATCAAAAGCCTGGATCCGATAGTGGTGAGAGTATTTGGAAAGATGGCGCTGAATCAGTTATCGCAGCATTAATCTTAGCCGTAGTCATAGAAGCACCAAGAGACGACCAAAAGCATATGTATTCCGTTTATAAAACACTTGCGGAACTTGGAAAGTCTCGGAAAGTTGAAATTAACGGCCAAGAAACTGAATACGTTGCACTGAATGATTACATTGAAAGTCTTCCTTTGGATCATCCAGCAAGAGATGCGTATGCAACGGCTGCACTAGCCCCGGAGCGTACAAGAGGAAGCTTTTTCTCAAACGTAGCTTCATTATTGCGGTTATTTGCAGACCCATCGATCCGCTATCTTACATCTAAACAAGATCATGTCTTGCATGAAATTGGTATGAAGAGAACAGCCGTATTTTTGATTATTCCAGACGAAGATAAAACACGTCACCCACTTGCTGCCTTGTATATTGATCAGACCTACAAAGAATGTGTTGAGTTTGCCAATAATATGGGGGGAAGGTTACCAATAAGGGTTAACAAAATTTTGGATGAATTTGGTAATATGCCGCCTATTAAAGATTTTGACACTAAGCTTACAGTCTCCCTTGGCCGCGGTATTCGTTGGAATATCATATTGCAAGACTTCGCTCAATTGGATACAAATTATGGCCAAAAAGTCGCGAATACTATTCGAGGAAATTGCCACAACATGATTTATTTGCTAACGACAGATGAAGAAACGGCAGCGAATATTTCTAGGAAGTTGGGTAATTACACCATTTCTTCAGAGGGAAGTTCCTATAATGTGCAAAAGAATAGTGTAAATCATGGTGGTAGCTTTGGTTTGAGTAAAAGAGAGCTACTAACAGCGGAAGAAATATTACGTTGGCCAGCGGAATATTCATTATGTGTCCGAGCAAGACAGCATCCAGCTTTTCTACCTTTACCAGATCTTAGTGAATGGCCTGCGGACCAAGCGCTTAAAGCAGATAACATTCCAATAGACCGAATCATACATAAAGTATCTGCTTTTATTCCGGATGTTGACGGTTCGCAAGGTTATGAAATGCAAAGAGAAACGGCAGCTACGTCAGCCTATCATATGGACGATATTGATTAATTTTTTTTGATATTTATGTCGAAATTTACCGTCATAAAATATCGATATTCATAAAAAATTGGAGGATTCAATCATGAAGAAAATGTTACAACTAGTTAAAAGAAACCGTATCGCTATATTAACTTTTGTCTTTTTTATGTTTACTACAACAAGTGCTTTTGCATCAGGAAGTTTTACTGATGCTCCTAAGTTTGTCACAGGGGGAGTGGAGCTAATTAAACAAATTACAAATTGGCTGTATGGAGTTATACCTGTTACTGCCATTGCTAAATTTGGTTATCATTCATGGTCGAGGTCCAATGCCGATGAAGAAGGTGAGGTGCAACATCATAAAAAGAAAATGAAAAATGTCGTTATTTGGGCTCCAATTGCATTAGCATCTAGCACATTAATTAACTTGGTATTAAAATACATGACTTAATAGATGGTGGGGAAGTGAATGTTTAAAAACTTAATTAGTGATGGGATAGAGAATTTTTTTCAATCCCTAGCTGAATCCTGCATTTCTATGTTTCTATCTCTATTAACTGATATTAATAGTGTCACAGTGTCTGTGTTAGAAATGCCTGTAGTGACTTCTGCCATTTTATATTCTCAAGTGCTTGCTGGCAGCATACTTGCTGTAAAAATGAGTTTTGAAATATGGCAGCATAATATATTGAGGATTAATGGTGATGATGACGCTGATCTTGCCGGGGTTATACTCAGAACAATACAGGCAGGTGCAATGGTTGTAGGAACACCTTGGGTAACGAAGGAAGTTTATAAATGGGGAACAATAATTGCTAATGATGTAGCGCTATTACCTGGTACCAATCTAACAGATGGTGGGAATATGCTAAGTAACCTCATTACATCAATGATGACTTCCGGGGGGCCACTAGTAATTATTTCACTTGTAGTTATTTTTGCACTGGTCGTATTTCTATTGGTTCTGGTACAAACGTTCATAAGAGCTGCAGAATTAGCCGTAGTAGCTGTTGTTGGTGCTTTTATGGCATTGGGATTAACCAATACAAGTAGTCAAAGTTTTTCTACATGGTGGAGAGAACTGCTAAACATTTCACTTACACAAGCGATACAAATGTTTATGATTAAAGCTTCTTTCTATTCATTACTTGTAACACCGAGTCAAGATGTACCGCTTTTAAATATGATGATTTTTGCTGGTTTTATATGGGTTACTTATAAATCTCCAACTATTCTAAAGAATTACGTTCACAGCACAGGGGTTGGAAGAGGTGCAGGTCAAGCCGTACAGCAAGCATCTTCAATGGTTATTATGCGCAGACTATTAACAAAAACGGCGTAGGAGGAAAATATGGATACTGATGAACATTCGTTTGATAGGGAAGATGTATTTGTAAAACCATATTTTCTTCCTAAAAACGTGAAGACCAGGTTTGAACTATTTGAAGGTATAGGATTAAAAGAAATAGGTTTAACTCTT
>JBEBRI010000184.1:0-7005 GCA_040394915.1 Sphingobacterium sp.
TAGCTTTACATTTTGAATGTAGGGCATATAACTTCACTTATGTAAATGGGGCGAATTCGTTCGAGTCGGCCTTGTTCGATGGCTTGCAACAGATAGAAGTTTTAGCGGCTTCGAATGTATTAATTGGTGGAGTTGAAGAGACATCCAGTTCTTTTGATGCATTATTTCAACTCGCAGGAAATTACAAAGCGGATATGGCATCGATTGATTTTAAGCAACCCAATAGCGTAGGTGCCTGCCGATCGGAAGGAGCCAACTTTTTTGTGCTTTCAGCTAAGCAACTCCCGAGTTCGTACGCGCAGTTGGCAGATGTACATTACTTCAATAAACCTAGGATTTCTGCGCAAATCGAGTTAGAAGACTTTCTAAATAGGAATCAACTGAAGAGTGGCGATATTGACGCTGTTTTTCTCGGCTATAATGCTGACGTGACGCAGCAACACTATTTTGAGGAATACGCTAATTTGTTTCCGTTGACCACGATAGCGTATTATCAGCACATTTGTGGGTCTTTTGATACGGCATCTGCTTATGGTTTAAAAGTCGCTGTAGAAATACTTAAAAACCAAAATATCCCTTCGTATCTGATCTACAATAATATTAAACCAATTCAGCTAAAAACAATCTTACTTATCAATCAGTCACAGGGTTTAGACCATAGTTTTGTATTAATCAAATCATGCTAAAACACCGATATATTCAAGTTGTTTCCATTGTTTCATGCCTTATCGTGGTAATTGGTATGTTATTTTATGACTGGACAATCTATTGGTTCGTTTTAATTGGCTTAATAGCCTTAAGCTTAACTACCTGGGGTGTTTTTGATATCCGTTTGGGTTATTTTGGGAAGACATTTTTTAAGGCAAAGGACATAGGAGAAAACAAGATCTCATTAACATTTGACGATGGCCCCTGCCCTTACACGCTTCAAGTACTCGATCTGCTCGATCAATATAAGATGAAAGCAACCTTTTTTTGTATCGGCCAGCAATTGATGCAATATCCTGAGATCGCTAAGCGTATTATTGCAGAAGGACACAGCATCGGAAACCACAGCTATACCCATAAAAAGGATATTGCTTTTTCAAGTCCGGAAGAAATGGAAGAAGAGATTCAACGAACGGATGATGTGATTGAGAAAATAACGGGACAAAACAATACGATGTATCGTCCACCATTTGGCGTAACTAATCCAAATGTGATCAAAGCTTGTAAGGCAAAAAGCAAAGCCATTATCGGCTGGAATATACGCTCATTCGATACGGTTATAAATAATGAAGATCGGATAGTTAATCGTGTTGTTCCTAGATTAAAGGCTGGTGATATCGTTTTGTTGCACGATACCTCCCAACGTACAGTCAATGTGCTGGAACAGTTGTTGATAAAAATGAAAGAAATGAACTTGCAATCAATCCCTGTGGATAGGTTGCTGAAAATTGAAACAAATGGATAAATTATCAAGATTAATAATATTGATATGCTGTCTGCTAAGCGTAACTGCGATCGGGCAAACCAAGATGAACAATGCGGAAGCCGCTGCATTTAAAAGTAAGGTTGAGCAGCAATCCAAAAGTATAACGAGTATTTCTGCTGACTTTGAGGCAATTCGATATGTTTCCGTTTTAAAAAATCCGGTTAACTCGACAGGCATATTTAGACTTAAGGGCAAAAAGCTCCTTTGGCGCTATCATGCCCCTCAGCAAAATGCCATGTTGTTTGATCAAGATAAACTATTGATGAAAGACGATAAAGGAAAAAAATCATCTATCGATTTGAACAAAAACCGTCGATTCCGTCAGCTACAACGCTTAATGACAGAAACGAATATGGGGAACGTATTTGATGAAGCGAATTTCAATATCGCCTATTTTAAAGAGTCCTCAACAGTATCTGCGACATTAACGCCTAAGAATAAAGATTTAGCAAAGTTTATAAAGCAAGTTGAATTGACATTCAAGAACAACGAGCATACCGTCTCTTCAATCAAGATTGTGGAGAAATCCAACGATTATACGCTATATAAGTTGAAAAACAAGAAATTCAATAGCAATATTAGTGATAGTGAGTTTAAATTGTAATTTTGTTGCTTAGCTGAATAATGATGAATTCTATGCTGATCCCTGATTTTTATAGCTTATTACCCAGTAATATTTCAAGCGAACATGTGCAAGCACATATTAAATTGAACGCTGAGCATCCTATTTTTCAAGGACATTTCCCCGGAAATCCAGTAACTCCAGGGGTCTGCATGTTGCAAATATGTAAGGAATTAACTGAAGAAGCGACACAGAAATCTTTAACGATTAAATCTTGCAAAAACATCAAATTTACGGCGCTTATAAACCCTTTTACCGATCCTGAAATACATATTGATTTTCAGATTAAACGTGAAACACCTACTGTATTTAAGATTACGGGGCATGCACAATTCGGAGACACCTTAGCATTTAAAATTTCAGCTTTGCTTAACGCTTAATAATATTGGAGAATACGGACTTAATATATCGAGTATGTGTCATTATCCCGACCTACAACAATGCGAAAACATTGAAAAGAGTCATTGATGGGGTTTTGAACTATCTCCCTGATGTGTATGTCGTCAATGATGGAAGCAGCGATGAAACAAATTCAATCCTGGCTTCTTATAGCGAGATTCAGGTTATTCAACAGCCGGAAAATCGTGGTAAAGGCAAAGCTCTTCAGGCGGGCTTTAAACAAGCTCTAATCGATGGTTTTGACTACGCTATCAGTATTGATTCTGATGGCCAACATTACCCTGATGATATCCCCGTCTTCTTAGCAGAACTCAAAAAGCATAGAGAACCAGTTTTACTGATTGGAAACCGCGATATGGAACAAGCAGGTATTCCAGGGAAAAGCAGCTTTGGAAATCGCTTTTCAAACTTTTGGTTTTGGTTCGAAACAGGTATTCGATTGGAAGACACGCAATCTGGATATCGTTTGTATCCACTAAAACACCTTCCTAAGAAACTCTACACCAATAAGTTCGAATTTGAAATAGAAATCATAGTACGGACAGCTTGGAACGATATCACCGTTAAAAACATTCCTGTCAAGGTTTTATATGATCCAAAAGAACGGGTCTCTCATTTCCGACCTTTCCAAGACTTTACGCGAATTTCGATACTGAATACGCTTTTAGTCATTTTCACCCTACTTTATATCAAGCCACGTAATTTCTTTAGAAAGCTAAAAAAAAAAAGCTTTAACAAATTCATAAAGGAAGATATCCTGCAAACGGGCGATAGTGATGAGATCAAAGCATTATCACTCGCAATGGGGGTTTTTATCGGAATTATTCCCGCTTGGGGGTTCCAAACCTTCCTTTGCATTAGTATTGCCGTCGCGTTACGCTGGAATAAAGCACTAGCGTTTCTGGGATCCAATGTTAGCATTCCACCATTCATTCCCATCATTGTCTTTGTTGCTTTGCATATCGGAAGCTTTCTCGTTCCATCGGAACAGCCCATTCTTATTGATTTCGACCATTTTAATACAGAATCAATCAAAATTCATCTAATGCAATATATGCTAGGCAGTTTTCTTTTAGCTATTTTTGCATCTGTAAGCATTGGTTTGGTCTTCTACATTATTTTGAAATCTTCCAGCCGAAAAGCGAAAAAGCATGTCGAATAGTTTCTTCCACATTTATAAGCTGATTCATAAGCATCCCAAGATCGCTTTACTCATCGCATTTCTGTTCCTCATCGCTTCTGCTTTTGTGATCAAACAGATCAAATTCAATGAGGATATCAATAAAGTTATACCAATTGATGATTCGACCGCTACTGCCACAAGTGTCGTACAGCAGATGTCTTTCACGGATAAAATAGCCGTTATTTTCACGAAAAAAGACGATGCCAATGAAGACGACCTACGAGAGGCCGCTCAATCATTTTTAGATACCGTAGGTTATCTGCAGCCATATTATCATGATATTCAAGGCGTACTCGATGAAGAGTTGTTTAATCGGTCATTTCAATTTATTTTCCAGCATCTTCCAATTTATTTAGAAGAGGCGGATTATCAAGCTATCGAGAAAAAAATAGCGAGAGATAGTATTGAGCAGCAAATAAGTCGAAATTATGAGACTTTAATAGGGACTGGCGCCTCGTTTATGAAAGATGTTATTGTTCATGATCCCTTACAGCTATCATTCTTGGCGCTAAACAAATTGCAACAGTTTCAAGGCGGCACAAACTATGTTTTTGACGAGGGGTTTCTATTTTCTAAAGACAAGGCCAAGTTATTTCTGTTTATCAACCCCAAATTTGGAGGTGCTGAGACAAAGAATAATGAAGTCTTTGTTGAAAAGCTACGGGAGATTCAATCCAAGCTTAATAAACAATATGCGCAAGTAGAAACCGCCTACTTTGGTTCCGCGTTTATCGCTGTGGCGAATGCGAAGCAAATCAAAAAAGATATTCTTACTACTGTGGCTATCTCAGTGACACTGTTGATGCTCATGCTCATATTCTACTATAGAAATTGGCTTGTGCCAATCATTGTTATGATTCCCTCTGTATTTGGTGGATTATTAGGGCTTATCTGCTTGTATTTCGTGCGATCAGAGATCTCCGCGATATCTTTATCCATTTCAGCAATATTGATTGGTATAACGATCGATTATGCCCTTCATTTTCTAACACATGCAAAGGGTAATGCAAATCAGAAGGAGCTCTTTAAAGATGTCTCCAAGCCGCTATTGATGAGTAGTTCAACCACAGCAATCGCCTTTCTATGCTTATTATTTGTTCGTTCTGAAGCACTAATTGATCTTGGTATTTTTGCGAGTATCGCGGTTGTCGCGACGGCAATTTTCACACTGATTATCCTTCCTCATGTGTATAAAGGTAAAGAGATTAAGCATGCGCATACGATAGACCGGATAGCAAGCTATCCTTTCGAAAAGAATAAAATCTTAATATCCCTCTCCTTACTACTGTTGATTGTTAGCTTATTTACCTATCATCGCGTCGGATTTGATGGAGATTTATCAAAAATCAACTTTATTCCGCAAGATCAAGCCTTAGCTGAAAAAGCACTTAATCAGGGACAGGAAATGTTAAAGAGCCTTTTCATTGTTAACTATGGAAAAAGCGAGGAAGAAGTCTTACAAAATAATGAAGAGTTACTGGCCAACCTCAAGCAACAAGATGCTATCATTAGTGTTCAGTCGATTAGTAGTTTAATCCCAAGCCATAAGAAACAATTAGCGGCCATTGAACGCTGGCATCAATTCTGGGCAAATGGCAGATCGCAATCAACCATAGCCGCAATTGAAGAGGCTAGTGTCGCAAAAGGCTTTCTCCCAAGAGCGCATCAGGCATTCTATGATGGATTAACAAGCAATTACTCAACCGTCAGTTTAGATTCCATAAAAAACTTCAATGAACAGTTTTATCGGGAGTTTGTGCATGGAAAGAAGGAACAACTACTCCTTTCAACTTTAGTTTCTATTAGGCCGAAGGATCGAGACCAATTCGTTAACCATTTTGATAAGACTGCAGGAAACAAACCGCTGTTGCTTATCGATCGCCAAGCATTGAATGAGCAGTACTTAGGTTATTTGATTAAAGATTTCAATAGTTTGGTAAGCTACTCGTTTATCGCTGTCTTCCTAATTTTGTTTATATTTTATAAGCGCATCGAACTTGTAATCGTTGCCTCCATCCCTATCGCATTAACTGGATTTATTACCGCTGGCTTGATGGGGTTATTGCAGGTGCCCTTTAATATCTTTAGCACCATTGTTTGTACCCTCGTCTTTGGACATGGAATAGATTTTACCATTTTTATGACCAGCGCGCTTCAAAAGCAGTACACTAACGGAAAAGATGAGATGCCAATTTATCGAACTTCTATTATCCTCGCTGTACTGACAACGATTCTCGCCATTGGCGCGTTGATCTTTGCCAAGCACCCCGCGCTTAAATCTATATCCTCGGTTGCATTAATCGGTGTCAGCGTCGCTGTGTTGGTTACATTTGTACTTTACCCTATTCTATACAAGTTCCTGTTTTTTAATAGAATAAAAAAAGGACTATCACCTATAAACTTACGTTTACTTATTCATAGTCTATTCTTATTCGCATACTTTGCCGTTGCCAGTATTTTCGTCTCGATTTTAATTCGGGGGCTGTTCTGGATACTTCCGATGTCAAAATTGAAGAAGCAGCTGCTGTTTTCCAAATGGATGTCTTGGTATATGCGTTCGGTGTTATTTCTAAAATTTCAAAAGAGCAATCGTATCTTTCATGGCGATCGCATTTCTCATGACAAGCCTAGCATCATCATTGCGAATCATAGCTCCTTTCTCGATAGCCTGAGCATGGGCAAACTCTATTCTAGAATTGTATTCTTGGTCAATGACTGGGTGTATCGTTCTCCTGTATTTGGTCGCGCAGTGCGATTCTTAGGCTTCTTACCGACATCAGCAGGGATCGAAGGACAAATGGATCAACTGAAAAATAGAATTGGAGAAACCTTTTCTATCGCCATTTTTCCTGAAGGCACGCGATCTAGAACATCAGAAATCCATAGATTCCATAAAGGAGCCTTCTACTTGTCAGAAGAGCTGCAAATGCCAATCACCCCCGTTTACCTGCATGGAAATGCAGAAGCACTGCCAAAAGGCGATTTCATTATCTATGATGGCATATTTGATATTCATGTTGGAGAGCCAATCAATCCATTGGATTTGAGTTTTGGAGAAAACTATGCACAACGAGCTAAAAACATCGCACTATATTTCCGTGAGTCCTTTAAAGCAATTAGACTCCAAAATGAAGATGAAAACTACTTTAAACAAAAGCTGTTCTTAAATTATCGATATAAAGATGCTCATATTCTACCTGAAGTAAAAAAGGACTTTAAACAGCATAATCATATTTATTATAAGCTATTTAAAGATTTCGGAGAGAAGGAAAAAATTGCACATATCACTTCAGATTATGGCCAGCTTGATTTCCTATTAGTACATAA
>JBEBRI010000185.1:0-6822 GCA_040394915.1 Sphingobacterium sp.
TCTCCTATAATGATAAGATCCAATACTGCAATCCCTATAATTGAACCTGCTTCAACTAATCTTTTTGTTATATCTTTATCTTCCTGTGAGGGATCAGACCATCCACTAGGATGATTGTGAAAACAGATCAATGATGCTGCGTTATTGAGTATAGCGGCTTTAAATACTTCTCTAGGATGGACAATCGTAGCATTTAGGCTCCCTTTAGAAATAACATGAATCCCTGCAATACAGTTTTTGGTATTTAAAGTTATGATCCCGAAAACTTCACAAGCTTCATTTTCTAAATCGAGGACCGTTTTAATAAGGTTATAAGCATCATTCGGTGAAGTTACTTTTTTACTATCAAGATCATAACGTGCGCCCTTTTCTTTATACTGTTTTACAGAAAATACATTTATTTGAATCATTGTGCATTCCCCCAGGTTATCATATTCGGCCGTACCAGCCTGCCGCTTGGCACACGAATAACATAGCCTGATCGCCCTCTAGGGACCCGGAGCAGCGCGTTAGCGGTGTTTTGGGGTAGAGGGCTCGGATGGTCAAGGAAACATGGAATACCGGACTGTAAGGAGGATATGCCGTGAAAGTTCCTTGATTATCCGGAAGGTTACTGTTAGAGTCCAAGCGCAGCGGCAGGCGTTGCCACAAAAGGCCGAGATTCCTGGTGTAACCGGGAATTTACAATAGTGAACTTTTCTTGTTATATTCGGAATTAACCTATTTTCGAAATGCTTATTTCTTTTGCATTAGTAATATTGAAAGCAATACCGTTATTGAGATCTTTTTTCATGATAAGAAAACCGTCATTGAATATAATATCCGTTTCGTCGAAAGACCATTCTTTATCATTGAATCTAACCTTGTATGCATTTTTCTTTAAAAGAACAATTTTCTTTCGTTTTAATCTAATAAGTGACATTACTGTTAAAGTATTAGTTAGTATCAGAAAAATGATTATATATATCACTAACATCTATCCCCCTTAAATTATCGATAATTAAGATATTTCTCTTTTTTCTCCTCTTGTCTCATATTCTTTAAGTATTCTCCTAACCCGGCAAGACCAAAACCACCAAAAATAAAATATATCAAAGATAAAATGTAACTTATTTCTGTGAATGCTAAAAGTATTCCAATACCGAAAAATGATAAAAGAGCAGCAATGTAAATCGTATTATGATATTTACTAGCTATCTTAAATGAACTGGCTTTCATTTCGATTCACCTAACTTTCGATTAACTAATGATTGATCATTCTCTGCATAATATTTTTTTTCGAGATATTGAAACGTTTCTTCATCATTCACAATAATGGATTGAAAAACGGAAGGAACCTTTCCAGCTCTTATGATCATTTTTAAAGGATTTTCATGTAATACCTTGGCCAAGCGAATAAGTATTTCTTCACTTGGTGGATCTACCCTATCATTCTCGATTTTGCTTAAGTACGTTTTTTTAATTTCTGCCATATCGGAAACATCATTTTGTCTCAAATTGTGTGAGATCCGTAAGTTTCGAATATATTGACCAAATGGTAACTGTTGCTCCTGCATTATTGTCCACGCCCTTTTGAAAAAAAATCCTTTTCTCGTCCTATGTCGTCCAGTTTGCGTTCAAGCTTTATGAGTTCTCGCTTTGTTTCATAGTCATTTAACTGCGAAGCTAATAAATCTTCTTTTAGCGCTTTAATCTCCTTTTCTAAAACGTCATAGTCCTCCTTTATTCTATCCAACATTTCTTTCAATGTTTGTATCCCCCCTATAGCTCTAGTGCCGGTATGAGCTTATAATTACAGGTTGTAATCATAGTCAACATTGTCTGCTATTATCTCAGTCATTTTATTTATACATTGGTCAATATGACCGGTGAAGACAACTTCGTAATAACTTTCTTCATCATCCGTAATCATTCTTAGCTCATGAGCCCCATTACTGAATCTAATGTAATATTCTTCGCCCCCTGTATAAAATGAATCGTATGGATTCGCGATCATGATCAATCAGCTCCCTCGATATTCCAAATTTCGTCGATATTGATGCTCCCTTGTTTAATTTCTTCTAGTAAACCTTTGATCGTATGTATTTCATTTAGCATCCCACCGCGATACATTTCACGATGACGACCTTTAGTTGATTCTTTCATTTTTATGTCAATGTGATGCTTTAAATAGGATCTTCTTTTTTCAATTGCTTGTTGTAAAATATCTAGTGTTTCTTCTGCAGATAAAGCTTGCGCTGCCATCATTAAACCCTCCTTCTCTATAGTACTATTATACCAAAAGTTGAGTTGAAATTCAACACAACTTTAGTGACGTGAAAAGCCGCCCATAAAGGACGGCTTTTGCTTTAGGTATTACTGTAGATTTTTTTATGCCGCAAGGGCGCTGTTTATTTATTAAAAAACTTTTTGATAGGAATTACTATCATTTGACACCTATTGTAAGCAATATAAGGCTTATTGTCAAGTTTCCTCTTTACAATAATATATAGATTTGTACGAAATATCTTTACACCGTATCCTTTTTTATTTAATCTTCAGCAGCTGCAGCTACTTGAGATTCTTCTTGCGTATATTGTCTCAATATCATTTTATGCAGTTCCTTCGAATTGGCAAACAGCATTTCGAATAACCTAGCGTCAATGGCATTCATCTGTTCATCTGTTAGCGTATAATGAGTGTCATGTACTTTTTTAGGTTTAATAATTCGCAGTTTGCTAATCGTACGTATTTGACCAGGTATGGCATAAACCTCATTATCGTTAATTAGAGGGATTTTCCCTAAATATACATCATCGTTATGGACGTTTTCTTGACTTTCATTTTGGTCTAATGATCCTAATGGAATCACTACAACGGTTGGGTTTGTATGTTTGTTATCTTCGATAACAACCGCCCAATGCGGCCCCCCATGTTCAGATCCCGTATTAAAACCAAATTGAACTTCTACAACATCTTTTCGTTTATAACTTTTATTTTTGGTAGGGTTAAAGGTGAGCTCCCAATTCAAATAATTGGTTTGATTTTTTAAGCCGGTTAAAAATAATTTCCCTCGTTTTTGCTTCATATTAAGTATTGTATTCTTTAAATCCTCTACTAGTAATTCCGTTCTGCTTACTAGTGCCGGATCCCCGCTTACTTTATCTGTTTGGTTACTCATTTTGAACCTCCTATAATAGAAATATAATGTAATAGAAACGACAAAGATAGTTTCATAATTCTGTTCAAATTAAGCGGCACTTCATGGTAGAAGTGCCGCTAGTAAAGCCGCTATTGAACCCTGTGAATACGATAGAAGTCATAAATATTACCATCAATCTCTACATCAACTGAATCTGTTTTTATAGTTCCATTATTGTAGTATGCAGTAAAAACAAAGGTTAATTTCTGTTTCTTAAACTTTTGAAAGGCTTGATCCCACATATCGCCGGTCCAGGATGTTTTACTCTGATCAGTAGCATTCAGATTAGATTGGTACGTTTTCATATTTACAACTACTCGATCAGCCTTAGTATTGGTACCAGTAGCCGTTGTGGTTGCCCCTAAGATAAATTTCTCACCCGCCCAAAAAATCTCCTTTCCTCTCGGCACATCCTTTTTGCCACTGTACTTTAGATTGTAACTCTCGCGGTTTTTATTCCAATCATCGGTATGATCGACCATACCTTTAACCCTTAGTTCGAGCACATTAATGTTACGAGTTACAGTTACTGCCGGCGCTTTACCATCACTTACCGTCATTTTCATAGTCCAGATGCCTAATTCACTCATTTTAACCACTGGCGCTGTACTCGGGTAGGGTGATTTAAAGTCGTAATTATATCTATTGATTTTTCTTGACGGTGACGTTAGCTCGTAATTTACAGTTAAATCATCCCGATCCGGATCATCCACGATACTTCTAAACGTTACAGTATCACCTTCGTAAACTGGATTAGGCGACCATGTAAAATCTGCAGTTGGCTCCCTGTTTGTTTCGATATAGAAATATTTAGCTTCGGACCATTCGCTCCAGTCATATCCATCATGAACCCGTACCCGAACGTACATATTTGTTTTTTCTGGTAAGTTAGTGGTCGCTTTCCACGTTGACTCTTCACCATCTTGTGGTTCAGAATCTAGCAATAATACACCACCATAACGGTAAATTCTTACTTGATATTTTTGCTGATTATCTTTGTCAAGATCGCGATATGACCATACAAAATCCGGTTTAAGCTCCATCATTTTGGTTGGATTATTCTGATCTTTACTTGATGGAATTGTAACATCAGCTGTAGGTTTACGATTAACAACGACAACCTCACGTTGGGTTTGGGCTTCAGCACCTTTCGAATCTTCTACAACTTGTCGGATTGTATAAGTGCCTAGTTTATCGAACTTTGCTTTCCAGCTCGTTCTTGAATTACTAGCAACGGATTCCGGCCCGTTACTTGTCTTGTGTCGCACATAATACGTATGCTCAATATTTTCTCTATCGCCATCTTCTTTATCACTCGCACAAGAATGAATATTCATTTCTTGACCTCGGTAAACCTCGATGTGGCTCATCGTGAAGCATGCAATAGGTGGCGTGTTTGGAACCGCGATTTGATCAATATCTAACATGCGTACAGCCCAATTGCTCCATGCCCCATATTCGTCTTTAACTGCAAGTCCAATTTCATAGTTGCCTATTTCCTGCGGTGCTATAAGCTTTTCCGCAACGTATTGACCGCTAGGCGTAATATAGTAGAATCTCTTTTCTAAAATACCTTTTGTTTTCTTGTAATCAATGCCTGTATCTTCATCTGAATAGTGATCTGGTGATTCATAACGGTCTGGATCATAACTAAAATCAACCCATTTAACGATGCCGCCTATTGTTTCCTGCGTAACCGTGAAATTAGCAATTGGCCGGCGGTGAACGATTATTTTACGAGAGAATTCATTTGATTCTTTTCTATATTCGTCAAAAGTTTTATTCGGCATCAAGAAATCTGGATGCGGGTCATCTTTACCTTTCAACGATACTGTATAATCACCGACTTTATCTAATTGCAGTTCACCTTCACTTATGGTTTGTCCATGAAGATCAGAGAGTCCTTGGTTGTTAATAAAGCGTACTTCGTGATAGATATTCCAACCTAGCTCAGCAATCGGATCATCCTCTGGATCATCAAAGTTAACATTATCCGTTCGGATCTTCGCACTAGCATCGTCTTCTTCCCAAATTGCATATTGTGTATCCCAATCGCCGGCTTTTTCTAACTCATTGATAATAAGATCTGAAAAATCGATTAGTGCTTTATCAGCAAACATACCGATAAAACCAGTGCTATATTCTTCATCGGTCTGCTCAAAGTACGGAATGTTATTAATATGCAGTTTGATCTTGTTACCTACGTAACTTAATTTAAAGATATTCTCTTTTCCAGGTTGAAAGGTGAATGATTTGGAATCAATAACAGTTCGTTCTCCGTTAATATATTTGGAAAGGTAAACTGTTTTTCCATCACTTTCAATTGCATAACGGTTTGTTGGATCTTCCATTCTAAATGACATACCAGCAAGCTTACTATTGGCTGCAGGTTGATACATGGTCATTTTGAATGTGATTTCCGCGTTACTTAATTCTGTGTCTGACACAAATTGGCCAAGTGTAAACGCATCGTACATAAGTGGATCATCTGATGGTTCGCCTACATGTAGAACAGGTACGAAGTCAGAATTATTCCTCCAACCACTATTGGAAAAAGTTACGTACATGCCATCACCCACATACGTACCGAACTTACCGTTAGTGATAAAATCAGCAAATGCCCAACTCATAGATAGATCTGCTGCAGACGTAAAAGAAACTTTCCGCTTGTTTTCATTATCGTTAACTAAAACACTACGATCTCCTATATAGCGTGTCGACCACCCCTCAGCGGTAGTTTGCCAAACTCGGCTATCAGCAAGCTTTGAGTAAGTGCCATCCCAATTAATTTTAAAATCTGCAGAGTCGGCATTCCAAACTCCAATACTCGTATTCCAAGTACTTTTCTTGCCAGTCTTAGGATCTACTATATCGTGATAAATCGGAGTCCCGAACCCTTCAACTTTAAAAGTATTGACTAGGATTTCATCTTTAAAAGGATTAACGATTATTACAGGAGATAAAGGGCTTCTACCACCCATGCCCCATGATAATCCTTGAGAACCGTCACTGTCCGTTCCAGTAAGTTTAGTTCTCCAAGCTACTTTCAAATCGCTTTTATTAATCCTGACTAGATTAACTTGGACTGGTTGGTAGTTCCAGGAAGGTCTTCTCATAGTTACTGGTTCTAAGAAGTACCAGGCATCTGGAGCCTCTGTCATTTCTCTAATACCAAAATTCCAATCGTTTCCTTCGCTGTCTCGATAAGAAGCTGTACGCCAGTCCGGTGCAGATTGAATTATTTCCCCATACCTATTGAGTTCATATACTTCAGTATCAACTTTTACAATAAGATGATCACCTTTTGTCATTTCAATACCTGGACGTTTATTTTCTCCAAAAGGCTTCGTTTCAAGGGTACTACTTATAAGTTCTCCTGTGAAAGCATCATAAGACCGAATTTCCGTATGATCCTCATAATAATAATTATATTGATCGTCATAATCGCTCCATTGCCTATAATAACTTACACCCTTCCATTGTATAAGTTGATAAATGGTTTTATCGGCTACATAATATCTTACTATGTTAAAACTTATCAACTTCTTTTTTCCCAGAAATGTTGCTTTTGAAGTATCTTTTGCATACATGGCTGAAGAATTAGGATACTCATATGCGTCCATTTCTGGTCTAGTATTATA
>JBEBRI010000186.1:0-6806 GCA_040394915.1 Sphingobacterium sp.
CTCCGTTGATGAAACTCATCGTTCTTTTTTTGATTTTGACGCTCTTTGGGGGGTGTCATCCTGCACCGCGAACAGAACCGCGAAAAGCAGGAATAGCGCCATCTTGCGCCCCGACGAAAACCGACGATAAAGAATGGTATGCTTTAAATCAAAAAGCTCCTAAGATTCCAGGTTTAGAAGGTGTACATTTCTCAATCACTTGCAGCCATCCCGAAACTCAAGACTATTTCAACCAGGGCATGATGCTAACCTATGGGTTTAACCATGCCGAAGCGGCACGTTCCTTCTTTCAAGCTATCCGTATAGACTCCACCTGTGCGATGGCGTATTGGGGACTTTCCTACGCCCTAGGACCTAATTACAACGGCGGTATGGAAGATGGTTTTTCTCCGTCCGCCATAACCTCGGTAATGCACTGCTGCACGACAAAAAATTCAACGAAGCTTTTGGAAACGACTCATTTTAAATGACACCAAGTCAACTTGCTTGTTTTTGTTTTAAAGTGAGCTAGAGAAATTTCTATCTTTACCTGCAATTATCAGCATGTTTAATACATGTATCTGAATACTACAGAAATTGACACAAAATGAAATTCGGACAAGTAGAAGATCCTTCAAATATAGATTTTACCATTCCTGCAACGCCTACGCAAACGACACGCCTATTGAATAAGTATAAAGTCGATCAGCCTATGGAAGTTTACGTTGGTTGTGCGAAATGGAATCGGGTTGATCTAAAAGGATTCTATCCGCGTGGCACAAAAGATGAATTGAGTTACTATTCAACACAGTTCAATTCGATTGAGCTAAATGCTACCTTTTACAAATCACCAACAAAACTACAAGTAGAATCTTGGAAAGCCAAAACGAGCGAACACTTCAAATTCTTCCCGAAAATTCCGCAATCCATAAGTCATTTTGGTCGCCTATTAAATTTCGAGTCAAAAGTAGACGCGTTTGTAGACTCAACGGTGTTGTTTGAGGACAAGTTAGGTATGGCATTTCTTCAGATGATTAATAATTTTAAACCCAAAGATTTCGAAAGAGTGGTGCATTTTCTGGAAAGTTTTCCGAAAGGCTATCCCTTGGCAGTGGAAGTTCGCAATGAGGAATGGTTTGAGCCTGAGATAGCCGAAAAGCTCTACCACTTGCTGGAACGCACCAAAATGACGAATATTATCGTTGATACGCCAGGACGTCGCGATATGATGCACATGCGCCTTACAACACCGACAGCTTTCGTGCGATACGTAGCCTCATACCATCCCTCAGACTATGAACGATTGGACCAATGGGTGGAGAAAATCGTTGAATGGAAAACAGCAGGCTTACAAAACTTATATTTCTTTATACATCAGGCGATGGATGCAGAAACCCCATTTTTAGCTAGTTATTTTATAAAAAAACTGAATAAAGCAATCGGTACAGAATTAAACATCCCTTTTAAGGCAAGTTTACTAAAGTAGGCGTATTTTTTTATGGTTACCAATAAATTAGAAGAAAAATAAAAAGGCCATCTATTTGATAGCCTCGTTTATGTGGTAGGTGTGAAGAGATTAAATCTTTTCAACTTCTGTAATCTGATTCCCTTGTTTCGAACGCGTGTATTTATATTTCACGGCTTGATTTAATCCCAAAACCATTCCCGCTAAATTATCATTAAAATAAACCGTATCTCTCGTTTCATTATCGCGAATAAAGCCATAATGTCCAATCTCGTTATAGAAAGACACTTTACCAAAGCGATATTCTTCGGTTGGGTCAGCAGGACGTTGCAAGTCTTCTTCTTTGAACTTGTACTGCTGTGTTGGTGGGGTATCGGAAATATTTCCAAACTCATCTACATAGGCAAACATTTCTTCTAAGGATTTCCCTTTATTGTTGTTTGACTTGTTGATTTCTCTTCGTTCTTGTTTCTCTTGTTTCTTCTGAAGTTTTTTCTTTGCTGTTTCTTTTTTCTTAAAGGTGAGTTGACTTTTAGCCATTAAATCGTATTAAGGGTGAATAAATAAGGAAGATTGATATCTTAAGAAGGGAGTTGCGCCTTGGATATAAGAGATATGATCCTTTGTGAATATTTCAAAGGTACGAATAATAACGCAATATCCCAAGTGAATAAATGGGAGTTAAAGTGATGGTTTTGAGTTAGAAGGTACAAGCATTTCATAAGAATTTCCACTATTGGAATTCTGCAATCGACTAAGACGGATATTAAACGTCGAAATCTTAAAATCTATATTGAGCTATTCTACACACGATAGTGTAATCAAATCGATAAGAAGTTACTTCAATCCATCCTCAGATAATGGATTACAATGTTTTGTGAAATACACTTCAACGACTAATTCACATCCATTTGAAAAGAAAGGATAAGTCCCATCAAATTATTGGCGATCATACACTTTGAAGGGACTTATGGGAGTTTGATGGTTTGTTACAACGAGGGCTGTTTCTAAGGTAAAAGGCATTCAAAATTAAACGAAGTGATTTTACTCTTCATACAAACATTCAGCATCTAGTCCCAATGCCGAGATACAGCTTAATATGTTAACAATTTGCATATTAACTCCTCGTAAAGACACTAAATAACCATTGACGTATGGAGCTATTTTCCATTCATTGATTGAATTCACCTCGTTCAAGACTTCCTTTACTCGTTGCAATTGTTGTTGCGTCGCGGTGCTGATTTCGAATTTTAAGCTTTCCATGATGTTAATCCTCCTATTTAGTAAAGTATATTATTAAAGAATTTAGGGCTTGAAGTCCCTTATTTTAAACGAATGGAGATTCGTTAAGCATGCTAAGTATCCCTAGCAAATCCTCCATACAATTTAACAACTAAAATATTGACTAACAAATCATTGTGAAAATATTACAATAAATTCGCATTATAGCGCAAGGCGAACTGACAGTTCAATTATAGGGCGAACCAGTAGTTCATTTTTAACATAAGTGTATTCACACCTTGAAATCCGAACATACGATCAATATTATTCCCCCAAGTAGGATAGTATCGAGGATCTTGACGCGAGCGATTATGTTCCCATACTAAGTATATAGTAGATCCTGGTTTGTATTCCCATCGCGCTACAAAATTTGAACGAAACTCATTGAAACTAAAGTTAGGATCTTTAAAGCTAAATGTTTTCCCGTCCTTATGGACATCATACCCTTCCGAGCTACTTGTTAGCTCCTGTTCGGTTATGCTTGAAAAACGATCCTCATATACCTTGGACTTCGTATCCAATGCAGTTTTAAAGTGATCATATCGAGCGGTTGATGTAAATGGTGATCCATAGTATTGAATAGAAATATCCGGCGTTAAATTAACCTGCATGTTCATCGTAATGCCGTAAGTTCGCTGCTTCATCCGACCTAATATGTATTCAACACGCTCTTCACTATTTTCTATCGCTTTGACGGTACTTACATATTGTAATTCATCCGTATTATTTGCATAGTTAAATTGCGTGGTTAGCTTCATGTGCCTGCCTAAGCGGAAGATAAAACTGGGTTGCAACATGTTGTAGGACGTATTCTCAGAAACATAATGCCGACCGTTATAAAGCATTTTAAACACGACACGTTTCGCGCGATCTGTACTCACATCCACGTTGGTTTCAAAATTAGCGCCATAACGCATATCAGGTCCCCCTCGCAACCGACGACTATCTACGGTATTCCAGCTAAAAGATTCCTTAACATCCATTTCAAAGCGATGTGTTGTACTTAAGCTTCTCCAGCGAATAGCGAGATCATTATTGATTGGCTGTCCCCCAAAGTTCCATATATTCTTTTGTGTTAAGTTTATTCCTGCAAATCGAAATGGCCCCCAGGGGTCAGTTTTCCGAAAAGCTATCTCCGATTCATTCAAGAGATAATCTGATTCCTTGTTATAGCCTACATCGTTTAAATCAAAACCTGGTGAGGACCAGTTAAACGTCTGTGAATAATTCCATTGTGCATTCCCCTTTTTACCCGCTTTAATATAACCGCCAGTTCCGGACAATGAAGTAGCATTAGGATCAAGATCAAGATAATCTTGAGCAGATTCTCGGTGATAATAATGAGTCGCATTTCTTTTCTTCTGCAGAATCGCATTGGAAGAACCATTCAGGGTACTATACATTGCTTTTGCATCTATATAATACAAACGATTAACAAAGTACTGGGTAAAATCCAAACCGGCCGTCAGCGCGTTTTCCACTAAAACATCCTTCAGATGTACTTCATCTAACTTTCGATTTACAGAAGTAAACATCCCGCCGAAAAGAGTGTTACCATCCCAGTTTTTCTGTAATCGGGCTACCGTATAATTCGTTAATGGCTCAGTAACCTCCTCCCCTCGGACACCCCTTCTGGATGTCTGCGATTGCGTTTTAGCGGTTATACTTTCTAACAGTCCCACTGTAAGTCCATTTTTATTGGTACCCGTTAACTTCATCGCTCCTAGGATAGGTATAAAACTAGGTGTGCTAGCAAAGTTTTCGACGTTGTCAATACCCTGTGGCTTATATGCCGGCATAGCGCCAATCCGTCGAGAATAAAACATCTGACCGCGTTCATTATTATCGAACTCAAGGATATGCTTTCCTTCTAGAAAAAACGGGCGTTTCTCATCATAAAAAACCTCATACGCTGTCAAATTCATAACCGACGGATCCAATTCAACCTGACCATAATCCGGATTAACAGTCATATCAACCGTATAATCGCTCAACGAAAATTTCGCATCTAGTCCTCCGTTTAATTGAAACTTTTCCCCTTTCTGAAAAGGGCTATTCGCTATTTTTGGTGAATTGACATACTTGGTCATCGCATAAGGAAGAAACTCCACGGCTCTAGGCTTCGGTAGATCATCCATGCCATGCATTTCTCCAAAAGAAAAGACATGACCGTTATTTTTTATCGGGATTAAACTCCAATTCTGAACTTCATTATTTCTACGGATAATACGACGAACGTGTAATCCCCACACGCCATCAGGATTCTTTTGATTATAACGTAGTTGACTGAAAGGAATTCGAAGTTCGGCGGTCCAAGAGGAATCCTGCAAATTAATATGGGTTCGACCTTCCCAAACGGCATTCCAACTTAAGTTTACGGATAGCTTGTCTGTTACGGTAAGATCTGTTTTATTGCCTCCCAGGTTTATATTAAACTCAGGCGCAACTCGATAATCGTGATAAGTATCAAATGCTATACTGATTAAATCACCATTTGAATTATCATCGCGATTGCCGATAAAGGAGTTCATGGTTTCTGGATGAGCGTCCTTACAATAAACCCCGACATAAATATTTTTGTCGTCATAAAATAGCTTAACCCGCGTCCAAGAGTCAGTATGCACGCGCTCAAAGGGAATAACTTGAGAGAACTTTTCAGACCAACTGCCCTCATGTTGCCAGATGTCTTCATTGAGTTTCCCATCTATATTTGGCTTTTGATCAGTTAGCTTGCGAATCTGGTACTTCCTTTTATAAGCGTCCTCAAAGGTGACCACTTCTCTGCGAGTTTCTTGAGCTCGTACAACCGTGCTAACACTTAATAGCAATAGAAGGGCAAGCCCCATGATCAAATTTTTCAAGGCAATGTAGGTTTTGTTGACAACCTCAAATGTATTAAAAAATTAAAGATCTAAAGCTTTCGCGAAGTAACTTAATTGTAACATGAATTTGTGCTATAGGTTTTCTATACACCTAGTTTTAAGATATTTGATTCCTTATCATCAGAGAGATATTAGGCATACGCACGTTTTAAATCTGTCCTGCTCTCAACTCCTAACGTATCGTATATTTGTTTAAGGTGATATTTCACAGTATTTTCAGAAATAAATAAACTATCCCCAATTTGTTTATTGGTCATTCCTTGCTGAACAAGCTTAACGATTTCTTGCTGACGCTCCGTCAACCCGACTGATGCGATATCTATTTTAACTAACCCAAGCGAATCTCGCTCATTCGTCAACTTCTCAATTTCCTGTCGGATATGATTGTTTTCGCGCTCCACCAAAATTCGTTTTTGTTTACTAACAATCAGTAATTTCCCGAGACTCAAGATTAACAAGAATAAAATAAGCGCGATCACATATAAATAGATCTTTGAAGATTTTTCGTGTGCTAATTCTATGTTTTTCCTTTGATAGAGAAGCTCCTTTTCCAACTCTGTTAATTCGCCGCTAACGTTATTCGCATTGTATTTAGTGCGTGCATCACTTACTTTAAGCTGGTAGTAAAATGCATTTTTATAATCTCCTTGATCTTTATAATATTTAGTGATTGCTTCGAACATAATAATCCGATAAATATCCATCTTATATTGTTCCGCATATTGCAATCCTTTTTCGTATGCTTTTAATGCGTCTTCATGACGATTCATTTGACCGTACAAAGCCACTTTAACACGATATATATTCGGCAGATTTTTCGGACTTTCGTTCTTTAACAAAGCAATTGCCTTATCCAAATAAGCTTCCGCCGTTTCGAAATCATTGTCTCGCTTGGCCAGGATTCCCAAAATACTCGTGTAGCATGCCAGGGTTTCTTGATCAACGTGTTGTAGATTTTTGTCCGTGACTTGCTTCATCAGCTTTTCAAATTGCTCATGCTCTTGAAGATCAAAATAAATAAAAAGGCGCTCCAATAGGACTCTACTTCGAATCTCTTCCGCATTCAGACTATCATTTCGAGCTTCATCTCCGGCTAATGACAGGTTATTTAAAGCAACCGTATAATTGAAAAGTCGTTTATAGGTTAAGGATTTTTGCACGTACGCTTGAAATCGATCGTAAGCCGTCGCCTCCTTGCT
>JBEBRI010000187.1:0-6804 GCA_040394915.1 Sphingobacterium sp.
AGATGCGCAGAAAACAAATGCCTTTCAACAGAACAACAATATGTTGATCGGTGATAAATCGACCGTTTTTACAAAACCACAATTAGAAATTTTTGCTGATGATGTCAAATGTTCGCATGGTTGTACTATGGGACAATTTGATGATGAAGCCTTGTTCTATTTGCGCGCTCGCGGTATTGGGGAAGACTCAGCTCGTATTCTTTTGGTACATGCTTTTGCATTCGATGTGACATCCAAGTTCTCGAATGACTTGGTTAAGCATTATGTTGAAGAGTTGGTAGCTCGAGGTTTGGAAAGCTAATAGTAGTGTAGTTTTAGTATAGAAAGCGTTTAGGAGAAATCTTAGACGCTTTTTTGTTTTATATACTCGCAGCCTAGTAGGGGTCGATCGAATGTCACTTGCAAAATTGATGTATTGTTGTAATTTTGTGTCATGCTAGTAATTAATTATACAACATCTGCCTATAGACCTTGGACTAAATAATCGGTCCAACAGTTTATTTATTAATTAGTTGTACTCCGCGACTGGAGTTGTATAATCATTTCATTTGTGTTTTATGAAAAAGAAAAATTGGGTTAAAACCTATCTATTTATATGGGCAGGGCAATTTGTTTCGTTGCTAACGAGTTCTGCCGTAAACTTTGCTGTAATTATCTGGCTGAGTATAGAGTTTAAATCGGCTGAAATTCTAGCCTTATCGGCTATCGCTGGATTGTTGCCACAAGCAATCATTGGTCCATTTGCAGGGGTTTATATTGACCGATGGAACAGAAAATATGTGATGATATTTGCAGATGCATTCATCGCTTTTTGTACTTTCTTGATGACTTTCGTATTGCGAGACGGGGCGATACATCTAGAGCTTGTATACTTGATAATGGCGCTTCGTTCGGTGGGTTCTGCCTTCCATTCTCCGGCCATGCAGGCAATTGCTCCGCTCTTAGTTCCAGAAGACCAGCTGTTACGTGTTTCTGGTGTCAATCAGATGTTGCAGTCGATTAGTAGTATTGCTGGACCAGCACTAGGAGCGCTAGCCATTGCAGCATTTCCTATCAATAAAGTTTTATATCTAGATATTATCGGTGCCTTGGTCGCAATTACTAGCTTGCTCTTTGTTCAGATACCCCATGTTAAAAGTGTTGTTTCCGGTTCTGTCAAGCAGGTGTGGAATGACTTAAAGCTCGGGTTGTCTACGATATATGGCAATCGTGGGTTAAGCCGTATGTTTATATACTCAATGCTCGCAACCGTGGGTATTATGCCTGTTGCTATTATGTTTCCATTATTGACGATAGATCATTTTAAAGGGGCAGAGTTTGAAATGAGTGTTGTAGAAATTGTATGGGGAATTGGGATGCTAATTGGCGGATCACTTTTGTCAATATTTAAAGTTAACATCCGGAAAGTCATTATGGTAAATAGTATGCACATGCTGTTGGGTTTTACTTTTGTTGTCTCAGGAATCCTTAACCCTGGTCTATTCACCGTGTTTGCTATTCTTACCTGCTTGGGAGGGGTCGCTATGTCAATCTTTTCTGCAGCTTTTATGACGATTATTCAAGAGGAAGTTGCGCCAGAAATGCTCGGTCGTGTGTTTTCGCTGTATTTCAGTTTTGCCATATTGCCAAGTCTGATTGGGCTGGTCTTCGCGGGAAACATCGCTGATCAGATTGGCGTCGCAAATGCCTTTATTATTGCGGGAATCTTATGCTTTTTAATCGGTATAGCTTCTTTTTGTACGCCTTCCCTCATGAATATAGGCTTGGATAAAACGCATAATAAGGAATAAATCTTCAATTTTTTGCTGTTAGTTTAACTCTTTTCGATAAAAATATCGTATTTATCGTTAAATTTTCGCGTGTTTACAAATAATGATGCATAAAAACGCAAAGTATTGTTTTTTTTTCGTAGAATTGCTTCGACTAAATTACTGATATCCATATCCGTTTTAATCGAAACCATTTTTAAAACATAATCAAACATGAAAAGAAGATTTTTACTTACTTTTTTCGGGGTTTGCCTCTATGCAACTTGTTTGATGGCACAGCAAAAAACAATTACAGGGAAAGTGACATCTGTTTCTGGGGAAGCAATGAGCAATGTTACTGTTATTGTGAAAGGTTCAACTCGTTCTGTTCAGACAAATGCAGACGGATCGTTCTCTATTCAGGCGGCGCCAGGAGA
This sequence comes from Sphingobacterium sp., assembly GCA_040394915.1. GTDB lineage: Bacteria > Bacteroidota > Bacteroidia > Sphingobacteriales > Sphingobacteriaceae > Sphingobacterium. The sequence continues at coordinate 2,186 of JBEBRI010000187.1, forward strand.
AACATTGATTTTTAGAGCAATTGGCTCGAGTGGAGCACAGCAAGTCGTTGGCTCCGGAAGTGTCTACAACATCGAATTAGCGAATTCTGAGGAGTCCATCGATGAGGTGGTAGTAACAGCGCTAGGTATCAAAAAAGAGAAGAAGGCATTAGGTTATGCTGTTCAAGACATCAAAGCAGATGAATTGATGAAGAACAAAAACCCTAATATGATCAACTCCTTAAATGGTAAAATCGCAGGTTTAAATATCACAAATTCTGGTGGCTCGCCAGGCGCTTCGGCATCCATCGTTATACGTGGCGGAACTTCCTTAGAGCGTGATAATCAGCCATTATTTGTAATTGATGGTATGCCTATGGATAACTCCACAGGTATGGGCGATATGTCTGCATTCGACGGTAATACCAATATTGCGACAACCAATGGTAACCGCGCGATGGATATTAATCCGGAAGACATTGAGTCTATTTCTGTATTAAAGGGGCCGACAGCCGCCGCGCTATATGGTATTCGTGCGGCCGCAGGTGCAATTGTAATTACAACTAAGAAAGGTAAAGAAGGGACCGCTTCTGTCGGGGTAAATTCTCGCGTAGGAGCAAATTGGGTGAATAAGCTTCCTGAATTACAAAAGAAATATAAATTAGGTACAAATCCTGATGGTAAACAGATGGATTTAAATACAAATTTGTCTTGGGGAGATCCTTTTGCATCGGGAGAGACGGTTTACGACAACCTAGAGGATTTTTTTGATACGGGTTATACTTACGATAACAGCTTCAATGTAAGTGGTGCCTCAGCGAAAAACAGCTATTACTTATCGGGAGCACACTTGAAGCAAACTGGAATTGTTCCAACCACAGATTACGGTCGTTATAACTTCCGCTTTAATGGAGAGCAAAAATTAGGAATCTTTACTTTCGGTGCGAATGCAGCATATTCACAAAGTCAGACTCGAAAAACCTTGACAGGTACGGGGCTTTGGGGATCGGGAGGAAATGGTTACATGGAGTCAATCATCGCTTTTCCTCAAAGTGTAGATATGCGCGATTACTTAAATGTCGACGGATCGCAAAAATTCCTGTATAGTCGCGGCGATACGCCAGAGGCAATACTCGAGAACGGTATGGACAACCCTTACTGGACGATCTACAAGAATCCGCAAACGGATAAGACTAACCGTTTCTTGGGGACATTTTATACAAATGCCCAATTAACTGATTGGCTGAACTTTACATATCGTTTGGGTGTAGATAATTATACGTCAACCTATCGTTCATTGGTATCTGCTGGATCCGCAGTGATTAAAGAATATCAAAAAGGTATGTTGTCACAGAATGTTAGACAGTTTAATTTTGTTACTAACAATTTTTTGTTGACAGCAAATAAAACCTTCGCAAACGTTTGGGATTTTAATCTGATGGTAGGAGCGGCAACCGAGGATTTCAATAGAAAATCAACGGCAAATAAAGCACGCAACTTCCAAGTCCCTGGATTCTATTCTTTCAGTAATGCTCCTCAAGAAGACCGTTTTGTTTCTGATAACGTTTCGAGAGACCGAAGATTGGGTATTTTTGGAGATTTAAAAATCGGATATAAAAATCTAGCCTATGTGGGAATGACGCTAAGAAATGACTGGGCATCTACATTACCAAAGATTAACAGATCATTTATGTATCCTTCCTTTAGCGGAAGTTTAATATTTACTGAGTTATTTGAGAAAAATGATATCTTAAGCTTCGGTAAAATTAGAGGTTCTTGGGCCGAAGTAGGTAAAGATGCTCCACCTTTCCAGACAAACTCTTACTTAGACCCATTTGAGCTAACGATAGGTGGAGGTTACAAAAATTCATGGACTTTAGGGAACCCTTATTTATTTCCTGAAACTACTCAGTCTTTCGAAGTTGGTACAGACTTAAAATTCCTTAAAAATAAGCTAGGGTTAGAATTTACCTACTATAACAACAAATCTGTTGATCAAATTTTATCGCCGCGTGTAGACAATGCAACTGGAGGGATTTTTCAATCAGTTAACGCTGGTGTGCTTGAAAATAAAGGGGTTGAATTAACAGTTACTGCAGAGTTAATCAAAAAAAACGATTTCTCTTGGGATGTAATGTTAAATGCTTCACACAACAAAGGAAAAGTTAATTCTTTACCAGGTGGATTGGCGATACTTTATGTGACGGATGTTCAAGTTGCTGATGGTAAAGCTGCTTCATTCAATGATGGCGACTTTATGGGAATCAGTGGTAAAGATTGGACAACAAATGATGAAGGTAAATATATCTTGAACTGGACATCTGGCTTACCGACGACGAATTCCAATGCTACGCTACATCTTGGAAATAGAGAACCAAAATTCATTGGTGGCTTGACCAACAACTTTAGATACAAAGACTGGGGATTATCGTTCTTGATAGATTTCCGCAAAGGTGGGGCGATTTTCAATGGAACTGAGGTTTTGTTAACACAATATGGATTGAGCAAAACTACAGAAAACCGTGGTGAGAAAATCACGATGACTGGCGTTTCTCTAAATCCTGCAACTGGGGCTTACGAAGATGTTACTAGGGAGATTGTAGCAGATCAAAATTACTATATGAACTACTACGTTAATAAAACGAGTAACTTTATTGAAGAAGTTAATTGGCTGCGTTTAAGATCTGTAAATCTATCTTACGATTTGCCACAAAGTTTATTAGTAAAATCTGGCTTTATTAAGGGAGCTTCATTTAACTTGAATGCGACCAATCTATTATTGTTTACAAATTACTCAGGTATGGATCCGGAAGTAAGTGCAGCAGGGGCTGGTGTTATTGGTTCTGGATCTGTGGGCATTGACTACGCTGGTGTTCCAAACACTAAAGGAGTGACATTTGGTGTTAACTTAAAATTCTAAGACAGACATGAAAAAGATATTTTCTATAATGGCGGTTGCAGGAGCTTTGATGATGACATCTTGCGATAAATGGCTCGATGTAAATGACAACCCTAATACACCAAATACAAAGGTTCCAACGGTAGACTTACGCTTACCTTCAATTATTGCTAGGTTTGCAGAGGCTTACGAAAGTGGAGGAACACGTGCAGCGATAATCTCGCAACAGTTAGCGGGTACTACAGTGAATAACTGGGCGCTATCCCGTTGGAATATTTCCACTGCTGCTGTGAACTGGCCATATCAACCTTGGTACATCTATACAGCGAATAATATTCCTGATTTAATTGAAAAGGGAGAGGCGACAGGAGCAAACCACTATATCGGTGCCGGTAAAGTGATTTGGGCATGGGGTTTTGCAGCGTTTTCCGACATGTATGGCATGTTGCCTTACGAGGAAGCCTTTCAAGGCGGTCTAATGACCCCAAAATATGATCAAGGCGATTTAATTTATGATAAGTGTTTAGCTGAACTAGACGAGGCAATAAGTTATTTGCAGAAAGATCAAGATGCTGCAGCGCCTGCGTTATCCGTAGGTGACTATCTTTTCCAAGGAGATACAAAAAAATGGATCGCTTTGGCAAATGGTATCAAAGCACGGATGCTAAACCACTTATCGAAGACCGACAAGTTCAAAGCCGCTGATGTTTTAGCGTTATTAGAGAAAGCGCCAAAAACAGCATCAGAAAGTGCGTTGTATCAGTATCAAGATCGTATAGTCTCAACAAAACCGGAAACGGAATCGTTGCAATTTCAGAACAACTCTTCGAACCGCTTAACCAAATTGTATATTGATTATGTGTTAGGAAACTATACTGGTGCACCGACAGGAGCAAACAATATGGAAGACCCTAGAGCAGATTTGTTAATTCCTCGCTTCGTTGCTACTGGCCTACGAACACCTGGGGTTGATATGAGTCAAATTCCGGAGGCAGGTTTCGCTTCTTCCATAACGACTTACGCTGCTTTGAGACCGACAGCATCGGTATCAACAGGTTCTGTTTATGCTGCACCTGGAGCCAAAGGTCTTCTTTTAACGAGTTCTGAAATGCATTTTATTAAAGCGGAAGTCTTATTTAATCAGAATAATAAAGCGGGTGCTTTGCAAGCTTATAAAGATGGTATAAAAGATCATATGGAAATACTGGGTGTTCCTGCGGCGAAAATAACGAGCTATTTAGCGAGTACGTCGGTGGTACAATCTGCTAGTGCACTGACCCTAAGTCATATTATGATTCAGAAATATATCGCTTTATCGTATTCCCCAGAGGTTTTCAACGATGTTCGTCGTTTAGAATATTGTACAGATGCTTCCGGTAAATACAATGAGTCTGTAGGTATTTACAAAGGCCTAAAACGCCCAGGAGCCGTATTTACAATTGCCTTGCCATCTGAAGATATGTGGCCTCGTCGCTTTACCGTTGCGAGTTATAGTATCAATTATAATTATGAACAAGTGATTAAAGCTGATCCAGATGCTGCTGATGCTACTTATACAGCTAAGCGAATTTGGTGGGATGTAAAGAAATAAATTTTTAATTGTAAAATAGAAAGCCTGTGAAAATCGCAGGCTTTCTTATTTTTTATGTCTAGAGCAAAAAAAAGCTTCCAGAATATGGAAGCTTGAAGAGCGAAAGACGAGATTCGAACTCGCGACCCCAACCTTGGCAAGGTTGTGCTC
>JBEBRI010000188.1:0-6705 GCA_040394915.1 Sphingobacterium sp.
TGATTACTGATGGTATTAAACCATTTTCATGTTAACATTAGACGAAATACAACTTCCCATACGAGAACACCTGAAACGCTTTGAAAAAACATTTAAAGCGTCGATGCAAAGTTCAGCACCTCTATTAGATCGTATTACGGGCTACCTGATTAAACAAAAAGGAAAACAGATGCGTCCGATGTTTGTTTTCTTTTCAGCGGGTGTTTGTGGAGGAATTACCGAATCTACATATCATGGGGCCTCTCTTGTCGAATTATTACATACTGCTTCGTTGGTACATGACGATGTTGTCGATAATTCTAACGAACGTCGAGGATTCTTTTCGATCAACGCCCTTTGGAAAAATAAAGTAGCCGTCCTCGTTGGCGACTTTTTATTATCAAAAGGTTTATTGTTATCGGTTAAGCATAAAGAGTTCGAACTACTCCGCATTGTATCGGAAGCCGTTGAACATATGAGCGAAGGCGAATTATTACAAATTGAAAAAGCAAGACATCTCGATATTGAAGAGACGATATACTATGAAATTATTCGCAAAAAGACAGCATCGTTAATTGCTTCTTGTTGTGCCTGCGGAGCCTCATCCGCTGGCGCCGATGAAGACACCGTCGAGAAATTGCGCTTATTCGGAGAGAAAGTCGGTATTGCTTTTCAGATTAAGGATGATTTATTCGACTTTGGACTTGATGACGTTGGAAAACCAGTAGGGAATGACATCAAAGAAAAAAAGATGACTCTACCTTTGATTTATGCGTTGAATACGGTAGCTAAATCCGAGAAAAGAAAGATTATCAATTTGGTGAAAAATCATAACGAAGATACAGAGAAGGTTGCGGAGGTGATTGAATTTGTAAAATCGAATGGAGGTTTAGAATATGCAACCGAGCGCATGTTGCAATATCAACAGGAAGCTTTTGATATTTTAGCGACCCTGCCAAACGGAGGGGAATATAAAACAGGATTAGAACAATTAGTACGATTCACTACAGAAAGAAAAAAATAAGATGAGCCACGAAGCGTTATTTATGATCGGATTTATAGTTTTTATAATTCTGATGTTAGCAATAGATTTAGGTCTGTTTTCGAAAAGCGATAAACCTGTATCCTTAAAAGTGGCCGCCATCATGAGCGCTATTTGGGTCGCATTCGCACTTTTATTTGCCTTATTGCTTTATTATTGGGGGAATGAGCTTCATAATGTCCACGATTTAGCAAGGTTAAAGGAGATTGTAGCCAAGCATTTTCATAATATCAGTATCAATGAAAATGATTTAGCGGCGAGTATTCAGCTGTATAATAAAACCTTGACGATTGAATATTTAACAGGTTATGTGGTCGAATATGCGCTTTCTGTCGATAACATCTTCGTTATGGTATTGCTTTTCAGTTCTTTCGGTATTCCTGAAAAATATTACCATAAAGTCCTGGTTTGGGGAATATTAGGAGCGATAATTATGCGTTGTATCTTCATTTTTGTGGGTGCAGCTCTCATCACGAAATTCGGTTGGATTCTATATGTTTTCGGTGCTTTCTTAGTATACACCGGTTTCAACATGTATATTAACAGGAATAAGGAAGAAGAAGTTGACCCAGAAAATCACCCCGTTGTTAAGTTTGCATCCAAGCATTTCAAGGTAACGCATAAATTAGATCAGGGGCGATTCTTCCATATTGAGGATGGCGTAAAGTACATGACCCCTTTATTCTTAGTTTTGTTGGTGATCGAATTTACTGATTTGATTTTTGCGGTCGACTCCATTCCAGCGATCTTTTCGATTACGAAGGATCCGTATATCGTATTCTTCTCCAACATTTTTGCCATACTCGGCTTGCGTTCCATGTTTTTCCTACTGATCAATATCATACATAAGTTCCACTATTTAAAGGTTGGATTAGCATTCTTATTGATCTTTATTGGATTGAAAATGTTACTGCACCATTGGTTAGCAGATTGGGGCTTTACGACGGCACACTCCCTATTTGTTATTCTGGGTATCTTAACCTTGAGTATCGTTGCCTCGCTGATGTTTCCGAAGAAAAAAGAGTACGAAAACTCGTAAGATATTTATCACGCCCTCTGCATAAGAGGGCGTTTTTTTTAATTCGCCATCCCCTATTTGCTTTTTAATAAAAGTATCTCTTCATTGTGCTAATATTTTTACACGGTTGAGGGGGTTACAATCTCTACTATTTTATATATTCGTGAACTTTAATTAAAATCACAAACAATGAATTGGAGCAAATCTATATTTTTTGCGGCAGCCTTATTCGCCGTAACTCAAACACAAGCTCAAGATAACTTAATCAATGCCCTGAAAGGGAATGCTAGCGACAACAGCAAAGAAGGTTTCAAATTTACCGAGGTGATTAACCTAGGGAATACTTCAATCAAAGACCAAGGTTCTTCGGGTACATGTTGGTCATATTCCGGAAATTCTTTTCTAGAATCTGAAATGATTCGTATGGGGAAACAACCGGTTGAAATCTCACAGATTTACACCGCTCGTAATACGTACATTGAAAAAGCTAAGAATTTTGTTCGCCTACATGGACAACAAGCGCAAGGCGATGGAGGGCAATTGCATGATGTATTGACTATTTTTAAAAAGTATGGTGCCGTTCCACGTGAAGTATATACCGGTTTACCAGACGGACAAACTCGAAACAACTTTGGTGAGATGAGCCCGCTATTGCAAAGCATTACAGAAAGCGTAGCGAAAAGCAAAAAGCCAAGCAAAGATTGGTTAAAGGCCTTTACCGCTGCAATGGATTCCTATTTAGGAGAAGTACCGGAAACCTTCCAATACAACGGTAAAACGTATAATCCGAGAACCTTTGCTGATCAAGTAATCGGTATTAACCCTTCAGATTATATCGGAATCTCCTCATTTGACGAGCACGCTTATTACAAACCCTTTGTATTATTAATTCCGGATAACTGGTCTTTTGAGAGTTTTTACAACGTGAAGATTAATGATCTGACTGATATTATTGATAATGCATTAGAAAATGGATATACGGTAGCCTGGGCAACCGACGTGTCTGAAAAATCATTTAGCTGGAAAAATGGTGTGGCTTTTGTTCCTGAGAAACCCATCGAGCAAATGAGCAAAGAAGAGGTAGATAATCTTTTCAACGGTCCGAAAAAAGAAGCAACGATCACAGCAGCGCAAAGACAAGAGGCGTTCGATAACTATACGACGACTGACGATCATGGTATGCACATTGTTGGTTTAGTAAAAGATCAGCATGGTAAGGAATACTATATTGTGAAAAATTCATGGGGCGCATCCAACGATTACAAAGGATACATGTATGCAACCAAGGAATTTGTACGATACAAAACAATCTCTTTATTGTTGCACAAAAAAGCATTAACCAAGAATATGCAGAAGCAACTGGGAGTTTAACTAAATTTAACATTATTTATACAAAAGTCTCTGAATAATCAGAGACTTTTTCCGTTTCTAATAACTAACTTTATTCAAACAATAATTTATTACCATTAGAATTGATTATGAAAAAGGCACTGTTATTATTATTTATTATTCCATTCTTGGCGGTTGCTCAAGAAAAAGGAATCCACTTCGAACATAATACGAATTGGGCGAAGGTGAAAGCGAAAGCTAAGGCAGAAAATAAATTTATTTTCGTCGATGCATTCACAACCTGGTGTGGTCCGTGTAAATGGATGGCTCGGGAAATATTTCCACAGGAAAAAGTTGGTACTTTCTTCAATGAGAAGTTCGTCAATTTGAAGATTCAAATGGACGAAACCAAAGACGACAATGCTGATGTTAAGTCATGGTATGAGGAAGCGAAGCGTTTTGCGAAAGATTATTCCATTAATGCCTACCCTACATTCCTCATCTTCAACCCTGACGGCGAACTGGTACATCGTATTGTAGGTGGAGCGGAGGCTGACGATTTTATCGCAAAAGCTAGCCAAGGATTAAATCCGGAAACGCAGTTTGTCACTGTGGTTAAGAAATTTGAAGCCAATCCGACAGACGTCGCGATTGCGAGAGCGACAGCGGCTGCAGCAGAAAGTGCATATGACAAAAATCTTGAACAGCGCGCGACAGAAGCTGTAATTGCTAATTCATCAACAGAAGAATTACTATCTAAAGATAATGCGGCATTCCTGCTAAAAAGTGCTTCTAATCCAAAATCTAAGGCATTCAGCATTATCCGCGAGAACAAAGCGAAGGTTGACGCGGCTTTGGGTGAAGGTAAAGCAGATGCTGTCTTAGCGAGCGCAGTTATTAACGCTGAAATTGCACCTACTCTTTGGGATTCCGAGGAGGACAAGTATGCGGCCGTTGTAGCAGATGCAGAGAAAAAGTATAGTGATCTTAAAATTAAAGAGAATATAACGGGCTTTAAAACACAATACTTCTTAAGAAGAAAGAATTACCCAGCATTCAGAGAAGCTGTTGAAGAGTATATCGCATCAAAAGATGGAAAAGTAAGCGCCAGTACGCTGAATAGTTTCGCATGGGCTATTTTTGAGAATTGTGACGATGCGGCGTGTGTAAAGGCGGCTTTAGCATGGAGCAAGAAATCAATTGAAGATAATGAGGATCCAGCATTATTAGATACTTATGCAAATCTGTTACATAAATCTGGAAACACGAAAGAAGCAATTGTATGGCAAGAAAAAGCTTTAGCAAAAGTAGATGCAGCTTCTAAAGCCGAGTATCAAGCGACATTAGACAAAATGAAAAAAGGAGAACCTACTTGGGTTAAAGATGAAGAAGTGATTATGAATTAGGTAAATTCATTAAAACAATAAAAAAGGTGATCCGAAAGATCACCTTTTTTATTGTAAGCATTTCTAATTGCTCTTATGCTTATACTTGAGTTCCATATTTTGAAACATAAAGGCCCATTTATCAGTTTGTTCGGCGATTACCATTTCTGTCGACTTTCCTGCGCCATGTCCCGCTTTAGTATCAATTCGAATTAATACTGGATTTTTACCTGTATTATACTCCTGTAGTCTTGCAGCGAATTTAAAGGAGTGCGCAGGCACTACGCGGTCATCGTGGTCGGCCGTTGTAACCATTGTTGCCGGATAGGCTGTTCCTGCTTTCAAAGCATGATAAGGTGAATACTTATAAAGATAATTGAACATTTCCGCATTGTCATCGGCTGTTCCATAATCGAAGGCCCAACCGGCTCCAGCAGTAAACTTGTGATAGCGCAGCATATCCAACACTCCTACTGCCGGGAAAGCGACTTTGAAAAGCTCAGGACGTTGCGTCATCACTGCGCCAACTAGCAGTCCCCCATTAGAACCTCCGGCAATCGCCAATTTCTCAGAACTTGTATATTTTTCACTAATTAAATATTCTGCAGCGGCAATAAAGTCGTCAAATACATTTTGCTTTTTCAACTTAGTACCAGCAATATGCCAGTTTTCACCATACTCTCCACCGCCCCGTAGATTAGCTACGGCGTATACACCGCCTTGCTGCAGCAGAATTAATGTGCTGACGCTAAAAGAAGGGGTTAAACTAACATTAAAGCCACCATAAGCGTACAACATCGTTGGATTTGTACCGTCTAATTTGACACCTTTTTTGTAAGTTATGATCATGGGAACCTTGGTTCCATCTTTTGAAGTATAAAACACCTGTTTGGATTCATAATTCGAGAGATCAAATTGAATCGCCGGTTCTTTATATTTTTCCGATTTACCGGATGCGATTTGATATTTGTAAATAGTTCCCGGATTTACATAATTCGTAAATGAATAATACAGTTCAGTATCTGTCTTTTTTCCAGAGAATCCCGAAGCTGTACCAATTCCAGGTAATTCAATTTCTCTTTCCAATTTTCCGGATTTGTCAAATTGCTTAACTTGAGAGATCGCGTCCTTAAGATAGGTAGCAAAAATCTTTCCTCCCGCTAGTGAGGGACTTAAAACCTGTTCAACTTCTGGAATAATGTCCTTCCAATCCTTTGAAGTCGGAGTCGCAAATTCCGTGGTAACAACTCGGCCATTTGGAGCATTCAGCTCGGTGTAGATTAAAAGCTTGCTCCCATCATTATCTAATATCGTGTGATTCTTCTCCATATTGTCAACAACCGTTACAAATTGCGCGTTAGGGACTGTCAGATCTTTCACATAAAGTTCATTCCCAGAGGTTGTATTTGCTGCTGTAACAACTAAGAATCGCTCATCTTCAGTCAAGTAACCACCTACATAACGCCTTGGCGTCTTAGCACCTCCGAATATGAGTTCATCGGTCCCTTGAGCGGTATTTAATTTATGGAAATAAAGTTTGTGTTGATCGGTCATTGCTGACAGTTCTGAACCTTGCTTAGGTTTGTCGTATGAACTATAAAAAATACCTTCATTACCTTTCCAAGCAAGTCCACTAAACTTAACATCGACAAGCGTATCGCCGACAATGGACTTGTCTTCGGTTTTCATGATAATTACTTTACGCCAATCCGAGCCTCCTTCAGAGATTTGGTAAGCAACTAATGAACCATCCTTACTAAAATTGACCCCCGCTAAGGAAGTCGTGCCATCTGATGAGAATTGATTAGGGTCTAAAAACACTTCTTGAGCACCATCCTCTCCTTTCTTACGGTAGAGCACGTGTTGATTTTGAAGTCCATCATTCTTATAATAATAGATATATTCACCTTCTTTAAATGGTGCGCCCTCCTTCTCGTAATTCCAAAGTTTTT
>JBEBRI010000189.1:0-6690 GCA_040394915.1 Sphingobacterium sp.
ATCCTTAATGTCAATATCTTTAGCAGTCAAAAACCCGTTTTTGTTGTTGACGATTTCCGATACGCCGCCAACATTTGCAGCGATCGCAGGTATCCCATATGAGAAAGCCTCCATAATACTGACAGGCAACCCCTCATATTCTGATACGTTAATAAACCAATCGTAATAGTTAGTTTCATAGGCTTCCTTTAATTGCTTTTGATCTAAGTGCCCCGCAAAATTAACTTGTATATTTCCTGTTGGAATCCTATAAACATAGTCTTTTACCTGCTGTATCTGTTCTCCGTCTCCATAATGGTGCCAAACGATTTTTATTGTTTTGTTTACCGCCTTCAGAATATCAAATATTAGATGGATTCTCTTTAAAGCATATACATGGCTGCAACTACATATATATAAGGCTCGCTGGTCTGTTTTAAGAGCACACGATCTCTGTGCGTTGCTGGTGCCCAGATAGCTAATATTTATTTTTCGCGGTTCTATACCATACTCGCCTTCTAATCTTGTCGCGATATTATTGGATATCGGTAATAGCAGCGTCGCTGCTGAATAGATTTCTTTACGTATCGGCAAATATCCATAGTTACGCTCAACGTAAAAATCACCACCGTGCATTCGTATAATCTTTTTATAAGGCCTTAGACGATCAAGAACAAAGAACGGTGCATTAGCCCAGTACGAATATATTAGAAAGTCCTCTGGGTTAATATTGTATTTCTTTTCTAATTGATTCCAATGCCGAAGAAATGAATTTGACAACAATAAAGAATTAATCCATTTTTTGAATTTATAACTATTTGAAAATACAGAAAAATGGCAAAAATCACGAATATGAGGCCAATTTACCCGAAAATGAAGAAAAACATTAATAAGCCTTTTCCATCCCATATTTAATAAAACGGGCAAAATAGTAGTTTTATCAGAAACTTCCCGTTTCTTGCTAGATCTGCTTGGATTGTAAATAGGTGTTATATAGATTTGCTCAAAGTTTTCCTCTAAAAATCGCAACTCATTTTCAAAATAAGTTTCTCTTTCCCCATAGGGATAAGATGCGGTAATAACAATGATTCCTTTAAATTTACTCATATATCTGTTATTGTGCCAACCTTGCTGGATTTTCTCGGGCTTTCCACGTAAACCTCTTTTCAGTAATCGTTGCTAAAAGGAAAATTACTAAAAACTCATTCGAGAAAACTAGGCCCTTACCATGGTAAACTAACACCCAAAAGAACATGAAAAGGAAAGTCTTCTTAATTGCTATGTTTGTTGTATTCTTTATTAGAACCTTATACAATGCAAACTGCATAAGGAAGTAAATAAAGGTCGCTATGATCCCAAAATAGAAAATCAATCGAATGTAGCCTACATCCGAGCCCATATAGTAGCCCCCCCCTACATCAGCTACCATTTTCCCATCTCCTACCAGCCATGTGGACAAACTTTCTGGGAATCTATACATCTCTAAGGTGGCGGCAGAGGATGACGTATATAGCTCTCCAGACTCAAAATATGTTATGAACAATTCGAAAACAAAACCAAATACGATTTTAAATCGCTCTGGCCCTAAAAAATGAATACCCGCCGCATAAAAAAAAAGAAATGCAATTAAGACGATAGGAATACCTCTATATATAATTCGAAAAAAATTTCTTTTATCAATGGCGACAGTTAATAATAAACCTAGACCTATAGCAAGAAAAAAAAACCTCCCTGTCATTATTCCTGCTATTGTAATAAGACTTAAGGCAAGAATGTATCTAATACGTTTATTATAGAAATAAGAGTTTTTGCAATAAGGCAATACAATCATAATGAGAAAAACGAAACCGTATTTTACAACACCCGAGAAGAATGCCGAGCCCCAGCCGATAAACCGCTTGTTCAATAAATTGGTTCGTTCAAAAAGACCCTGGTTCACTTTTTCATTCAAAATCGACAAATAGAATTCAAAAATTGTCGAGCTGATAAAAAATATTATCGATACTATGGCTTGTAATATGAACAGGAAAACAATCAAATCGAATACTTTTACGATAGAAAACGATTTCCCATATCGTTGTGCAATTAAAAAAACGATGAGTAAAGCGGAAAAAAAATAAAAATAGATGTCCAACGTCTGAATAAACAAATAGGTGTCGATACGTGAAGATCGGTTAAACATGGCCAGAAAAGCCAATATCACGACAACAAGATTGATTAATATAACGGAAATGACTCTTTTGTTAAGTAAAGTTCTTTGCGCAAATCTGGGGCTAAGAAAAAATATCGTTAATCCGAATAACTGGAGAATCCGATCAACGGGCACAGGGAGATATTTTATGAAGATTGGGAAAAAATAGCAAAAAGCAGCTATGATAAGAATTAAATTCTTCATGAAACAATTGATCTTTTCATCCAAGCTACGATCACTCCGCATGGTGTTTTTTCTCGAATACTATAATCCGCAAAAAATATTTTGCAATTGTGGCGAGCTGTCTAATTCTATTCTTGATTAATTTGAAGTTATCAAATGAATATTTTACCCCGTTCCTGTAATCAATAACCATTTTATTGTAAATCACCTTTGCCAGAAAAAAATCCATAGCGTTTAGTAATTTCTTGTCTTTTGATTGCTGACGGATTAACTCAATACTATTTAAAGAACATATCTCATTAACGGGATTACTTGTGTTATCAGTTACGCGATTTACTGTTTCACGGTGATAATGTGCCAATTTTTCTTTAACCCAAATGTTACCTTCGCTTACATAAAGACACCGTATCCACGCATCGATATCGCCGCCTCTTTTACACCGGCCTTCGGGAAACATGCCAGCTTTTTTTATTAGTGTTTTCCTAATACTTACAGCACTGGTCCACATAAAGTAGTTCTGAGAAAAAAAATCGGCGAGTGTAAAGCTAATATACTCGTCGTCTATTTTTTCGAAAAATGGATTCACCACCGTTTTGTTCAGATAGATATGATCCCAATTAGTCGATATTATTTCACAGTTTGGAAAAAGGCTTATCGTCCGATTGACATTTTCTAGGTAGTCAGATTCCCATTCATCGTCTGCGTCTAAGAAGCTAATCCATTCATTGTGCGCTTCTTCTATCCCCAAGTTCCTCGCCGCATAACCCCCAGGGCCTGGGACGCTTCGATTTAAAACTTTAACCCTAGGGTCATCGAAATCCTGCAACTTCTCCGACGAACCATCAGTTGATGCATCGTCTACAAGAATCAATTCAAAGTTTGAGTATGTCTGATTTAAGACAGAATTAATCGACCGCTCAATATGTGGCAATTTGTTATAAACTGGAATTATGACTGTAAACATAAATATATAACACGTTAGCAATTTAAAGAACAGAAATATAGGGCGTTTTTACCTATAGCCTGATTGTTTTTTTATTAAGCTCTCGAATTACTTTTTACCGCTCGTTTAATTTTTCTGGGAATAAAAACCTTTAAAAAATCAAGAAAATCCCTTGCATTACTGATCAACTTAATTGCCTCAATCACGGTCTTGACGGTATTAAAATCACTCCTTCGCGAGTTTGACAGATTAAAGTTAACAATTTTTAATAAGAGCTTAAAATACATCTTTCTTGCGAACTCGTCGCGATTAACGGCATAGAGCTCCTGATATATATTGTAATGTGTGGTAAGCCTAGTCCTTTCTGCTGTAAAACTGAAAACGCCTCCATCGTGTATGGTATACACCCCAAAAAGCTGCTTAAAATAGTAACCGCCCCCCTTTTTTAGAATATGGTAGTAAATATGAATATCTCTGGCATGCTTGTACTTGTGTATGTAGCTAAAAACCTCCCTGGTATTCCGAAACGTACATGTTAATGTTTTCGTTACCCAACGTTTTAGTAGGTCTTCGAGTGTAAATCTAAACCCTGCTTCATCCTCTTGGCTACTCGAAACAACACCATTGATTATAATTTCTTCGGTTACCCCATCCGAACTTTTTACGAACCCACCACAGGTTAGCATAAAGTCGGGGTTATTCTCAAGAAAATCAACCTGTTTCTGGAGTTTAAGAGCGTCCGTCCAATAATCATCCCCCTCGCACATGGCTATATACTTTCCATTTGCTCTCGAAAAATTATAGATAGCGGATAACGCGTGTATTCCTTTAGACCATTGGTTTTCTGTCTGATAAATGGGTTTGATGATATGTGGGTTCTTTTCTTGATATTCACGAATTACCTCCGATGTCCCGTCTGTGGAAGCGTCATCATGAATAAGTATTTCAAATGCAAAATCAGTTTGTTGCATGAGAAAACTATCTAGTGCCTTTCTTATGAATTGCTTGTGATTGTAGGCAAGACAACAGATACTTACGCTTGGGTTATTCGTATTATTAGTCATCTTTAATTAAAACTTCTCCTTTACCAACCTAAATAATTTTCCCAAACGTTTGACTATTTTTTTCTTGTTTCTTTTAAAATCGGCTTTTTGCAAATCTACACCCTTGTATACGCCATTTCGATGATCTATTGGCTTATAATACCGATGTTCAATGCCGTGGGTTTTCATGTAGTAGCCGTATTCTAACGCACGATCAGCCGGTTTTGACATCAAAGACTGAAGCGATAATAGCTGATCCAATTCTTGCTTCGTAGATGGGCAATACGTGACGTCCAGCCGTTCATATAATGCCCGGCTCAATATGATGGTGGGAGTTCCAAGGTATGCCGCCTCGATACCTACAGTAGAAAGGTAGCAAATTACTAAATCTGCCTCTTCAATTAAAGTATAGGTATCTATGGGGGATTCTGGTGGAATTATTTCCACATTTGGCGAATTCAAACTAGTCCAGATTGCCTTCTCATGTTCACCTTGATTTAACAAATTCGGGTGCAATCGCAAATAAAACTTGGCATTGGGTCGCTTGGATAATACATTGCCAATATGAACGACAGATTCTTCCTGTGAATTGAACAATATATTGGGGTTTACCTCGTCACCAACCGCAGCATATTCAGAGATACTGGAATTAAAGTATACCACGTTATAATTATCGGCACTCCATGAGGAGGGTAGCAAGCCTTTATCCTGCCGTTTTGCAAAGACGATGTGATCGTCGTTACTCCTCGCTTTTCTTTCTTCGAAAAATCGCCTGCCAATTGCTTTCTTTTCTCCGTCAGACAAATCGGACTCGTTCCAATGGCTGTCCAATTCATCTTTACGCATTTCCCAATCATGGCGATACGTTGGCCCAAGTGAATAATGGTGTTTATCACTCCCCCTATCGTGAACTAAAAATTGCTGGTTTTTTTGCTGACATAAACGGAGGATTGGACGATACGTCGCCACCCGGCCGTTTCGAAACAATACGAGATCTGGTTCAATTTTCTGCAACCAGCGTTCAAATGACTTCGCTACAATCTTGGCTGTCCAAATGATGTCATTTATTTCGCCCGCATCCTTAACCGTATCTGGCGCCAAATCATTTGTTACCGAAATATGGGATGAAGCGGCTGCCATACCGATATCGATTCCCTGCCAGTTATAAGCTTTCAAATGTTCAATATTTGAAAAGACGAGATTTTCGTCAAGGCAAGCAATTTCATTCGTACTTAATAACAAGTCGGTTGAGACATTGATGTGCGGAGAGATTAGCCGTTTCGCTTTAGCAACCTTGCGATGGACACTTTTTTTATACAGCGCTTTCGCAATTCCCTTATTTACGCGGTCGTACCACTCTATGTAAGGCAAATTGCCTCCAATGTGTGTATAATACACTTCATCACCCTGTTCGGCCCGTAATTCTGCCAGTTCTAATCCTGTTTCAAACTGGGGGGAGACATGCCATATTTCAAAAATCAATACTTTCATGCCGGTTTAATACTCAGGTGCGTAATCAATGAAGTAATCGTATCCGCCAAAGTATATATTGGTTTTGTATTTAGCGTATTCAATATAAGCTGGTTATCCATACCGAATTTCATCTTGATGTCTTGCTTATCGAGTTTTAATGCTACTCGATGGCCGGTTTGTTCTGCTACCAATCGAATAACAGTTTCCGCAATCTCACAGATGTTAAATATGCCCCCGCCGCCGATATTGTAGATGGGTTGCCATAGTTCATCATTTAATGCAATAAGACCGTAGATAAACCTCGCCGCATCGCGTACATCCATTACTTCCAATTGTTGGTCACCACCTACAATTTCGATATCCTTGCCATTTAGTGCGTTACTGACAAGTTTTGAAAGAAAATCCACAGGAGCTAGACCTTCCTCGCCCCCTGAGAGCGCCGCTAGTCGCAAAGAAGTGGTTTTGGTATGGGGATATGCCTTGCTAATTGATTCAACCATGAGTTCTGTAGCAAATTTTGCTTGCGCATATGGAATACGCGGAGACACCGCCGTATCTTCACTCCACAACGGTTCCTCATCTTGTCCATAAACACTCTGGGAAGAGATGTTTATGATACTCGGAATCTGATTGGCTGACAAACGGTGGAATAAATTGCTCGTGAATGCAAGACTCGCCGCAATTTCACTATTTGTACAATGTGGACGTGCAAAAGCTGCATGGACTACGATGTCAACATTGCCGGGGTTCAATTGACCATTATCAAAATCTGCATAGTCATATACCTGCACCGCTGGTGTCTCTCTATATATCCGGGTCAGTTCTTCTTTGCTGCGCCCTATAGCAAAGGGTTGAAAGGAGCCATCCTTTGTTAAATG
>JBEBRI010000190.1:0-6643 GCA_040394915.1 Sphingobacterium sp.
AACTGGTTTCATTTTTTTAATTATGGTTATTCAGCAAGATTGATCAATATTATGCCCAACAGATAATTAACAAAACACCTAAAAAGGCAAACCATCATCATCGTCCTCGACTCCCCGGACAGGAAGCGATGACGGTGGGAGCGGCAAATTATTAACGATAAACAAGTTGAGAATATCCTCTCTATCCATGAACATAATCTGACTACGTTTGGTGTTATCTAACATACCACCGAGCCAATTCTTGGCAGCCTTTGTTATTTCCCCACCCGATACGATAAAAGCGTGATCTACCAAAACCTTTTTACCAATCTCCGGGTCAAAAATTTCGTGCCCAATCATCATTAATACTTGATTATAAATCTCAGCAATATTTGCATTGCTTGATTTTGAAACCCCAGCTGAATCCAGCTTGCCTTTTTTTACTTGGATTCCAAAATAAAGCATATGTTGGGTCGGGAGCATAAATTTCATCCAAATATCTTTCCCGTATTCGAGGGCCTTGTCTTTATGCCCCGGCGCTGTTATCCGATAAAATCCAAGTTGTCTGAAAAGAGGAAGTAAAATCTCTTCTATAAGAGTATCCTCACTGCAAATGTCCAGAAACGATTGTAATAGCTCCCTCCGTTTTACCTCTGCACTTGTTAATGGTCGATGAGGATTTTCTGTCGCTTTGAGAATCTTGTTTGAAGCAATATGTTTTAAATAGCACTTCTTATCTTCTGCATAAAACGCCTCAAAACCCTCCCTTGCAATTACGTTGTTCAGCATCTGTAGGGCATTCAATAGTCGATTGTCCTCATTAAGTGCGTCAGACGGATCCATAAGAACCTGAATTACCCGCAAAAAGGTTTCACTCGGCATATCTGGGCTACTATTTGGCTCAGACAGAATTGCCTTTAATGTATCCGCTACCCAAAGTCCTCTAGTAGACCCGTCGTGCTCATATTCGGTTCCAACATCACCGAAAAACTCCGTTAGAAATTTGCTGCTACGATAAACAAAGTAAGATGGCTCTGTGGAATAGTTCCCACATATCATATCGGCAATTTGAGAAAGAGTTCTGTTTTTAAATATCATAGCATCTTCTTCGTTTTACTAGCTTTTTAGCCATCTTCCGGCCTTTACAACTTGAGGCGACCGAAAATATCTATAGGTTAATATCGATATAATAATAGCTGCTGCTAAAAATATTGACAACCGGTGACTGTCAATGCAATGGGTTAACCATTTAATAAAAAACTATCGTATCCTTTACAGACGGCTCATTACGTGAAAAATATTAAGCCTACTCCAATATTACAGCTTCTTTTACTTCCATGGTGTCCATTTCATCGAATGCTATTCCGGCGAGCTTTGTCTTTAGATCCTTTAATATATTATTTACTCTACTTTCTATAAATTGGTCAATCGCGTCATCAGGCAAGGTTCCTTTTCTAGCCCATTCTAAAATTTCGGTTGAAAGTAGATGTGATGACATTATTGCTTCAAACTCAGGCTTGTCATAGTTCCGCATATACTCAAGTGGCGGCCTGTTTGTAATCTCTAAATTTGTTATTTGCGTCAAATAAGCGATGTTCATTAGGCTGTCGCTTGTGATTCTATTTTTATGTTGATTGTTGAGTACATACTCGGAATTTGTTGGAAAAATATGGTGAAGGTTTGGCTTGTCCGTAGTAAAGAAGAAATTTTGGACCAATACTTCTCTGTCACAATGTTCCCAATCTTTTGGTTGAACACTCGAATACAAAGCCAAAATTGCTCTACTCATTCTGCCTTTTGAGCTATATGTAGCGGAGCGAAGCCTTTGCTTGTCTATCAGGAATCTATCGAAAATTACAGATTCATTGTTTTTGCTTTTGTTTAAGAATGAAATATGTTGCGCCACCTGCGTTGTATTGCTCAATAGGTCATCATTATGAAAACTGTTAAACCAAAAATACTTTTTGAGCAAGTTGTAGTCGGGTAAGCTATTCTTATAAAAGTAAGCCGTTATTGTAAAATAGAAATAGCGGAATGGTATAAGATAAGGTGTTTTAATATGTAGATGATTTTCAAAGAAGTCAAAGGTTTTGAGGATTGCTTTTTTGGTTTCGTACCATATTGTTAAAATGTGTTCGGTCTTAATTTCATTTAAGTATCTGTCTGTTATATTTCTTACGCCGCTGTTTGGAAGGTTATGGCCTATTATAATGGCCAATATTTGAAGGTAATCGAGGTCACTGATTTTAAGAAACTCACTGTTATTATGATTTCTAAATTCGTCGATTAAATCCCGAAGATAAAACCCATTATCGGCAGGCATTGAGGCCGTTTGCTGAACTGCGGGCTTAAATGTTTTTGCGACAACAATATCGAAAATGTTCAACGGTTTCCCTGCTTGGTTGATTCTTTCAAAAATTTGGCAAACTTCTGAAACTTGGATGCCTTTAACTTCAATGAATGAAATCCTGTAATTATCGAGAACACCTTTAATTTTTGATAATTCTGATAAAACCGAATGATTGAAGTCTTTATTTACTGCGGGGCTATTAAACACCTTTGTTTGGACTGTTGTGAAATTGTTTTTAATGTCAATCAGTTTAACAATTAACCCTTCATCAAACCGTTTTTTCTTTCCGATGTTCGCCCTCATTTCTCCTTTTCTGTCATCAATTTCGCTCCAGAACAGAAATCTATTTCGGTAACTTTCGTCATCCGTATCACTATCTATTGGAATAGTGAGGTCAACGTAAAGCAACGGGTCAAAACCTGGCCGGCTATCAATACTGCCACCGTATAGAGAAGTCAAAAGTGAAGTTGTACGCTGTTGTCCATCAAGAATGTACTGGTATTCAGTCCTCTTGAAGTTTATATCACTGATTAAGTGTCCGCCAATTTGTCTGTGATTCTGAAGTTTTAAATCAGTTTTCCAAATCAAAATGCTTCCTAATGGGTAAAACTTGTAAATGCTATCCCAAAGCTTTTTTACATTCTCTTGCTCCCAAACAACGTCGCGCTGGAAAGTCGGGATTTGATAATTTTGGGCTATCAATTCGTCAAGGTAAGTTGTCAACCCCTTGTTGGTTGGAAAAATCCTGTCGGTATAATTCATCTTTTATAATATATTAGGCTATAACGCCCAAATATAGAGAACTACATTCGAAATAAAAGGTTGAAAATCAAACAGAGTAATTTTCAGCCTTTATTTTGCGTAGAATACTTATGCAATGGGGGCCGCGTATGGATAGCAGCCCATGAAAGACTAGGCGAACTGGATTAGCTCTCGTATGTCAGCCAATTGATGCATATTACTATGCGTAAACTTGAATTGATCGTAAGGGTTGACGTTAACCACCATGTTAATTCCGGTAGCTGACTCTCCAATAATCTCATTCAGGTATGTATCGCCATAGGAGTATCCAATAATATACAGTTCACTAAGTTCTTTTAATTTGGCCCGGAAGCGTTCGTGCAAAGAATTATACATGCCATCTGAACGAATGACCGATAATTTATTCGAGCCAGTAATGAATTGAGGCATAATATCAGCTGTGAAATTCTGTACTTTCTTTCCTCCAAAAATATGGTTGGCTACTTGCTTGGCATAGAAGCCATTTGTTTGGAAGTAATCGTGGTCGAGGTGCCTATTGTCGTCCATTACGTAATCGTATCGATAAATATTAAGTCCACCATGTAGCTTCTGTAACCGAATATTGTCGCCGAATGAATTCCTGAATACTGGAATTATAGTACCGTCATCGTCGTACAGAGCCGAATCGGTTGCGGTGAAGCCAGTGCTGAACGGTATTCCATGATAATCCAGTATGATTTCTACCAGAAGGTCATGGTTTAAACTAAAAATCTCCGCATTAAAGCCACTACGCTTTAGAATACCAATGAAAGGGTCGTAGTTGTTGATGAAATCTTGTGTGGGTACATGAATATCTAGCAGGTCAGCTATTAAATGGAAAAAAGAAGAATGAAATTCGCTAGCTGGTATATTGTTAAAGACTTGAAGTGATTGGTTCTCATCAAGAAGATTATAGCGAAGGAGGTATGGATGGTCATCCAGATATTTATGATTCGCCTGATGGATAAAGCTATCCATTTTGCTCCTGTCATGAAGTATCCGCTTCAAATATTCGTAAAACTCCTCGTACTGAAGTGTTTTCGTTTGGTGTTCCGATAAGAAACACTGGATGACCAGATCCATTACCATACACAGCTGCATACGGCCACCGCCCAATTTTCCATTGTGGATACCTGTCGCATTTTGCCATTCATCCCATTTCCACTCCCCGGAAGAAAATTTTAATACATGTTTATCTAAGGGTATATCAGTAAATCGCTTTGAGATACCTGTTACGGTAGGTAGTCCGGCATTGACCGAGAATCCAGCACCTAAAATAAATCCAATCATTTCTGTAAATTCATCTCACTTTTTTCTAAGAAGTTGATCCTTGTATTTGCGGATAAGTTGACTTTTGATTTCCATTCTTCCGAAATTTACTGGAATGAATGAAATATAAACCAACTCAGCGATAAAGCTGTTGATTTTCTTCTCTACGCTTGATTTGAACCGCTTTTCGTTAACTAGCTGCTTTTGAAACCGGAATTTTCCGATATGTTTCCTGAACACGTGTTTGTCTGTATCATTGAGATTTTCTAATCGTTTTTTCAAATTACCGCTTTCGCCGATGAATAAAATCCGGTAATCATCATGTCCTGTCTGCTCCAAGAAAGCATAAATACAGGCAAGTCTTTTTATTTTTTTTTTAAATTTAGTGTCGATTGAACTAACGCTCTTTTTTTGAGCACTGAACAATTGCTTATCTGCATCATTGACGACCGACTTTAATTCGTCATTCGTTAAAAAATATTTCATACCTCGCTCCCTTACTACTTTTGACAATCGCCCGGAAGTTCCGCTTATTTTTGCTTAAATCAAAGTTTTCCCAATGGAGTGGTTCGCCTTCACAAATGTCGGGACCTGGCGAAAGCGTTAGCTTGGAACCCTTCTATTGGTTTTTATTAAATTTGACTTTTTGGTAATGATTAAGAAGTAGCCACACAAAGGTGACATATTTTACATGGGAAAATATAACTGGAGTATAAATACCATTAACGTGGTCGGAGACGATGGAATTTGTTCAAAGGTCAACAGATACTTGCACCGTTATCTTGCGGTAAATGATAAACTAAAAACCTCCCTGTTACAAAACTATTTATGGTTTTCCGACCCAATGGATTTTAATGATCCCTATGATTGTAACTTAGAGGTTTGTTGCGACGGAACATTTGAGGAAGTGCTGAATTATCTTTACGACGTTAATTTGGCTAGTAACAGTACTATGACGCACGAGCAATTATTAAATCGTGCGGCTTTTCTTGCTGCCAATCCAGATGAAATGGATCGGTTATCTAAGGCACAAGATAGGGACACAATTTCCAAATTAGGCGTTTGCTGCCTTTCAGAACGGAGGGACAGTTTGCTCATGTGGTCACATTACGCGGACAAATACAAAGGTATATGTCTGACCTTTGACGTTACCTTGGATAGCAGCTTGTTCGGTAAACAACTTTGTGCCGTCGAATACCCTGCGAAATACCCTAAACATAGATTTCCAGCTGATGTTGGCTTCTTTAGTATGTACAGGCTTTTGGTTGCGACAAAGTCGTCAGAGTGGTCATACGAATATGAAATAAGGCTTATAAGGGATAATCATCGCCCCCCATATCGTGGTAAAGTTCCATTCAATAAATCAGCTTTGGTAAGCGTCACTTTTGGCCACAAATGCTCAGCTCTGAATAAGCAAGAAATTATAGAACTACTGCATAAGGCAGGCGGTTATGAGCATGTCAAATTTACGTTACGAATTTGAGGAAACTCGCTTTCGGAGTAGAGTTCTCAGAGATATCACGATAGTCAAGGTCGAATAAACGGAACTAAAAAAGTCGCTAACGGAAACCGCCAGCGACTCAAATGAGGCTTAGGATTGATTACCCCCGGACTAGTTTGCTGCATTGTTTCAGAAAACGCTCGCACCGTCTATCATAGCGATAAGCTTCGTCCCAGCCGACCGTAGACCAACCCTGATATCGAGTGTTTTTCACGGTTTGTGCGAACTCATCGAAAAGCAATTTTTCTTCTTCAGTCGAACGGGGAAAGATATCGTTTGGAAATGCCCAAAAACTGGCGCATAAGCTGTATAAGTGCTTGAGATTATGTTGGTATGGTTTATATCCATAGAAATACTCCAGCAGCCCCAAACACGCTTGCTCGATGGCTTGGTTATAAAGCAGTATCTTTATCGAAACCTCTTCCGAATTGTCTATGGCTCGACCACCGTTATAAAACCCACTTGAGTTATCCTCCCGATCATACCATTTCATTTGTGCTTTATTTTGATCCTCATCGGTGCGTACACCATTATTCTCATGGAAGGTCAAATCCAGCGGATAATTTTCGGTACAAAATAGCGGCTCGACATATTGCAAAGCTTGATGAAAGAATGGGCTGTTTTTGTTTAGCTGCTTTTGTATCTGTTCCCGAGTAAACGAAAGTAGTAGCACAGAAATCCCCGGCTCTTGATTTATAGCAGCTTGGATATTCCCGACTTGTTCCCGAATATCACTTTCACTGACGATAAGCAAATCATAATAA
>JBEBRI010000191.1:0-6632 GCA_040394915.1 Sphingobacterium sp.
ACATAAATACAAACGATATGTTACACGATCCTAATCACTTATACATTTTCGATACAACGTTAAGAGACGGAGAGCAAGTACCAGGCTGTCAATTGACCACTCCCGAGAAAGTCGAAATTGCCAAAGATTTGGAACGCCTAGGCGTTGATATTATTGAAGCAGGATTCCCTGTTTCTAGTCCTGGCGATTTCCAGTCGGTAGTGGAATTATCTAAAGCCGTAAACGACGTAATTATATGTGCGCTGACACGTGCCAATAAAAATGATATCGATGTTGCTGCCGAAGCTTTGAAATATGCTAAAAGACCTCGTATCCATACGGGTATTGGTTCATCCGACATGCACATCAAATATAAGTTCAATAGTACGCGTGAAGAAATTTTAGCGCGCGCTGTCGAAGCTGTAAAACATGCGAAGTCCTATGTTGAAGATGTGGAATTTTATGCAGAAGACGCCGGTCGCGCTGACCTAGCATTCCTTGCACAAATGGTTGAGGCCGTAATCGCTGCGGGCGCTACTGTTGTCAATATTCCAGACACCAACGGATATTGTTTACCAGATCAATATGGTTCAAAAATCAAATACTTGAAAGACCATGTGCAAAATATAGATCAAGCAATCATCTCCGCACACTGTCATAATGATTTAGGACTAGCTACAGCAAACTCAATCGCAGCAGTACAAAATGGCGCTCGTCAAGTGGAATGTACGATTAATGGTATTGGCGAACGCGCTGGTAACACCTCTCTAGAAGAAGTTGCAATGATCTTGAAGGTGCACAACCAAACATTTGGTGGAATTACTTCCAATATCGATAGTACTATGTTCACCGCACTTTCTCGTAAGGTTAGCGAAATGATGAACATGCCTGTGCAACCGAATAAAGCGATCGTTGGACGCAATGCATTTGCGCATAGTTCAGGAATACATCAAGATGGATTCTTAAAACACAGAGAAAACTACGAGATTATTCGTCCAGAGGACGTAGGCTTATTAGAAGCAGATATTATTCTTACAGCACGTTCAGGTCGTCATGCTTTAAAACACCATTTAGAGCGTCTAGGATACAACCTAGATAAAGATACGCTTGCGGACTGCTATCAACGTTTCCTAATCTTAGCCGATGCTAAAAAGGATATTAACGACGAAGATTTACTAACCTTAGTCAAATAATATAAGGACAGAATAAATGTCTAGCCTGTCGGTATGCTGTAAACCGTTTCATTCTTCGGCAGCCCAGCATACCGACATCTTCTTTCAACTACACAAATTAATACCAACATGAGTTTGGATTTATCAACCTTAACCATCGATAGCATTCAAGCCAAAGAACAGATCAAGGATGTTGTAAAAAGGACTCCCTTAGCATACAATCAACACTTGTCTGAGAAATATGGCGCTGAGGTCTATTTGAAACGCGAAGATTTACAAGTCGTTCGTTCCTATAAGCTTCGAGGAGCTTTTAACAAAATTAGCAGCTTAAGCGCGGACGAAAGAGCACGTGGTGTGGTTTGTGCCTCAGCAGGAAATCATGCTCAAGGCGTAGCCTTATCCTGCAAAAAACTGGGCATTAAAGGCGTCATCTTTATGCCCGGCCCAACTCCCCGTCAAAAGATTACACAGACTGAAATGTGGGGGAACGGAACTATTGAAATTGTACTCACTGGCGATACCTTTGACGATTGTCAAAAAGGCGCGTTAGCCTATGCGGAGGAACACGGAATGACCTTTATCCCTCCTTTCGATGACCTGAAAATCATAGAAGGCCAAGGAACTGTCGCCGTTGAAATATTAGAAGATTTACCAGAGGTTGATGCGATATTTATTCCGATCGGTGGTGGCGGCTTATCCTCAGGGGTTAGTTATCATATAAAAAAATTCGCGCCGCAGGTGAAGTGCTATGGCGTTGAGCCTGAAGGTGCCGCATCCATGCAGGCTGCATTGCAGAACGGAGGACCGATTGAACTTTCACAGATAAATAAGTTTGTGGATGGTGCAGCGGTTAAAAAAATCGGAAAGTTGACCTATGATATCAGCAGCCAGTTGTTAGATAGCGTCAAATCGATTCCCGAAGGAAAGATTTGCACGACCATATTGGAGCTGTATAATAAGGATGCGATTGTTGCTGAACCCGCGGGAGCACTTTCTATTGCCGCCTTGGAATTTCATAAAGAAGAGATCAAAGGGAAGAAAGTTGTGTGTATTGTCTCTGGCGGAAACAACGATATTGACCGAATGAGTGAAATAAAAGAAATGTCTTTGCTATATGAAGGCTTTAAACATTATTTTATCGTTCGTTTCCCACAAAGGCCGGGTGCTTTAAGACTGCTCGTAACGGAAGTCTTGGGACCAAAAGATGATATCACTCGATTTGAATATATCAAAAAGACAGAACGCGAACGCGGACCTGCACTTATTGGTATCGAATTAAACGATCCTAAGGATTATACTAGCTTTATAGAACGATTGAAAGCCTACAAATTTGATTTCATCGAAGTCAATAAGGATCAAACCTTATTTGAATATTTAGTCTAATCTAGATACAAGACAACTGTTAAAAAGGGCCTCGATCGAGGCCCTTTTTTTTGAATTGACGATTAAATGATTATTCATTATTCAAAAACAAATAAGGTTGCGTTGGATTGTAGCTTCGACACCCGCAAAAAGAAGTTTTTTGAGAATACGCTTACAGTTATTACACCAGTATAAAACAGAGTTTTATGAAAGCTTGTAGCGGTATTATAGCGTTACGTCAAAAACAACAACAATACTAATAATCAATAAATTACAGAGTACTCATGCAAACCTTTTGCGCGCATTACTGTTTTTAGTATATACAAATCCAAAGGAGGACATATGAAAAATATTGCATTCCTAATCAGCTTTCTGCTGCTATTCACGTTTGGATATGCGCAGAAACCACCTATGCCGAAGGCTACTCCACCGAGTAAACCGATGTTAAAAGATGGGAAACCTCAGCAAGTCGCTAGTCCATTAGACAGCTCTTCCGTGACAACGAGCGACGGCGTAAAAATAACTATCCGCTACGGAAGTCCATCGTTGAGAGGACGAGAATTGGGCGTAGATATTTTAAAACCAGGAGAGCGCTGGCGAACTGGAGCAAATGAAACCACGACGGTTGAATTTGATAAAAACGTAACAGTGAATGGACAGCAATTATCTGCGGGTAAATATGGTTTAAATACCATACCCGGCGAACAAACCAGTACCTTGATATTCAATAAAAACTGGCAACAATGGGGTACTAAGTTTGACGAAAAGGAGGACGTTCTAAAGGTTGAGGTTCCTAATGAACGGAAATCCGAATCGCAAGAGCGACTTACAATCACGGCAGACGCGTCTGGAAAGATTCATCTCGCTTGGGGAACTTACGGCCTTAGTTTAGCTATCAAAGCTGATCAATAGAAACCGTACCTAGTCCACCCGAAAAAAGACGCCCTAACCCGGCGTCTTTTTTTTGTTCTACCAAGCCGATTTAGCGCTCCCTTTATTTTCAGGATCCTTCCCTACAAATATCCGTTAGATCCCTTACACATCCCTTTCACATCCCTTTCACCCCCCTTTCATATCCGATTAACCTCCGCTCGGTATTGGGTATGATTAGGTACAGAAAGATCGGTAAAGCAAAGAGACATTGGGCTGGCCCAATGTCTCTTT
This sequence comes from Sphingobacterium sp., assembly GCA_040394915.1. Taxonomy (GTDB): domain Bacteria; phylum Bacteroidota; class Bacteroidia; order Sphingobacteriales; family Sphingobacteriaceae; genus Sphingobacterium. Next base: position 3,678 of record JBEBRI010000191.1, read on the forward strand.
ATTATAAACTTCGATTAGTCGTTAGATTCTATTGCTTAGGTTTAAGATACTTTTCTAAAAATTGGTCTTGCTCCCAAAGAAGATGGAAGATATTCTCCTTCGCTGCATATCCGTGGGATTCACGAGGGAGTATCACCATCCGTGCTGGAGCACCCAAATTTTTGAGTGCTTGAAAATACCGCTCGGTTTGAAGCGTAAAAGTCCCTGGGTTATTATCTGCTGCGCCGTGCACAAGCAACATAGGCGTTTTCATGCGATCTGCGCTCATAAACGGAGACATCGTCATATAAAGTTGCGGGTCGTCCCAAAAATTGCGTTGCTCACTCTGAAAGCCAAACGGGGTTAAGGTACGATTATACGCCCCTGAACGTGCAATGCCTGCGGCAAATAACGTGGAATTGCTTAATAAATGCGCGGTCATGAAGGCTCCATAGGAGTGGCCTCCTACAGCAACACGATGACGATCAATATACCCGAGCTGATCAACCGCATCAATTGCTGCTTCGGCATTGGAAACCAACTGTGGAATAAACGTATCATTTGGTTCCGATTTACCTTCCCCTACGATAGGAAAGGCCGCATTATCGAGAACGGCATAGCCTTTCGTCACCCAGTAAACAAAGGATCCATAGCTTGGAAAGGTAAACTCTTTCGGATTGTTTGTGCTTTGTCCAGCAGTTGCTTTATCCTTGTACTCTCGTGGATATGCCCAAATAAGAAGTGGCAATTTCTCTTTTTTCGATTTGTCATAGCCCGCTGGAAGATACAAGGTTCCGGATAACGCCACGCCATCTTTACGTTTGTAGGAAAGGACCTCTTTATGAACCGCTTCTAACGATTTAAACGGATTTTCTATTGCCGTAATGGCGGTCTGTTTGTTCGATTTGATGTTCTTTCGGTAGTAATTCGGAAAATCTTTGGGCGATTGAAGTGAAACAATGATGTCACCTTTGTTTATATCCACGACAGATGAAATGCGCTCTTGCATATTTGAGGCTTTGGCGGTATAAATTCGCCGCTTTTTTAAGGTCTTCAAATCCAACTCATCAATAAATGGGAATTCGCCTTCTTTGGTATAACCATCGCCAATCCAATAGGTCTTATCTTTACGAATATACATGCTATAGGTTCCAAAACTATTCTTATCCATGTACACTTTTCCCGGATCCGCATACACGTCTTGGCTATTCCGATCTTCAATCAGCTGTTGTTTTCCGGTGGTCGGATTTAACAAAAATGCTTTAACATTTCGAGTGTCATACCAACGTGAGTACACCAAAGCATAGGTGTCGTCACCGTAAAATACGCCCCCAAAGCGATCAGCCAATTTGATTAATGATTTTGGGGATTGATCGAAAGGCGCATCCCAGTTGAACAACTCATCCCGCCATTCAGCAGGCTTGCTAGCATCGCCAGCATCGATTGCTTCGACGTATGAAAGTGTGGCCGATTTATCCGGACGCCATGAAAAATTTCGCTTCCCTGCTCTAACAGACGAAAAGCCCTTTGGCATCACTTCTATCAATGGGGTTTCGTTAACTTTTTTAATCAAATTACCGCTTAAATCATACACACTCGTTTCCTGCGGGAAATTGTAATAAGGCACGAGGTAGGAAAATGGTTTCTTCAAGGTGCTTAGTAAAATATATTGTCCATCTGGCGAAAAACTCGCGCCTACATATAAATCAGCACCTTTGTAGGCTTGCTCTCTCCCATTTAGATCGACCCATACTAATTCAGAATTTCCCAATTCTATAAATTGCTGCTCATCTTCCGGGGTTTTCAATAAATCTTGATAGGTCCGAAGCTGTGAAATTTTACCATCACTCGACGAAATGATTGGTCCTTTCGGAAGATTCGCGTGTTCATCGATTAACTTAATAGGCGCTGGTACACGTTTGTATACCAATAGACGGTCGGACGTTTTATTCCAGCGGAAAGGCGCATCGAGTACCGAGTTCAAGACTTCGCCCGTTAAACGATCAATCTGACGCGTCTCTAAGTTTAGCACATACAAAGCTGTTCCCAATGCTGCTGTAATGGTAAAGGCTGCTTTTTTTGAATCTGGAGAGAAGCTTAGATTCGAAATTAATGGATCTTTCGGCAAGTTCAGCTCGTCAAAGACTTGCTTGCCATCGATTGAACGAAGCGCTATCTTATTGTAGAACAGCTCGTCGCTAGGCATCCCCGTCTTCGCATTCATCCGAAGCCCCGCGAGCCGTGTCTCAGCCTGTCCTAGATCGTACAGACTTTTATACGTTGGTCTATAAAGAAAGAGAACCCAATTTTTGTCTGGGCTAATAACCACGGATGGGGGTCTTTGATAATCCGCTAACGCTAAGATTTCTGCCGATGGCTTTTGATAATTTAAATTCTCTTGGGCAAAGCCAATTGATTGGCTCAAAAGAAAGGCGACTAATAAGTATTTTTTCATAATTCAAATGTTAATCCGATATTTCGATCGATTCGAAACCCCTAAAATACTGAATTAAACGTGTTCCGCTGGAACGCTTTCCTTTAAATATTTGTTCGTTTTTTTTGTGCTAAGAATTTTTAATTTTGCAAGACATTTTCTAATAGCAAATTGGAATAAAACAGCAACTTTTACCACATAAAATGACACTAAAAAAACCGAATTTTTCGGTGTCAATTTTTAGCTACAATCTGTCTGGGCCAAGTTATCAACATCGCTTAATCCTTGAAAATCAACAGCTTGCTAATACCCAGGCGTTGCCAAGCGTGTTTTAAGCGGATAGTTGTGGATAATGTGGAAAAGTATCACCTACGTTCTGAAGATTTAAATGGGATATTTGTTCTTGTTGAGAATGTAGCCTCTCAAATCAAAACGTTTTTTCATTTACCAAAGTTCCAACCTCTTCAACCGAGCAAGGAATTTCTAACTTAATATAACATGGCAAGAATCATTAAATTCGAAAAAAATGACTGTGCACCATG
>JBEBRI010000192.1:0-6627 GCA_040394915.1 Sphingobacterium sp.
AGCATCTTCTGAAAGCAACGGGGTAAGAATGATTACAGATTCGTACTGTTGCATTGTTTAAATTATTTTGTTTATTAATACTCCGAGTTATTTTACGGAGATGCAAAAATAGATAATAGATTCTATAAAAGCTAATTATTTGTGAATATTTTATTTAGCGTTTTTAAGGTCCGATTCGCTGTAGTGGAAAGTTTACAAATGGAGTTTTATACGCGCTCAAGTTTGTTAGAGATCAATAGCCTGCAGATATTTGTTGCGCAATTTAATACTAAAGAAAAACAAAATTGAGGGCTACGATTGGAAGACTACCTGTTTGGATTAAAGTAATGGTTTCTATCACTACAGGAATTGCTTTGGGGTGTATGTTGGCGGAAATCTTGTATTACGTTATTGTATAAAGAAGTAACTTTTAGAAATATAAAAACTTGTTAATAGCCACTTAGCGATTGCAAATCCCATAGACTAACTACGAAATAATACATATGCAAATCGGCCACTTCTAGAAGTGGCCGATTTCTTTATGCGGTATTTATTACGCTAGTTTTGCAAGCGCCTCTTTAATTCTTCTTAACGCTTCTTTCAAATTTTCGTCGGAAGCAGCATATGATAAGCGAATATAATTATTGTTACCAAATGAATCGCCACCAACAGTAGCAACATGTCCGAAGTTTAATAAGTACAACGCTAAATCAGCAGAGTTCTTGATTTCATTTCCTTCTGGATCTTTCTTTCCGAAGAAAGAGCTAATTTGAGGGAAGAAATAGAAGGCACCCTGCGGAAGATTGGTTTTTACACCTGGGATATCATTTAACAAATCGTATACTAATTGACGACGACGAGCAAACGCTTCTTTCATTTCCAATACACTCGCTAATCCTTGCTCGTAAGCAACAATTCCTGCGCGCTGAGCGATTGAACACGTTCCTGATGTCGTTTGACCTTGTAGCTTATCGTTCGCCGCTGCAATCTCTTTATTCGCTGCAATATAACCTAAACGCCATCCCGTCATCGCGAATGCTTTCGAAAAACCATTGATAATGATCACACGATCTTTGATCGAAGGGAACTGAGCGATTGACTCATGTTGATCGACAAAGTTAATATGCTCATAGATTTCATCAGAGATAATAAAGATATTAGGGTGTTTTTCAAAAACCTTTACTAAAGCTTCTAATTCATCCTTCGAGTAAACAGAACCTGTCGGGTTACAGGGTGAAGAGAACATAAATACTTTAGATTTCGGCGTTATCGCTGCTTCTAATTGAGCAGGTGTAATTTTGAAATCAGATTCAATATCAGTGTCGATAAATACCGATTTACCCTCTGCTAAAGTCACCATTTCGGAATAAGACACCCAGTATGGCGTTGGAATAATTACCTCATCACCTGGATTTACCAAAGTTAAAATTACATTGGACAATGATTGTTTCGCGCCTGTCGAAACGACGATTTGCGAGATATCATAATCTAAGCCGTTTTCGTTTTTCAGCTTATTGACGATTGCCTGGCGCAAATCTGGGTAACCTGGTACTGGCGAATAACGTGTATAGTTTTCATCCAATGCCTTCTTAGCCGCATCCTTAACGTGTGCTGGGGTATTGAAGTCGGGCTCACCTACACTTAAACTAATTACATTGATGCCTTTTGCCGCCAGTTCGCGACCTAATTTGGTCATCTTTAATGTTGCTGATTCGGATAGATTGTTTATCCTTTCTGATAAATATGATGCTGTACTCATGATATTGCAAATATATTATATAGCTTTCACTTAAACTGATAAATATGTAATAAAATCTTTATAAAGGTGAGATTTTTTTAAATAAATCAAGGCAACAGGGCCATGAAATAAATTCCTAATTTTGCCCAACAATCCTTTGACAGATGAAGCTCAACTTTGATGGTTTTATATTAGCCCTGATCACCATGATAATTCTGGCGTATATCTATCCTAATTTAGTCAGCGCGCAAGGCGGTCATTTATTCGACACCATAAGCACGATAGGCGTGTCGCTTATATTTTTCTTTTATGGCCTAAAGTTAAGCTTTGCTGAGATTAAAGCGGGTTTGAAAAACTGGAAGCTCCACGTTTCGATTCAGCTATTTACCTTTGCCTTATTTCCATTGATTATCTTAGCATTTAGACCTTTTATTCAAGGTATTGTTCAAGAGCAATTTTGGTTATCCTTCTATTTTCTAGCGGCATTGCCATCGACCGTATCCTCCTCGGTTGTGATGGTGTCAATTGCCCGAGGAAATATTCCTGCTGCAATATTCAATGCGAGTATTTCGGGATTAATTGGCGTGGTTGTGACCCCTTTATTAATGCAAGCATTCTTGGAGTTTGAGCAGGTGAACGTATTAGGAGACGTGTATTGGGGGCTTATCAAGGAGATTATTATACCCGTGATTTTAGGCTTATTGTTACAGCCTTATCTTGGTAAGTGGGCAACAAAATATAGTAAATCGCTGGCGAAATTTGATAAAGCGGTAATATTATCCATCGTGTACAGCAGTTTTGCGGAATCTTTTCTATCGGACGTATTTTATAAAGTAGGAACGCTGTATCTTATCTTGCTATTTATCGGGGTTGTTGTGCTATTCTTCATCGTTTACGCAGCAGTTTATCTCATCACGCGCTATGTGCTTCAATTTAATCGCGAAGATCAAATTACTGCCTTATTTTGTGGCTCCAAGAAATCCCTAACCCACGGATCTGTATTTAGTAAATTTCTGTTTGCCGGAAATCCAAATATGGGGCTATATATCCTTCCATTGATGGTTTTTCATGCGTTCCAGATCTTTGTCGTGACGATAATCGCTCAACGATATGCAAATCAATTTAATAGCAAATAGTAATAAAAAAATAATTTAATTCGCTGATAATTTCGTTAATTTTGTGCCTTCAACTAGAAAAGGGAATGTCTAGACAAATGAGATTGGTGTTGCTGTCCTTAGTGACGGGAATTGTATTAATGCTAATAAAATTCATAGCATATTTTATTACAGAATCGAATGCAATTTTCTCAGACGCCGCAGAAAGCATTGTTAATATCGCAGCGTCCGGATTCGCTTATTATAGTATCTACCTTGCTGCCCAGCCCAAAGATCTAAATCATCCATACGGGCATGGGAAAGTTGAATTCTTCTCGGTCTTTGTCGAAGGTGCCTTAATATTTATTGCCGGTAGCGTAATTCTAGTCAAAGCAATTTACAATATTTTCTTCCCGCAACCCGTTGCAAATGTGGAGGAGGGGATGTTGCTTATCTTTATTACATCACTCATCAACTTTGGGGTTGGATTTTACCTCATGAAGCGTGGTCGTGCCTTACGCTCACTAACCATTGAAGCCGACGGAAAACATTTACAAATCGATGCCTACAGTTCCATTGGATTAATCCTGGGCTTATTCATTATGAAGCTGACCAATCTTCCTTGGATTGACTTGGCCTTATCGATTGTATTAGGCTGTTTTATCCTTTATAATGGCTATAAATTACTGCGTAAATCCATCTCTGGATTGATGGACGAATCGGATCAAGAAGTGATTGACGAGGTAGTGGCCATCTTGAAAGACAAGCGAAAAACAGAATGGATTGACGTACATAACCTACGTGTACAACGTTATGGTCAAGAGCTCCATGTCGATTGCCACTTAACCCTTCCAAACTATTATGATCTGAGTCAGGTGCATGATTGTATTTCTGATTTTGATCAAATCCTCAATGCGAATTTGGAATCCAAGACGGAGTTTTTTATTCATGCAGACCCATGTTTGCCAGAATGCTGTCATTACTGCGCCGTCGAAAATTGTCCGATTCGTTCCGAGGAATTTAGGAAACATATCGAATGGACAACAGTCAATGTAACCAAAAACATGAAGCACTTCCGGAAAGCTTAATGCTTTCTGAATGTCATTTCAGTGCTGTAAATACCGTATATTCTTAGGGAATCTGTATATTTAGTTCAAATATTTCCTATGAAACGATTACTGATTCTCTCCATTTTCCTTATTTCATCGATGAGCTTATTCGCGCAGCATCCTGAGGATGTGGTATCCAAACGGATGGACGATTGGCATTTAGCCGCTGCACGTGCGGACTTTAATGTGTATTTCGACATGATGGATGAGCAATCGATCTTTATCGGTACAGATGCGACGGAACGTTGGGATAAGGCTGCTTTTATGGCGTATGCGAAGCCGCATTTCGATAAGGGAAGAGCTTGGAACATGCGGGCTTTGGAGCGACATATTATTTTTTCGGCTGACGGTAAAACTGCTTGGCTAGATGAGTTGTTAGATACACAGATGAAGATCTGCAGAGGATCTGCCGTATTAGTGTTTCACGAAGGTAGCTGGATGATCAAGCATTACGTGTTATCAATGACGGTGCCCAATGCGGTGTCAGCGGAAGTCGTAGGCACGAAATCGGAAATAGAGGATAAAATAATTCAATCAATTAAACATAATTAAATAGGCCTATGCTAGTAAAACATGAGGTTAATGGCAATAAAGGAGGATTTTACGCCATTGAAGAAGGAAAGAAAATAGGAGAGATGACTTATTCGGCTGCAGGACCCGGAAAGATTATTATCGATCATACCGAAGTTGATCCCGAAGAAAAGGGGAAGGGTATCGGACATGTCTTATTAATGAAGGCAGTTGAATTTGCGCGTGAAAACAACGTTAAAATATTGCCCCTATGTCCATTTGCCAAAGCATCTTTCGATCGCGATGTAAATATTCGTGATGTCTTATTTTAGCCGTTGATAATGGGTATAAAAGCCATAGTAATTGGTGGTTCCGGTGCGACAGGTAAAGAGCTTGTCAAGCAGCTCATTGCTCGTAATGACGTTGAACATGTTCGAGTGTTGTTACGCAGGCCGTATTTTAAACCACACAATAAGTTAGAAGAGATTATTGTCGATTTCAATAGGCTTGCTGATTTTAGCGAGCATATTGAAGGCGATATTGCGTTTAGTACACTTGGTACAACTATAAAAGATGCTGGTAGCCAATCGGCACAATGGAAGATCGACCATGATTATCCATTAAGTTTTGCAGCGCTCGCCAAAGCGAATGGGGTGCCTAGCTTTGTGCTCTTATCATCCATGCAAGCGGATTCCCAAGCGAAATTTTATTATCCAAGAATGAAAGGCGCCTTAGAAGAGGCTATTCGAAGTCTTGACTTCCCAAGTTTGACAATTTTACGCCCTGGCATTATTGATCGGCCAAATACTGATCGTTTAGGTGAGAAAGTTGCCATTCGGCTTATCAAATTTTTCAATCAAGTTGGTTTATTTCATAAGTACCGCGCTATTCAAACGGCGGATTTGGCGAAGGCTTTAATCGTTGCTGGCATTGATTTCTCAAAAGCGGGAATTAAAGTGTATGAAGGGCCTGAAATTCTTGATGGAATCCGGCGCTAAAGCTAAGAAAAACAAGAGAAAGAAGGTAGAATAATTAGAATCGGTCATTGATTTTCAATGTTCGGGTATTATTTGCGTATTTATGTCTATTTTATTTTCATTTTCTTATCTTTAGGCGAATTTTAAAAAAACAGGTTGTTTTATAGCTTGTTTTCCATTTTTTAAAGCAAAACAATATCATTTCAATAGAAAATTATGTCATCTAAAATCATTTACACAAAAACAGATGAAGCGCCGTTATTGGCAACGTATTCATTTCTACCCATTGTTCAAGCATTCGCAAAACCAGCGAACATTGAAATCGAATTAAGAGACATTTCATTAGCAGGACGTATTCTTGCAAACTTCAATGACTATTTAACAGCAGATCAAAAGACTAGCGATGCCTTAGCAGAACTAGGTCAATTGGCTACTCAACCTGAAGCTAATATCATTAAGCTTCCAAATATTTCCGCTTCAATTCCGCAGTTAAAAGGAGCGATTGCAGAGTTGCAAAAAGCAGGTTATGCAATCCCTAACTACCCAGATGCACCAGCAAACGCGGAAGAAGAGAAAATTAAAGCTACTTATGCGAAGGTATTAGGATCGGCTGTCAATCCGGTATTACGTGAAGGTAACTCCGATCGTCGTGCGCCTAAAGCAGTAAAGAACTACGCAAAGGCGAACCCGCACCGCATGGGGGCATGGGCATCCGATAGTAAAACCGCGGTAGCATCTATGCAAGATGGTGATTTCTATAGCACCGAGAAATCTGTTACGGTAGCAAACGATTCACAATTTAAAATTGAATTTGTTGCCGCTGATGGTTCGGTTAAAGAATTAAAAGGCTTGGCTAACCTGAAAGCAGGTGAAGTTATTGACTCATCAGTCTTAAATATTGCAAAATTAAAATCATTCGTTGCCGATGCGATTGCAGAAGCAAAGGCAGCAGGCATCTTATTGTCAGCGCACTTGAAAGCGACAATGATGAAAGTTTCTGACCCCATTATCTTCGGAGCTATTGTTGAAGTTTACTTCAAAGATGTATTCGCACAGTATGGTGATTTATTCGCTGAATTGGGAATCAACAAAAACAATGGATTAGGTGAGGTTTATGCTAAAATTGCAGGCCATGCAAAAGAAGCTGAGGTGAAAGCAGCAATCGAAGCCGCAATTGCGAACGGTCCTGATTTAGCAATGGTGAATTCTGATAAAGGAAT
>JBEBRI010000193.1:0-6535 GCA_040394915.1 Sphingobacterium sp.
AAGCTACCGGCACTCAGTTAATCAGGAAATATGTACTTGGTAGGGCGGATACTTTACATAAGCGATGCGGAAGGTCTTTCTGGGGCTATCAAATTTGTCGATATCCAAATCAAAATCAATGGCTGAGGTGAGCTCTAAGTAGACGAAATCCAGTTCGTCTCGACCTTCCCAGAAATCCTGTAATGCTTCTTTAAACCGTACACGGATACCGTTGCCATGCTGCTGCCGGTTAATATCGCTTCGTGCCAAGACACCAGCGCCCCCGCCGCCCGTTGTATATGGGTGTACGCTTAAAAAACGTTTGTCCACGAATAGATGGTCAAAATCAGGCATAGGCCAATAAAATTAGTTAGTCGTTAAGTCAGTTTCTCAAAACGGGTTTTGTCGTTCATTGACATAATGCAGTACACGTTCTTGCGATACGGCATCCTCGCCATATACCAAGGCATCCTTTGCAACATCTGTGCAGATGCGGTGAATATCCGCGAAACTCAAACCTAAGGAGGCTTTGGCAATTTGGCTTATGTCAAATATCGGGAAAAATCCGAAACTTTTCAACTCTAATTCAAGGAGATGGGCAATGTCGCTTTCCGTCGGGAGGGGAAAGCGGATGATATCGTCGAACCGGCGGAACAATGCGCTGTCCAACGATTCGGGCATATTAGTGGCGGCGATGATCAGACTGCGCGAATCGTCCTTTTCAATCTGCAAAAGGAAGCTGTTCAATACGCGTTTGATTTCGCCCACTTCGTTGGAGGCATGGCGCGTGGTTCCGATACTGTCGAATTCATCGAATAAGTATACCGCTCGGAAATCATGCATGGCGTCAAACACTAAGCGCAGCTTCGCGATGGATTCGCCCATATAGCGGCTTATAAGCCCATCCAATCGGATAACGAAGAGGGGAAGGGCCAACTCGCTAGCCAGCATGTGGGCGCTCATAGTTTTGCCGCAGCCCGGTGCCCCAGTAAAAAGCAACTTCTTACGCGCTTTCAATCCGTGGCTCTCCAATACGTCGATCTTCCGTTGTTCATCCAGCACGCGTTGTAGGCTTTGGTGTACAGCAGGTGCCAATACCATGTCTTTGAGCCTCACATCTGGATGGATCAGCTCCAGCAGGTCATTTAGTTCCTTTTGTGCGGCATTGACGGGTAGCTTGCGGAATATGGTTTGCTGGGGTGTGTTGGCCTTGGCGTTATCGATGAGTTTCTTTAATTCTGCAGCCAGTGCGGTGTGCCCTTTACGGGCTTCATCGGCAGCGATCTGCATGGCCGTTGCGTAGAAGCGGGCATCATCACCCGTTCCAAACGAACGTATCAAGCTTTTTATTTGTTCTGCCGCTGCCATGTTTTATCGAAGGTCGCTTTTTTATTTCGTTAGGTATTGCTCAACTTAGCAAAGTTAACATATTGTCGCTTTTTTCGGTTAGTCTATACAAAATATGTGCAAGAATAATGAAAGCTAACATACTATTCTGTTATCTTATCAAATTTCGTGATCTGAGTGTTCTTTGATCTTATTATTCAGCCAGACAAAAAGCTATCGGTCAAATTGGTTAAGCAAAGGTGAAATGGATAGCTTTATAATCAAATCATTAGTACTTTTAGTTCTCTATTAAGAGCGCCAAAAGTTGCTTCTACTGTGTCTTTGGGAAACGCTATGTATACAAGTCCATGTATATTACTAGGAATGCTGACCCCTTCTTCGTGGAGTAAAACGACTTTTTCAAGACCCAGCTTTCCTTGAAAAAATCCAATCTCGTGTAGCACGTTTTCCCTAGCCCTTATCTCGCTATTCTCGAATTTATCGTCGCCTGTCATTATTATTATAGCTATCTGACAACGTTGCGCTTCTTCGGCGAGTTTGTGCAAAATCGTTCTTCCAAGATTTGGTTGTTGTGCTAACTCTATAGTCTGATAACCTAGATCTTTTTCCAAATGTGATTGCACTTTGAACCATTCCTTGCTCAAACCGTGACTAATAAAAATAAAATTCTTTCTTTCTATTTCCGCATGATTTTCCCCAATTCTCGAATTTGCAAATACTTCTAAAATATAATCTAAATTTTTTGCCAACCCTGTTATATCATGTTGTTCATAAATCGGTCCAGCACTCCCATTTCCAATAGAAGTGGGCATTTTTAATTCAGGCAAGTCTGAATATAGTTCGGGTCTTATCTCCTTTATCTCATTTATTAGCTGCGAATATAACGGAAACAAGTGTTTTACTTGGCTACCTATTACTCGTCTGGTTTGGCTAAATTCGATCGAATCGAAGCTCTTTTTTAATGCTGCAATTTTTGCAAATACAATGGCGGCCGTATTATTCATTATTTCAATGTTTACTCACTTCAAAATTAAACTGTAAATTCCCGTTTTGGACTTTATAATAGGAACATATATGCAGACATAAAAATGCAATATATAGATGGCAACCTATAGGTCATTAATAATGTCAATGTTTTCACCTATAGTGAGGCAACCGTCTTCAATTTTCAAAAACGGTAACCCTTTGATCAACATTTCCATCTGCCGTTGGCCTATTATTCCTTCAGCGAGCAACTCTTTTAGTACTTCTTTTCTTTTTTTGAATAGAATTAGTCTTTTTTCTTCATTTTCCAGTCTCTTTCTCTCAATGTCATATCGCAGAGATTCAACTTCCAATTTCTTAACTTCTTTTAGATCTTCAGCTGTTAATCCGTTCTCGTGTTCTTTTGAAGTTAATGTTCCCCGTTTATTGTCAACTTGCTCTGACTCTATCTTTTCAGTTCCAGACCTATCCTCTTCAATTTTGCCCATGGCAAGCTGTCTCGCCGATTCGAGAAGCTCCATTGCCTCCTCTTTACTGCCGATATCGTCAAAGACGACTTTTACTCTCGCCTTAATGGAGCCAATATGAATATCTTCTAATGTTACGGATAAGCCATGTACAGTGTTTAACCCTTGAATAAAAGTGTGTAAGAATTCTAAAGGTAAATGTCTTTCGTTGATAGGAACATCAAAGTTCATCTCGATAATCCATTCTTCTTTTTTCCTCCTTTTCGATTCACCGCTTCTAAAAACTTTATCATATACCGTTTGTAACAAATCCACAGTTATCTCCCCCTCCAACTTGTCATTCAATTCAGTATTATCTGAAAGTATGTACTTATGTAAATCGGTTATATCATTATTAGTTAGAGCGACACTTAGATCTTTTAATTGAGTCAAATTATCAGATATCCGAATAAACGATTTATCTTCATTATGTTCGCTAATTATCACATTAGCCTTAAAAGCTTGTAGAAGAATCTTTGATTTTAAGTAATCGATATCGGACAAATCTTGGTATTTTCGTTCAAGGAAAAGAATTGTTTTTTCTAATTCATTCTTGTTGACATCCAATTTACCTTGTAAGCTGAGGTTCTCCACTTGAGCCATGAGGTCTTCGAATGGATTTTTTCCATTTCCTTCATCTATTAATTCTAAGTCAATAACTGCTGAATTCATATTACTGGGTTTATAAAATATTAGTAAGTATAACGGTCACATTAGCCGACTATAACCTAGTTTGTCATAGACCAAAATTTACTTACATTGGCCCAGGCTGTACAATTGGTTTCGCTAAAATTAAAAACTTAAATATTGAAATCCAAACTTAAAGTAAGGGAAATGGATACGCTAGCCATTTCTGTCTTGTCCTGAAATAGCTTTACACTAAAATGTAAAGTAGTATGTCAAAAAATCAAATTCTTTAAATGGAGTTATTGTCTAACTTTCCTTTAACTTGTCTCTCATATATTTCTTCGAGATCTCGTCCTATGATCTCAATTTTCCCGGGATCCAGATCCTTCTCAATCATCATTTTTACCGATGCAGTAATTGTACTCCAAGCCATTTTGGGGTTACTAAAATCACTAATCGGTTTCGCTTGGTATGGCAAAGCTGAAAAACGTTGAAGATTATAGGGTTCCTTTCTACCCCAGTCATAAAATTCTAAAATTACAGGTACGATTTTTATGTTTTCTCCATTATCATACCGATCAATCGCATTTTTTATTTCATAATCAATAATGTATTTCGTGCTATAGAAATATTCACTAACCATAAAAAATATAATATCAGCTTCCTGAAATTTATGCTTAATCTTCGTATTCCAATCATCGCCAGGTTTTAAACTAGTACAATACCAAGGTTGTTCAATAAGTTCTGCATCTATCAATGGTTGTAAATATCTTCTAAGAGTGTGTATCTGAGCCAGATCTTTTTTAGAGTATGATATTACCACTTTTTTCTTTTTTACAGGGGTGTCGATAAATTCCATATAATCTTTTAACTTAAAAAGTTTTTGTTGTTGTTCAGATTTTAAAGACCCTGATAGTTTCTTCTCAGAAAAGACATGTTTACCTATTTCTGCGTACTTTTCAAGTAGTTCTTTTGATATATAATCTTTCCCATCTAATGTAACCATTTCCTCTAGTTCATAGCCTTGATTAACATCTCTAATGAATTTTAGTACATCATCTCTGAATATGGGTTGTTCTTTTTGAGATAGATCATAAATATCAATACAGGCATTCCCGTTTTCATTACCAAGGTGAAATCTTATCATTATTATTTCATCTGTATTAGGATTTTTGATAATCAAACCGTCTTTCCAGTAATAAAATATATCTTTATTCTTATCAGAAGAAAACAGAGTTCCAAATTTCTGAAATATCCTTAAAATGACATTTTTATGAATAAATCCTTTGAATTCAAACCTTCGATATGTAATCTGACCTTCATTAAGAAACAATTTAATCTTCCCGTCAGGGATTTTAGGTAAATAGAGTGGTGCTATATATACATCTGAATATGGGTTTTTGAAAATAATCTTGAACTCCTCCATCATTAATAATAGGTCATCAACTTTACGATCATCTGTCCCAAGGATTTTTACAACATAATCTCTTTTAAATTCTCCTTTTCTATCCACAAGTTTTTCAAGAACTCTATGCATATTCTCGATAACCCATTTCTTATCTACATATATTTTCTCTTCAGTGTCTTTACTTGTGCATAATACAAGCCCGACTTGTTCCAGATATTTAACCAATCTTTTAGCTTGAGAATCATCAATAGGGTTTTTAATTATTCCATTGCAATAATTCATAAATTCAACAAACGTTAGCACTGGTTCTCCCTTATAAGAATTTATACTGTTTTTTATTGTCTCATAAAACTTAGGAAGAACAGCTCCAATAATATTCATCTCATCAAGCATTTCCAAAAACAAACTATCAAAATGGTCTAAATTTCTTTTAGGCTTAATGGATATGTTAATTATGTCATAAATAAAAGAATAATCTTTTGATAGGGTCTTATTCTCTTGAAATACAATTTTGGAAGCGTTATCAACTTTATTCTGAATTAAGAGAAGTGGGCTGTCATAAGTAACATCCCTTTTAATTTCAAATTCAAAGTTATCTGCCTCAACATCTTTAGTATAAAATTTTACGGAATCTAACCAATATCTTATCGGATAATCTTGTGTTTCAACTTCTATTTCTAAATTTTCTCTTGTTTTCTGGGCAATTTTTCTTGTATTTAAATTATCGGTTTCTTTATCCCATAATAGAAGATAAATTGTATTGGTACTGTAAAATAAATGATGAGTGTCATGATAATAGTCGTGTCCTCCAAAATCAAAAACGTGTAGCAAACATTCTTCTCCAATGGTATTAACCAAGTACTTACTTTTTATAATTTTCTCATCCATCCAAAGAGTCGGAAGATGCTCATCTTCAAGACCATTTTCTTTATCCAAGTATTTTACCAAAGTAGATTTACCAACTTCACTATTGCCTACCAGAATTACCTTAATATCTTTATTAACGTAGCGACCTCTTTTCTCAATATCATCAAGTACTCCTAGAACCGCTTCTTTGCCCAAGGTTACGATGTCCATTGGTGGCAACTCCAAAGGATTCTTTGCTATATTTAATGTATTTATCTCCCATTTATCATTACTAATACCAATATTCTGAATGATTTTTATAATCGGTCTTAGATCTCTTATAATATTGTTGTGTAAGTCTATTGTCTTAACATTATCTAATCCACTAATAAAATCTACAGTTTTAATCTTATTATTACTAAGATATAGCTCTGTAAGATTATTCAACTCACTTAAAGACTCTACTTTCGAAATCTTATTATTATTTAGATGAACGATTTTTAGTGATTTTAATTTCTTTAAACCTATTATATTGGTCAACTCATTGTTACTTAGGTTTAAATATTCAAGCTTTTTTAGTTTGGAAATTGAAGTAAGAGAAGTAATACCCCATCTGTTCCATTCATGGTTATTATACTCATTCCAATCTCCTCCACAAACTAAGACTTTGAGCTCGGACAATTCGTTCATTGATTCCGGCAAAAATTTAATACTATTTCTATTTCCTTTGTTTTTACTGGTAAGCTTTCTCCATTTCCCATTTTTATACTCAGCCCATTCATTACTTAAAATCAACACCTCTATGTGAGTACATTCGAATAGCTCAGGTATAATCTCC
>JBEBRI010000194.1:0-6534 GCA_040394915.1 Sphingobacterium sp.
TGCTCTACCAACTGAGCTACTTTCGCTTGACGTGGTGCAAATATAGAGAGAAAAATTAATTCCTAAAATTATTTCTGAAAAAAGTTTCATTTAAACTCTCAAAATGCTGTTTTTCAGTTGAAATAAATTTCAAAAATATTTGATAGACGGAATCTGAGCAGGCGTGGAGTCTCAGATTCCGTCTAAATTGCTTTGAATTATATGTCCATAGCGTTGCTAAAAGGAGAATCCGGTAGATAATTTATAGAAACTATCCTTTTTTTGAAGACCATTCTTTAGTTCAGGACCTGCTGCTAATCGTAGGAAGCTATTAAATTTTGGAACGGAAAACTGGATATAGGGACCTAACCATTGGTAATAGTCTAATTTGCCATTGACGTCGTCTTTCGTTCTGCGTAGGTGTTCAAAATGTCCGCCGACAGAGAATACAGAGCTTACACGATATCCTGCATTTGCCCAATAATGTAAGTAAGCCAGTGTTGATCCATCATCAGGGGCTTCATCGCGCAAAGGGGCATAATAGCCAACATAAACTTCACTCTCAAATTTCGGCTTATTGACATTAAAAAATACGTTGGGAACAATACCATCACCAGCAATACCACCCATTTGACCGTCAGCAGCTCCTTTGGAAAGCAAGTTTCCGAACGTGAATCCTAGATTAGGATTTATTGTTATGCCTTCTGCTAGTGCGTAATTGATACCAAGCCCGAATTCTGTCCAGTTTCCCCATGCTGCTGCTGTGCCTGTACCCCAAAAAATACCATATGCGGTAAAAGCAAGCTTGTCATTGAGCTGATAATCTACAGAAACAGTCGGTGCAACGCCAAAAAATTGATCTGATGTAAGACCTAAAGAAAAAGTAGTGTTGTTTTCTTGTGAAAAAGCTGATAATGAATAAAGAGAAATGCCTAATACTGTTGTAATTCGTTTAATCTGGTTGAATTTTCTCATAAAATTAGAGGTTTAGTGAATTTTATTTGATTAATTGTTTAAAAAT
The DNA here is from genome assembly GCA_040394915.1 of Sphingobacterium sp. Classification (GTDB taxonomy): domain Bacteria; phylum Bacteroidota; class Bacteroidia; order Sphingobacteriales; family Sphingobacteriaceae; genus Sphingobacterium. The sequence continues at coordinate 1,001 of JBEBRI010000194.1, forward strand.
AAATCAAATAATTCATAAAACACGCTAATATGTTATTGAATATTCAATAAATAGGATGAAATGTTGTTATTTTTATTGGTTTTCGTGTTATTTATTGTAACAATTGTTTTTAAAAACGCTGTTTTGTTAAAATTATTCTTTGAATTTTGAGAAAATCAAATCACTTTCATAGCCTTTTGATTGTAAGTATCGAATTAATTTCGCTTTTTCGTTAAGATTTAGAGAAGATATTGGTTTATTGATCTTTTTTTTGATCAATTCTTCTAATTTATCCTCATATTCATCCAAATCTATCTCTCGAAGGGCAATTTGTATCAATGGTTTGGATATTCTTTTCGCTTTAAGGTGTTGGATAATCTTTATTTTACCCCAGGCCTTGATTTTAAACTTACCTGAAACGAAGGCTTTCGCGAATCTTTCTTCATTGAGGAAGTTATCGGCTATTAACTCGGATATTACCTGTTCCACATCAGCGGAATGCAATCCCCAACTATACAGTTTGTCGCGAACTTCCTGCTGTGCGCGCTCTTGGTAAGCACAATAACTCTCTGCCTTGCGTTTAGCTTGCAAGGGTGTATAAACCTTCCCTTTCTCCGATTCGTATTCCATGATACAAATGTTCAAAAAATGATGAACTTATAAAAAAAATGATGAAATTCGTTCCATATTTAAATGCAGATGTATACTATTGATTTAATACGCAATATTTTAGTGGTAAGGAGTTGTGAGTTAGCGAATTATAGTCAACAAATCACAGAACTAGTATACGACAGTAGAAAGGTTAACCAACCTGAACAAAGCTTATTTTTTGCGCTTACTGCCGCCCGTGATGGTCATGACTTTGTAAATGATGCTTACCAACGGGGAGTTCGAAGTTTTGTTGTTTCTCGAAGCGTGGCTTTTTTGGAATCCGTTTCTGACGTGAATGTATTGTTGGTAGATGATGTATTGCAGGCATTACAAAGCCTGGCTGTTTATCATCGTTTAACATTCCAGGGACAACTGGTAGGACTTGCAGGAAGTAATGGAAAGTCTGTAGTCAAGGAATGGCTGTTTCAACTATTATCGATCGATAAGAAAGTTTATCAAAGTCCGAAGAGTTATAATTCGCAATTAGGGGTCGCATTGTCTTTGTGGAATCTCTCAAATCATTATGATATTGCTTTAATTGAAGCCGGTATCTCTGAACCAGGAGAAATGGAAAGGCTTCAGGCACTCATTCAACCGGAAATAGGCGTATTCACCAACATCGGTCTTGCACATGCCCAAAACTTCGAATCTAAAGCAGCCAAGCTACAAGAGAAGCTGAAATTATTTCGAGCGTCGAAGGCTCTAATTGCAGGCTCGAAATACATCTCTTCAGCAATGATTCCAGAACATATGGAATTATACCAATGGGGCGATCAGCAAAGTGATTATGTATGCTTAGAGCGGGTTGAGCTGCTTAGCAATAGTAGTGTGCTTCAAATTATCGTTGATGGCGTTTCTTATACTTTCGAAATTCCATTTACCGATAAAGCGTCCATTGAAAACATATTGACCTGTTTCACCTTTATGAGCTATATGGCTTATGAGCCAGCTGTAATTATCGAGCGACTAAAACAGTTGAGACCATTAGAAATGCGTCTGCAGCTGAAAAAAGGCATAGGCAATAGTTCTTTAATCGATGATTCATATTCCAATGATTTAGCTTCCCTACAAATTTCATTAGATTTTCTCGCTCAACAGAATCAACACAGCAAGAAAACGCTTATTCTTTCCGATATGGATGGGTTGGCGAGCAGTGAGAAGTTACAGGAAAAACTGAAAGCCATTTTATCACGTACTTCAATTAGTCGTATGGTATGGGTAGGTACTGCATATCCATGGTTGATGGATTTAAATGGCTTAAATGTCACCTTGTATCACTCCACAGATGATTTACTGGCGAATTTGGATGCCTTAGCAATCAAAGATGAGACCGTATTAATTAAGGGGGGAAGAACATATCGTTTCGAACAAATCGTACAAAGGTTGACCTTGCGTTCGCATGGGACGGTATTGGAGATCAACCTCAATGCGCTATCTCATAATTTGATGCACTATCGATCCATGATCCCCAATGAGGTCAAGATGATGGCTATGGTAAAAGCGTTTTCTTATGGAAGTGGTAGTTTTGAAGTTGCCAATCTCTTACAGTTCAGTAAGGTCGATTATCTAACAGTTGCCTTTGCTGATGAGGGTGTTGAATTAAGGATGGGAGGGATTACGCTGCCCATTATGGTTTTAAGCCCAGATAGCGATACCTTTCAAACCTTATTGCAATATGACCTAGAGCCGGAAGTGTATTCTATGCGTTTCTTGAATCAATTTATTGAGTTTTTAAAAGATCATAATAGAAAGGCTTACAAGATTCATGTGAAGTTAGATACAGGCATGCATCGATTAGGATTTTTACCAACTGAGGTTGAAGGATTAATTGATCGATTGAATCAGCAGGAGCAAGTGAAAGTGCAATCTTGTTTTACGCATTTGGTGGCCTCTGGCGACCCCAAACAAGATGCGTATACCCAATACCAGATTGATACCTATGCTGCCGCTGTAGCCAAGCTAGAGCGGGGAATCGGCTATTCTTTTATCAAACATGTAGCGAATACCTCAGCGATCGTTCGCTGGCCGCAAGCACACTTCGACATGGTACGCCTTGGAATTGGCCTCTATGGTGTCGATATGGATTCTGACGGGAGCCAATTGGAGAAAGTGAGTACGTTGCAAACGACAGTCACGCAGTTGAAGGAATTACCGAAGACGGAGACGGTTGGATATGATCGAAAAGGTATTCTGACTAGAGATAGTCGAATTGCTACAGTTAAAATTGGGTATGCTGACGGATATAATCGTAAATTTGGATACGGTGTAGGAAAAATGAAGATTAATAACCAGCTTGTTCCTACGGTTGGCACGATCTGTATGGATATGTGTATGTTGGATGTTACAGATATTGAAGTGAAAGAAGGGGATATCGTGGAAGTTTTTCCGGATATCATGCAAGCTTCTAAAGATATCGGAACAATTCCGTACGAATTATTGGTAAATATCTCAAGTCGAGTGAAAAGAGTCTATTATTTTGAATAAACATGTTGCGTAAATTCTTTCAAAAATTCTTCTATTATCTAATCAAAGGTACTTTGGTTGTGGTTCCTGTTGCTGGGGCCGTATTTGTAATCATCTGGTTAGTGGCAACTTTAGACGGTGCCCTGAATATTACAGAGCATTTTCTAGAGGATGAAACAGGGCATCCCTTATACATTCCCGGTATTGGTATCTTATCTGTCATCGTTTTGCTGGCCTTGGTAGGATTAATATTCACGACTTTGGTGACTGCGCCGATTCGGAACTGGATGACGCGGACCATTAATAAAATTCCTTTGTTCAATACCTTATACTCTTCCATCAAGGACTTTACCGAAGCATTTGTTGGCGATGCGAAGAAATTCAATGAACCAGTACTGGTTGAGGTCAATAACTTTGGACTGAAGAAGGTGGGTTTCTTAACGCAGAAAGATTTGTCAAGTATTGGTCTTCCAGGTGAAGTTGTGGTTTACTTCCCGTTCTCTTATTCCGTTGCTGGTCAGATATCTATCATTAGTGCTGATAAGGTTCATAAGTTGAATATGTCGGGAACCGATGCGATGAAGTTAGCCGTATCCGGCGGAGTAAGTGGGGTTGAACCAACAAAGAAAGGCAATGTTCTGGAGCAGGGTTAATAAGACAACATTAGAGGCGGAATCGGCACGCAGCGAACTCGCGGCGGCCCTCTCGTTTAAGCAATGTCAGCTAGATTCAAAACTAGCCAAACTGTATTTGGAACATAAGCGAAACGACCAAGTTGCCACCGAAAGCTTTCTAAATTGGCAAGAGCGTGCGTTCCAATACGCTATTGCTGATACAATTCAAATTGCTGATGAGCAAGAGAATGTCTTATCTTACTTGAACTTATGGTCCATATTGAGTCCAGAAAAAGTTCATGTCAAAATCGACTTCCAGATAACACATTCTGACATCGAAATCAATCCGTTTATACTGCTTCCTCTAATTCAGAATGCCCTCCATAATGGTTATAACAGTATGTCGGAGCATCCGGTAAAGATTAAGCTTTCTGGAAGTGTGGGATCCATTAAATTGGAAGTTAGCAATCGTGTGAATCATTACTTAAGCAATCAAGCGGAGAACGATTACATTCAGCATTTTCAAGATCGACTTAAACGCCAATATCCATCACATAACTTATTCCTAAATAGTAATAGTAATCTCTTTAAAGCTGTATTACTGATTAATTTCTAAGCATTATGAAATCAAGAGTATTTATAAAAACTCTTGTCATATTTTCCTTCGTCAGTTGCAGACAAAACGAACATCTTTTTGTTCTACTAGTGAAGTATAAGTTCTAAGTAAAACAACCTTTACCATGGAAAAGAAGAATATCAAAGCCATTATGGAGCAGAATAACGAAAATATCGCTAAGCTCCATGAAATCGTAAAGCAGACGATGGACGAAGAGTCGCTTATGGTAGATCGCTTAGTGAATCCCCCGAAAGAAGTGTTATCTCAAGGGCAGAAGATATCCGATAAAGTAGCCCGCTTTGGAGGGAGTTGGACGTTTATTATTTTATTTGCGGTTGTGCTAATCATCTGGATTTTATACAATTCTACATTGCCAAGCAAAGATCAATTTGATCCTTACCCATTTATTTTGATGAATTTGCTGTTGTCATGTGTTGCCGCCCTGCAAGCGCCGATTATCATGATGAGTCAAAATAGACAGGAGGAGAAAGATAGAATGCGTGCAGAGAATGATTATTTGGTCAATCTAAAAGCAGAATTAGAAATTCGTAGTCTCCATCAAAAGATGGATATGCTCCTGGAAGAGCAAGTGAAAGATTTGTTTCAGTCACAGGAAGATCAGTACAAATTGATCAAGTCCCTCAGTCACAAGATTGACGCCTTGGAAAAGCAATTGGCAGCATTCAAAGATCAACAAAAATAGCCGTAGTAATTACTACGGCTATCATCATCCTATATCAAAATTTAAAGTTTGAACCGCCAGGGTTCTCACATTAATAAGCTATTTGAGCTGGCTTAGCGGTCACAGCTCGCTCGAAACGACTCTTTCGTATCGAGATTCGTATATGCCAATTCTAAGGTACTTTCCGAAATGGTAATACTACCAATCGCCTCAGAGTTGAAAAAGATCGTGTTGTTTTCTCCTTTTTGCATTACTATACCAGTTAATGAAGGGATATTCCCTGCATCACTTTTAAAGTCGAATGAGTACTTATCACCAATTTTATAAACCCGAACCGAACCTGGACCGTATGCGACATCTTTCCCGTCTTCTCCGAAGTTATCATAACCAACATCACCAGTGTAGTTACCAGTAAATAAATCATTATCAACCGGATCATCATCCTTAGAACAAGCCGATACTGTAAACAAGACGACGAACAAAAGACTTAATAATTTCAATGTGTTTTTCATAGTACAATATTTATGTT
>JBEBRI010000195.1:0-6524 GCA_040394915.1 Sphingobacterium sp.
CGTTTGTCCTATTTACACAACCGATTGCTTTTTTGTCAAAATCTTGTTATAAAGGAATTTAGAGTCTAAAAGTCTTCCAAACACGGCAATATTTGAACCTCCTAAAGGCCTTTTGCACCTCCGTCAACTCAGGGTCAAGAGCACTGCAAACATGAGATAATGCTACAGAAAATAGCTACTTTTGGAATAGACAATTATATAAGTAATGAAAATAGAATTAAACCGGAAAAACAAAGCGGTACATTTTGAAGCAACAGCCGCTTCTTCCAATGTGAAAGTAAATATTGATGGCCCAGAATCAATTGGTGGCGAAGGGAAAGGCGTAAGACCTATGGAATTGGTATTAATCGCTTTAGGCTCTTGCAGTGTATTCGACTTATCGACCATCTTAGAAAAACAACGTCAAGAAATCGAAGATATTCAAGTTGAAGTCGAGGGGCAAAGACGTGATGAGATTCCTAATATTTTCACTAAAATCCATATCACATTCAAGTTGAAAGGAAATATCGATGAAGTGAAAGCACAGAAGGCAGCAGAACTTGCCGTTAAAAAGTATTGCTCCGTACATGATATGCTTGCCGCAGGAGGCGTAGATATCACATACAGCATTCAAATCGCTTAAACTATTTTACCACTAATTTTGAATGGAATACAACTTCTTGAGGAGTCTCTACGTATTCTTTCTTATCGATACAATCGAATAATATCTCGGCAGCACGTTGCGCCTGTTGTTCGGGATATTGCTCGATACTTCCCATCGGAGGATTATCCATATACTTCCAGAGCGGATAGTTTGCATAGCTTATAAAATACATATCTTGGTTGAGTACGATCCCACGTAGCTTCGCATAACGAATCAGATCTAATGTGACGAAGTCGTTAAAGGACACGACAGCAGAAGGTCTATCGGCTAGTGAACATAACTTCTCCATGGCCTCCTCATTGCCCTGTTCAGTCAAATCAGTATTCACGATATAGTTACTGTCAAACGGGATGTTAAATTTAGCTAAAGCCTTGGTGTAGGCGGTGGTTCGGTCTTTACTGGCCAATAAAGATTCAGGACCATTGATCAGCGCTATCTTATTGTGTCCACGTTCGTAGAAAGCACTGATAGCCTCTTCCATCCCTGACGAAAGATCACAATATACCTTATGAACATTTGGTAAATCTGGCACACAATCGAAAAAGACAACTGGAATTTCTGTCTTGGCTAACACAGACATAAAATCGGTGTCACCTGTATTTTTCCCTAGCGACACGAGTATGCCATCGACACGGTGCTTTTTAAAGGTTTGCACGATGTTTAATTCACGTTGCTCATCATCGAGTGATTGTCCTAATAGAACAGTATATTTCTTTTCTTCCGCGACTTGTTCAATGACAGAAATTGCTTCAGAGAAAAAGGGTTCGGACAATTTGGATAATATAACGCCGATTGTAAAGGTTTTACGCTGCTTAAAAAAAATAGCGGTCTGATTCGGCTCATAAGCCATTTCCTCGGCCATTTTCTTAACGCGCATAGTCGTTACCAAACCAATACTAGGATGGTCATTTAAAGCTCTTGATACCGTTGAAGGTGAGATCTTCAGTTTTCGTGCGATTTCTTTTATCGTGGTCGGTTTATTTCCTGCCATGGGGTAAAGTTAATAATTTAATAACGAAGTTTTAATTCTTTATTAAATCCCGTTCACGCAAGTTATTAATTCTTTTGAGCGGTGTACTAGAGGTTGAATTCAAGCTTGTTGATGATCTAGCCACTCTCGCATTAGTCGTTAGAGATCCTGGAGACAGATAATTGATAGCCGCCGCAAGCATGTTCTCTTTCGTATTGCCGAAATCAAGGGTCACATTATCGGTAATATTTTGAATATCTCCGGGGATTCCATCCCAATAATTCGTAAAGCCTGAAGCGTTGATTATTTTAAATGATGCAGCCCAAAGACCTATTTTACCCATAATATCCTGACGGAAAAAGCCAACCGGTTTGCCATAGGTTGCAGACTTTTCAGAAACAAGCGTCACTTCCATATACGGCTTCAACACACTAATAACGATTTCAGCCGCCGAAGCGGTATATTCAGTAACTAAGAAAACAACTTTCTTTACTTCTAGATTTTGTGTTTTTTTCGAAAACATCACATCTGCAAATTGTGCTCCCCTACCCGTTCTATACTTTTGCATATTTTTGTTCATATCGTAGGATAACATCAACTTGTTATTCCCACTACTGTTGATGATTTTATCCGCTAAATAAATCGCTGTACTGACATATCCTCCAGTATTAACACGAAAGTCAAGAATGAGATCACTGACATTATTGTTCTCAAAATTTGAAAACGCTTGATCGATGTCGTTTAACATGGCTGTGCTATTTCCGCCATCATCCGTCATTTCTTCAAAGGACGATAAAGCTAAGTAGCCGTATTTCTTGCCATTTACCGTTAACACAGAGTCTTTGGTTACCGGATTGATATCGTAGCTTGTATAAGTCATTTCTGGTACCGTAACTTCTTTACCATCGCGTAAGACTTTCAACTTTAATTTCGAACCGTCCAAGGCTGCTTGAATAAAATCTGCGTTGTTTTCGCTCATGTCGGTATTGCCGTTAACCTCAATGATGCGATCCCCTCGGCGCATGCCTTTACTCTCTGCCGGCGACCCGCCTTCAATAAAGTAAGCATATAGGTATACGTTGCCATTCACGCGCGCAAACGTTAAATAGATACCATAGCCATCCGCTAAGTCAGCGCGTTTCGCACGACTCGAACTTTCTGAACTAATATCTTCAATTCTGGAGAAGCGATCAATAGGTCCATTGTAACCATTATGGAAAGGTGTTTGCTGCATTAAAGCTGACAACACGTTGTCATAAGAATTGTATTGATCGGTGAAGGCGGAAATAGGATCATAAGTCCCTATCGATTCGGTCCAATAAGACTGCTCTTTATAGTAGTAGTAAACGCTGTCTTTCAGCTTTTGATCATCTGTTCTTGAGGAAACAGGAGGCTCCGGCTTTGGCGGAGTGGTAATTTTAGTTATATCTTTTTTGCAGCTAAATAAGATCAGCAAAGCAAATAGGGGTAATAATCTTTTCATGCGAGGAATGCTATTGTTTCTCAGTTTGGTAAAATCTACGGATTAAACTTACCAAAATTCAGACCATTCCTAGTCAAAAAAGATTAATACCCCAATAATTTATTTTATCTGTGGAACTTCCTTGTCATGTGAAAACTTAAACATCCCCATTTCTATATTGCTTTTAACAGGCATATTGAAAGTCTTCGGTCTTATCATCTGTCCAGTACTTGTTTTTCTTGTAGACGCCGAAGCCGATTGGTAGTTGTTGTTCACAATATGATAAATCGCATCAGCAAACATTCGCTCTGTAGGATCCCCTAATTGCTTACTCACATCATCGTAACAGTTTTTCTTAGTACCAACTAAACCATTAAAATAGTCACCTTGGCCAGCGCTGTTAAGCGTCTGGAATGATGTAATATATAAATCAGCATATTCATCAACTACAGGAAGCCCAAAGAATCCAACGGGTTTTCCATAAGAACCGGTGTTATTCTCACTGATAATCTCCACCTGCATATGTGGAATCAGCGAGTTGATCAAAAGTTCACTTGCCGAGGCTGTACTCTTCGTTACAATGAAATAGATCTTCGATAAATTAAGACTATTCGTCTTGTTAAATTTGACAGACTTAAATGGAGCCTCAGGGTCATTCTCATTATCCCATCCCCATCCTTTCAGGTACTGATTAATTTTATAGCTATACATTGTACCCTTTCCAACATTGGTAGGTGCCAATAGATTAACCAATAACTCTGCAGCATTGGTCGAACCGCCTCCATTATAGCGTAAATCAACCACTAATTCATTAATTCCTTGGGATTCTAAGGTCTTCACCGCCTGATTCAGCGCCGTATGATAACCCGTAACGCCACTTTTTGATAATACTTCAACAAAGGAGGTGTATGCTAAATAGCCAATCTTTTTCCCGGATCGCTCAATTACCTTATTCACTAAAATCGGCTGTATATTATATGATCCTGCGGTTAAGCTTATCGTCGTTACCTGAGAACTAACCGGATGCTTTACTTGGATACTAATTTTGTCAGGTCCTCCGAATAGTTTGTTCACCAAATCAAAATCTTTTTCACGCTGACTGATATAATCAACTTTAGTATTGCCATCAATCGCCAGGACTTCCATCCCGCGCACGATACCCGCCGCCTCTGCTGGTGAATTCTTCTGCACCAACTTAATGTACAATTTCGCATTTTGAGCCGTTTGATCCGAAGAGAAATAGTCCGGAACAAGACCAAACTCTTTATGAATTCCTTCGCCGATTTCCTCACCTACAACACCTTCTCGATCAATAAAACTAAAGCGGTCTAGCGTTGTATAGGTTTTTATTTTCTTCAAAACATCCTCAGCCGTAGAGAAATTACCCGTAAACGCTCTCAAATCTATTTCATCGTTACTTTTCATCTTCGGTTCCGGTATTTTATCAGTCCAGAGCGAAAGAAGTATGGAATAATAATAGGTCGAGTCTCTAAGTAATATTTCTTTTTCAGCCGTCGGATCTGGGTTATTGTCTTTCTTACAAGAGGTAAATGCAAGGGCAAATAGACAGAAGGCAAGGAAAATTCTCGTTTTCATATGTTATTTAGTCAATTTGGTTTTAGTAAAATGTAAATCTTCCACGTTTACATTGTTTTCTGAAGCAATATAACTAAACGGCTCAATATTTCGGAATGCTAATTCATCAACAAAATAAACTTTCAGTTTCCTATCGTAACCTTCCCAGTCAATATGACGCAATTTGTTTAACTGAAGTGCAGGATTGCCCTCCGTTAACACCGCTATCTGCGCGCCCGCTGTAGAAAGCTCTTTGAAAAGGTTTTTTATCTCATCAAAAAGGAATAGTTTTAAAGGTAAATGTCCATTAACCTGCAAACGTTCGAAATTTTCACGGTAATCTGCTTTCAGATTAAACCGTATAAGTGTTTCGTCAAATACCGCATCTTCTCCTTTTTCAAGCAATGTATCTTTCATAAAGGAGACCATTTCTGCCGATATAGGCCTTGCTTCCGTAAATTCTAAAAATTGAGCAAATAAATAATAGACTTGTAACAAGAAATCTTGCTTTGGATATAAAACATTATCCAGTTCAAACAAATAAACTTTCTTGTCTCTTGGGAATTCAGAAATTTTCATTTTCTTATTTAGATTGTACAAAGGGCATACTCCTCACCCTCGTCCGAAAATACGATCAGACCGGAGCCATCTAATTCAACTGCTTTTCCGTCGATCAAATTAACACCGCGATCAACTACCATCACTTCTAAATCTTTATTCGGGTTTGAAAGGACAAAAGTGTGTTTCAGTTCCTCTGCATCAGGTCCGATCAACAATATATCGTACTCTTCGAAAAGCAACTTTGCTTCAGATAAAGATTCCAGTTCCTTTAATCCTAATGGAAGAAGATAGTTAATCTGATTGTCCAAACATAGCTTTAGCATCTCATGGGAAAATGTTGGGTTCGCGGCATTTGGAATTGCGTAATACTGCTGCATTAATACCGATGGCACCGATTCTGAAGTAGCAAACTTTACTTCAAATTTGTCGACAAGTGATTTTGCAATACGTTGAGCTAAGGGACGCGTTCCGTAGGTGATTAAGATCTTCTTCATATTAATAAATTAGTCCATCACGCATATGGATGGTCCGATCAGAAATGCGGGCTAATTCTTCATTGTGGGTAACGATGACAAAGGTTTGTTGCATCTTGTCGCGAAGATCAAAAAACAACTGATGTAACGAGGCCGCATTTTCGGAATCGAGATTACCAGAAGGTTCATCGGCTAAGACGATCGTTGGATCATTAATTAATGCTCGAGCAACAGACACTCGCTGTTGTTCGCCCCCCGACATGGCCGATGGTTTATGCTTGGCCCGATGAGCAACCCCTAGCACCGATAAGAGTTCCATCCCGCGCTGTTCAGCTTGTTTTCTATCTAGACCAGCAATATAAGCTGGAATACAAACATTCTCTAATGCCGTAAACTCGGGCAAGAGATGATGAAATTGAAATACAAATCCAATATGTTTATTTCTAAAATCACTGAGCCCCTTTTCACTTAATGCAAAAACATCTGTCCCCTCTATCATTAAAGTGCCCTTATCGGGTTTATCCAAGGTCCCCATGATGTGTAAAAGGGTACTCTTTCCTGCGCCGGACGCTCCCACGACAGAAACAATTTCTCCTTTATTAACCGATACGCTCACTCCCTTTAATATAGGGAGATCGCCGTATGATTTAAAAATATTATTGGCATTTAAGATCATAATGCGAAAATAGTAAAAAAAATAGCAGCTCACTTTCGGTAAAGGGTAAACTTCCTTGAGAAATAGACAATTTGTCAAAATAATATCTTGTCCCTTCCGAATAAATACGCTATTTTTACGTCAAATTTTTTTATCAATGAACATTCACGAATATCAAGGAAAAG
>JBEBRI010000196.1:0-6484 GCA_040394915.1 Sphingobacterium sp.
CTTATTTATTCGGAATGACTGAGATTGTTGAAGGAAAGATGAAACCCTATCCGAACCATAAGTGGCAACTAACGATGGGGGATGAGCAGAAACATTATGTCAATGTTCAAGATATCTATGTTGATACAAATGATCACCTCTGGATTTTAGACAGCAAGCCCGCAGCATCCAACTCTATTTTTGGAAATGCCCAAAACAATGCCGATGAGCAAGAAGGAAAGTTTAAACTAATTCGTTTTGATCTATCTAATGATAGTTTAATGCAGGTCTATAATTTTGAGGGATTAAATAAATCACGTTCAGCACTCAATGATGTTCGTGTGGATACTGATAAATATTTAGCTTATCTGTCGGATCCAGGTCAGGCAGGAATTGTTGTCTTAGATTTGAAAACCGGAAGTTCTAGAACACTATTAACGAATTCTAAATTCACCTTATCTGATCGAAGCATAGTGTTGAGTTATGAAGGGAAGGAAATGCGTGATAGCGAGGGTAATGCCTTTTCTTCCAACATCAATGGGATCGCATTAACAAAAGACAATAAATGGTTTTACTTCAAGCCAATCAATGCAATGCATTTATATCGTATAGAGACGAAATATCTTGCCAATAAGAATTTACGTGATATAGAATTAGTAGATAAAATTGAGACTGTAGCTGAAGTAGGGGTTACACATGGACTTGTTACAGACGTTGTGGGAAATGTTTACCTCACTAATTCCCTTGACTATGCTATACGAAGAATTACTCCCGAAGGAAAAATTGAACTTATCGTTCAGGATCCAAGACTGCTTTGGCCTGACTCATTAGGTGTAGGTGCCGATGGGTACTTGTATTTTTCATGTGCTCAAATGCAATTGTTGCCGCAGTGGAATGGTGGAGAGGACAAAGCTCAATATCCTTTTCAGGTTTATCGCGTAAAGGTTTTATAGTCCAATTAAAACGACAACGATATCTTCATTATGATAGGCGGGGTAGTAATTTGAAATAGCACCGGATTGCTTGTAGTAATTTAATTCTTCATACACGGCTTGTTTCAGCAAACCTTTTCCTTTTCCATGAATAAATCTTATTTCTGGATATTCCCAGTATATAGCTGCATCAAGCTGTTCGCGAAGAAATTCGATGGCTTCACCTAAGAGTTCACTTTGCTCGTATTGATCAAGATCTGTAAGAAAAGCCTCTGCATGAAGGTCTACTGTTTTTGAAGGTTTTGCTAATGATCGTGCCATGCATGCAAAAGTAATCTTTTAAAACGGGCGTCAAAGAAGTTATCGTTTTAATAAACCTTCGACAAAGCCCTTCGCCTCTTCAATTTTACCCTGCTCTAATAAGTCGATATAGGGTTGTAACTGCTGATAAGTAGTTGAATTCGGCGCAAAATCTTTCAAATAGGTATACGCTTCTTGAAAATAAGGGGCAATTTGCTCACTTTCAATGGCAGGGGTATTGTCCATACCAATAATGAGTGCATTGAAATATTTCCGGTATTGCTCTTGCGCAAGTGCTGTGTATGCTTTATTGCTGTTGTTTTTTAAGAAATCTTCCCACCAAACCACGCGCTGAACCAAACTTTGGTATGGGATAGTTATCGCCGCATCTTCTGCATAGCCTTCTAAGTTCTCTTTTGCAATTTGCTGTAGCATAATCTCCATATTGGAAGAGATATAGGGGTAGAATTCTTTTTGAATGAAAAAGGGATTGATCTGTAGGCTATACATACCCTCAGATTGTCTAATACGGAATCCATTCTTCTTAATCTTCTCGTAGGCATCTTCCAATTTCCCCGGCGCTTTTCCGCCAGCAATTTCGATATCCACCAAGCCGCTGTAATCAATGTCATCATCTATTGCTGATTGATGGCCATATACTGCAACTTTGTTCATGAAATCAACGATGTCGACAACCCCCTGGTCGTTATTGATTGTATCGCCGGGATTAAAGATTTCCTTAAATTTCTTATTCGCTTTGTCTATACTATTTATATCCGTTGTATCGAGCGCGTCTAAATAATCTTGAAACATATCAGCTTTAGACAATGCATACTCAGAATTCCCGCTTGAATCTGCGGAATTCGAATCACTCTCTTTATTATTGCTGTTCGAGTTGCAAGACGCAAGTAAAACAGTTAAGCCAAGATATAGATACTTAAATTTCATGAGTACTTTTAAATATAAACGCAAAAATGGAGTCGATGTTTTCATGATGATCGCATCACCGCCGAATCCCAAGTAATTAACAAAATAGTATGCCAATATACTGGTTAATGCTTACATTTTCCTTTTCAAGATCGAATTTAAATCTCCAAAACTTAGAAATGTTAAATTATTTCTCAAAGAATCAGGATGTTATTGAAAAACGTGAAAAATGCACTTTGCAAGTAATTGTAAAGGTTGTATATTTGTGCCACAATAAAGGTGATACCTTTTCGGGGTGTAGCGTAGCCCGGTATCGCGCCACATTTGGGATGTGGAGGTCGTAGGTTCGAATCCTGCCACCCCGACTTAAAAGCCACTGTTTCTCAACGGTGGCTTTTTTTGTTTCGGACATATTTCGGACGAAATCGCTTATTTTTCAATTTATTATTAGGATCGGTAAATTAAAGTTTAGGAAGGCTCATGTAGTCTTTTTCTTATCAATATCGCTAATATGGGTGTAGATCATGGGAGTCTTGTTCTTCTCATGAGCTAGTAATTCATTATCTATGTATCGATCATACTTTATTCATTTTTAAATAATACGTGATTGTGTTCAGTTCAGGTTACTGAATCTCCTTTGCTTATTTATGAGTGAAGTGAAAATTTAAAATCCGATGAATATTCTATTATTTTAGCTAGAAGATTGAAAGTAATACTAAGCTCGTACAGAGCTTTTATGAAGCGTATGTTGGTAATGACGAAGATGCAGTGACACAGATGCTTTCTGATGATATCCAATGGCATATTCCAGGTAATCATCGATTAAGTGAAACGAAAAATGGATTGAATGATGTTCTTGCCTTTTTAAATCAGCTTAATAAAGCATCTTTTCAGGCGTCCTCAAATGTTGTTGGATATAATGATTAACTTGTTATTGATTTTCATCGCAATTGGAGCAAGTTAGATGGAGAGGATAATTTGAACGACATGTCCCGTCTGCTTTGGAAAATACAGAATAAAAAGATGGTGGAGGTCTTTAATTTTCCTGAGGATCAGCATAAGGTGGGTTCTTTCTTTAAAAAAGTTTATACAAATGAATAATTTCCGTTTGTAGATAGGGAAGGTTTTATATCGCTAGGAAATGGTTATATGTTTAAGAGAAACTAATCTAATTTTATGTCATGCTAAACGAAAACAAAATTATTAATCGTGACCATCAGGCTTCAAATAAAATATTTGATAATCGTAGCTTGGAAAAAGACTATGCTACTTTAATTCCGATTCTAAAGGAAGGATTACGAGTGTTGGATGTAGGATGTGGTACAGGTGCTATATCCAATGGGATTGCGAAACTTATTGGGCCTAACGGTCATGTTATTGGGATCGATAATACTGAGAAGTTTATTGTAAGTGGAAAAGAAAGTTATTCTGGAACAAAAAATTTACAACTCGTCCATTGTGATATCTTTGACTACAATACCGATGAGAAGTTTGATCTAATTGTTTCAGCGCGTACCTTACAATGGTTAAATAATCCAAAAGACGCTATATTAAAAATGAAAGAATTGCTGAAACCTGGAGGTCAGTTATCCATCCTTGATTATAATCATGAGAAATTAGAATGGGATCCTCAACCGCCTACAAGCATGCAATTATATTATCAATCTTTTTTGAAGTGGCGTTCCGATGCAGGAATGAATAATCATATTTCCGATGATTTAGTCGACTATTTCGATGGAGCAGGCTTTATTGCTATTGAAGCTTTCAATTCCGATGAAATATATAAGAAAGGAGATGATAATTTTTTATCAAGAATCGGAATATGGTCAAAAGTAGCCAATTTAAAGCAAGTATTGGAGGAAGGATATATTTCTGAAGAGTTAAGGTTGCTAGCAATTCAAGAATATGATGAATGGATAATTGGTGAAGCTCAACGGATGACGATGAAGCTAACAGAAGTTAGAGGTCGGAAAAGAGATGAGTGTGTTTAAGTCGAATTAATACCAATTTTGGATATAATATGTGCTGAAAATCAGAATTTAAAATAAATATTGGTGTGTTTCATTTTTAATTAATTATTTATATATAAAACCCGTAAGACGAATACCCATGGGTTTTAGAACATAAGTTTATATTCAATATTGCTGTTTATTTAAATGTTCAATCTCTTGCTGTTTTTGTTGGATATTGAACATGAATTGTTGCATTTCTTCTTTTTTTATCACCAAAACATGAAATTTATTAGGATTTAAAGAATAAAGGGAGTCAATATGTGATGTAATATTTTGCACCTCCAGCGCTATCATTCGGTAAAGATAAGTTAACCCCTAAGTTCCGCGTTCCAGTTCGTCCTGCACTAGCGCCAAGTTTTAACTCGTTTAACCAGTTCATATTTTTAAAGAAATTCTCTTCTTTCAATCTCCAAGCGATTCCGACAGAAGGGAAATAAGCGGTTTTCATATGCCGTAGAAATTTTAATGCTCTACTGATGTGGGCCTCTACTGATTTTTCTGATATATTCAATTGTTCAGCAATTTCTTTATACGACTGATAATTCTCCCTACTAAGCTTGAAAACCAATTGGCATCTTGTTGGCAGCATTGAAATTCCGGTCTGCAAATATTCTTTTAGAAACAAGGCGTCAATTTGTTGCTCATCTATGTCGCTGCTAATCTCATTCGCTAATTCTGCATGAACCGCTGTTCGTCGTTTATTTTGATGTAGTACTTTGTAGGTCGAAAATCGGATAGCAGTAGAGAGATAAGATTCTAAAGAATCAATTTGTAATATTTCTCGCTTTTGCCATAAATAGATAAACAGATCTTGTACGATACTTGTTGCTAAATCTTTGTCGCGAACCAATCGATAGGAGATGCCAAGCAGTTTTCTCCAATATTGTTCGTAGATCGTGGAAAAAGCCCATTCCTCCCCATTTTTTAATGCGGTAAGAAGTCGTTGTTCGTTCGAATTCAGATTATCGTTGGAGCAATGAGGTATTTTAATATTGTTAGCTTCGAAATATGAATAGAGATAACCTAATATTGAAAATATATGTAATAATAATAGTTTTAGTTTTTGTTTCACTCAAAAGAAGAAAAATAATTTCCCTACAGTATTTTATGATGCGTAATAGGTTATGGATTTGAGATTCATTAAAATTAAACTATGTCAGTGGTGGGTCCTTGGAAACATATCCCTATAAAATTCGAGTTCCTTTAAATTATTTTGTTATGATCTCCACATAAAATTGCAATCAGTTTAAGTCCTACCTGTTCCACCCTTTCTTCGTACTTACTTCGATCAAAAAGCCATCAACCAGAGAACAAACACGGTTTAGAGAAATGTAAAAAACTATCCGAGCGCTTGATTTTTCCCTGCTGTCTTAAAGAATACGTTCAAAAATGATTCATCTTGAAAAAGAGAAACCCTGACTTCGAGCAAAGCCAGGGTTCTTACTTATGTGTGAAATTAGATAGTGTGATGCGTTTTATTTAAGACGATAAATTTTGTCCGATTTAGATCTATCAGGATATCCTGTTACGTTTCGAGGTTCAATTATCTAATTTTTGTTGATAGGGATTCTGATTCTTATTTTTATAAGTGGAGATTCCCAATAAACTATACAGTGGGCAGTAGCCCATGAGGCTGGTTAGTAACATAACGCCCGCAAAGATCATCAGAACGATTCCAATCGTTCCGCTGATTGTTTCCGAGAAAAAAAGTATCGAGATGGCGATTGCTACGAATACTCGAATACCTCGGTCCATTGTTCCTAAATTTTGTCTCATCGTATTGCTGTAGTGTGATTGTCTAAGACAAATATGACCATTTGTAGTAACCCTTGTCAGTGACTTTTATCACACAAGGGAAATTATTTCCACTTTGTTTCGGAAAAGCTTTACCATACCACGTTGTTCCAGTTGTTTCAAGAGCCTGGAGATCACCTCGCGCGAAGTGGATAATTCATTGGCAATTTCTTGATGTGTAATGGTCAAACTATTGTTTTGCATGCTTTCCGATTTCGTCGTGAGGTAACCAATTAATCGTTCGTCAATTTTTTTGAAGGCGACACTATCTAAAGTGGAGAGAATTTCTTCATATCGAAAATCCAAGGTGTTTAAAACAAACCATCTCCATGCAGGATAGGTATCATACCAGTGTCGTGCAACCGGAGAGGGGATGCCAATGAGTTCAACGTCTTCTTCTGCAATTGCTCTGATATTGGAGAGTTTGTCCATCATCATGGTGGAAAGAGAAATCGCGCAGGACTGTCCTTCCCTAATGTAGTAGATGAATAGTTCTTGACCATCTTCATTTTGTCGGAGGACTCGAATGTTTCCTTTAAG
>JBEBRI010000197.1:0-6361 GCA_040394915.1 Sphingobacterium sp.
CAGGATCAGTGGTCTGTTAAAGTTGGAGACGTTTCACTAAACGTCTCCTAAAATGTGTATATAACCCATTTCATCTTTCGCCGCTATACCTGATCCTGCCAATCCTTGCATCCTTCCTTTCCTGGTTCAAGACAAAATATCCTGCTAATCCTCAAATCCTTCCTTTCCTGGTTCAAGACGAATGTTCCCTTTTTTTCCTGGTTCAAGACAATATATCCTGCTAATCCTAAAATCCTTCCTTTCCTGGTTCAAGACAACGGTCTAATATCTAAAATCTGATATCTAATGTCTAATCCCAATTGTCCACTACCGAACACTTTGTTGTTCGTCTCCGAACATCTCTTTCTTTTGTGTCGCTTTAAAGCTTTGATAATCAATGGCTAATATAATTGGCATAGGCTATGGAATGCCATAGGAAATTGCATACATGAAATACTTAACCATCTATTTATATATCGTAACAATTTGTTGTTGTTTAGTTAGCAATCTCAAGGGGCAGACTCGCACCCTGTCCCTTTCGGATTGCATCAAGCTGGCTATAGCGAACAACCCCACATTATTACGATCGGAGTTGAACTTGAATCGGGCCGACTTAAACTATAAGCAGGCTCAATACGATCGCTTGCCGCAAGTTAATGCTGGCGCGACTCATGAATTGAGTCAAGGTCGGAGTATTGATCCGACGACCAATCAATATGTGGATCGAAACAATAGCTATGGGAATCAGTATATAAATGCAAATGTTCCGATTTTTAACGGTTTTTCTATTTTACACAATATTCGTCGCAGTGCCCATGCTAAAGAGGCAGGGAAATTGGAGTTTGAAGGTGAGCGAAATGAACTGAAATTAGATGTGATCGAGGCCTATCTGAAGGTTTTAACCGCGCAAGATATGCTGAGCCAAGTGGAAGGTCAAATAGCCGTAACGAGAGAGCAACTGCATCGACATGAAGTGCTTAATCGCGAAGGCGCTGTAGCGCCGGGTGACCTGTATGATATTAAAGGGCAATACAGCAGTGACTTGAATACCTTAGAACAAACGAAGCAGTCGTTAAACGACGCTAAACTCCAACTAGCGAGTCTTATGAATCTTGCGGTTAAGGATTTACCTGAACTGGAACAATTGGAACGATCGACTGCTGC
This sequence comes from Sphingobacterium sp., assembly GCA_040394915.1. Lineage (GTDB taxonomy): Bacteria > Bacteroidota > Bacteroidia > Sphingobacteriales > Sphingobacteriaceae > Sphingobacterium. Next base: position 1,144 of record JBEBRI010000197.1, read on the forward strand.
GACAAGCTATAATGCCGATGATTTATTTCAATCCTCACTCACGGTATTGCCTCAATTTCGTGCACTAGATTGGCGCAAAAAGGAAATGGAAGAAAGTGTTAAAGTCGCAAAGTCAGCATATTACCCTTCGCTTTCTTTAGGAGGCGGATTAGGTTCTAATTATAGTAAGGATGCTGGAGATGCTTTTAATCAGATCAAAAACAATCTGCGAAAAAGTGTTTCTATCAGCCTAAGCGTTCCGATTTTTAATCGGTTCGCCACGCGTACACAAGTTAGACTTGCGCAGTTAGACGTTGACGACGCAGCATTGAATAAGCAAGTTCTCGAGAACAAATTACGTCAAGAAACCGCAAAAGCCGTATTTGATTTGCGAGCAGCGCAAACCCATGTACAGAACTTAAAAGAGCAGGCCCAATCGTACGAGGAAGCCTTCCGTATTGCCAATGTACATTTTGAAGCTGGAAATAGTAATTCAGTGATTTATCTCACCGCAAAAAATAAATTGGACAATACGCGCAGTCAGTTAGTAATCAAGCAGTACGAGTGGTTGTTGCAAAAATATATTAATGACTACTATGCGGGGGCATTGGATTTATAAGTAACTTAGACCAAGCATGAAGAAAGCGACTGTACTTGTTGTAGATGATGATCAGGATTTATTAACCGCTACTCGCATCCTGTTAAGACCTAATGTAAAGGAGGTTATCGTAGAGCATAACCCCGAAAAACTATTGAACATTCTGGAGAAAATTTCGGTGGACATTCTATTGTTGGATATGAACTTTAAGAGTGCGATTAACACCGGAAACGAAGGCTTGTATTGGTTGGGTAAAGTAAAAGAGAATTTCCCTCAAGTCCAAGTGGTCATGATTACGGCTTACGGTGCAGTTGATCTTGCGGTGAAATCGTTAAAACAAGGTGCTGCGGACTTTATTGTCAAACCTTGGCAGAATGAGCAGCTACTGACTACACTGCAGACCTTATCAGAGGAGCAAAAACAGGCCGATCCAATCCAAAAAAAGAAACCGCTTACCGATGAACAGGGGATTGTGGGCAAATCTGCGATTATGAACGATTTATTTTATAAGCTCGATAAGGTCTCGCCAACGGAGGCTAATATCTTGATTCTCGGCGAAAACGGTACAGGAAAGGACCTCATTGCAACGGCCATTCATCAACGCTCCCTGCGAAATAAAAAACCTTTTATTAAAGTTGACGTCGGCTCATTAACCGAAACACTCTTCGAAAGTGAGTTATTTGGTTATAAAAAGGGGGCATTTACTGATGCGCGAGAAGACAGGAAGGGACGCTTTGAAAATGCAGATGCAGGTACGCTATTTCTTGATGAAATTGGAAATATTAGTCTTCAACAGCAAGCTAAGTTGCTTAGCGTCTTGCAAAACCGCGCCGTTGTACCCTTGGGATCCAGCACCCCCATACCCGTTGATATTCGCTTGCTTTCAGCAACGAATGTACCATTAAAAGCATTAGCTGATGAATCTAGATTTCGAAAAGATTTAATTTATCGAATCAATACCCTCGAGATACAGGTTCCTGCACTACGGGATCGATTGGAGGATATTCCCTTATTAGCGAATCATTTTCTGGACTTCTACAACCAGAAATACCATAAAAATATAGCGGGTATAGAAGCTGATGCAATGCTGAAATTGAAACAATATCATTTCCCGGGCAATGTTCGAGAATTGCAATATAGTATTGAACGTGCGGTAATTATGTCGGATCAATCGAGCCTCCGTGCGGATGATATTTTATTCTCTCCAATCGAGTCTGTCCCTGAAGTTTTGCACCAGGGGGATGACTTCGCTTCCCACAACCTGGAAGAGATGGAGAGAAAAGCGATTAAGTCGGCAATCGAACGCTATAATGGGAATATTAGCAAAGCCGCGAAAGAATTGGGTTTAACGCGTGCAGCCTTATACAGACGCCTAGAGAAATACAATTTATAAGCAAATGTCAAGGATAGCAATTGCTGATTTTTTTAAAGTACTAACCATGCTGTTATTATGCATAGGGATCGCCTATCTTGTGTTCCTTGGATATTACAGCTATGCTTTTGTCTTGTTCCTTTTGACCCTCTTCTTAGCCTATCGATTCATTGCCAAGCATCGCTTCCTTATAAAACAGCTTCTTGAATTTTCAGAGGCCGTTAAATATCGAGATTTTACGCGTCGTTTTGTGGTTAAGAATAGGAATTCTACGGAGGGAAAATTATTTCAAGCGTTTAATCAGATTAATGAGATCTATAAAAACATTAGTATTGATCAAGCGCTTCAGCATCAATATCTGAATAAGGTAATCAATATGCTCGACACGGCAATCTTATTCTTTCACGCGGATACCGGTAAAGTCATCTGGGTAAATGAGGCCTTCAAAACGCTGTTTCAAGTACCCCACCTGGGTAATATATCCGGGCTAAAGCGTAGAAATGCGGATTTGTACGAGAAGACGATACAGCTAAAGGCGGGTAAGCAACAAATGGAAACCACGAGCTCAAGCGCTGGTAAGATCAAGGTACTTCTTCAATGTTCAGAATTTGAAACTCAGGACGGACAGTTTCGAATTGTTGTATATCAGGATATCAATGAGGCGATCGACGAGACGGAGACCAAGGCATGGCATAAACTGTTACGAGTTTTAACACACGAGATTATGAACTCCATTGGCCCGATTAGTTCCCTTGCTGAAACGCTGCACAGTCGATTGGAACAATGGGAGGGCGATCAAGATATCGATGATCTGAAGTTAGGCATATTTACGATCAAGCGTCGAAGCGAGGGCTTATTGCAATTTGCAAAAAGCTATCGACTAATCAATAAGGTTGATCAGCCGCAAGTTGCAGATATCCTTCTCGTTCAGCTTTTCGAGAATATCTATCAGCTACTTGAACCAACATTGTTGCAGAAAAATATCGATGTTGATCTTATTATCAAAAATACCCGGATGGTGCTCCAGGCAGATATTAATTTGATTGAGCAGGTCTTGATTAACCTCTTGCTTAATGCAATCGAGGCCGTAAAAGATCAGGAGGAACCTTATATCAGCTTAACTGCACTAGAAAACAGTGGTCATATCCAAATTAAGATTCAAGATAATGGTGCTGGGATGTCTTCGGAAATCCAAGAGCAAATCTTCACGCCATTCTTCACGACGAAAAAGACTGGAACCGGAGTTGGGCTGACGCTCAGTAAACAAATCATGTTAATGCACAAAGGAAATTTATTGGTCGATAGCAAAGAGGGGGAAGGCAGTGTGTTTACATTACAATTTTAGTTTTTAACCGGGGCTAGTAAACCCTTTCGCTCGCCGACCAAATTAAACAAGAAATCCCACTTTCGGGCTTTCAGAAGCATCACTACGCGGCCTTGGAATTGAGTCAGTGTAGGAGGGATGCCTAGGCCTTGTTTTTAGAAAAAATGACTAATTCAACACTATTAATTGCTGCGATCTTTTTTAAGTCAATGATGGGATGTTCGGGTTTCGACGGATTGAGAAGGTCAGTTCGTTCTAGTTCCCTTTCACATCCCTTTCAGATCCCTTTCAAAGCCCTACTTACGGCGATTGAAAAGGGATCGGATAAGGATTTAATAGGGTTGTCACTTAGTTGAGTTCAAGCTGAAAATAACAGCTTCTCCAAGGCTGACTGTCCTCATTTTCGGAAAGTTTCCGGAGAGTGAATCAGGATGTGTGTTTTTAAATTCGCTGGGTATTTGTTAAAAAGCTTCACTAATGCTCAAATAGAATCCAGATTGTCTTTTTTCACCTGGACGCTGTTCTCCAAAGGCATAATCGAATCGGATACTGCTATTATGTTCTAGGCTAAAGAAGTAACGAATTCCGGCGCCATAGCTGGGCAGTAGTCGCATGTCGTTTTGTTTCGAGAACGTACTTCCTGTGCCCAGAAAACCGTTAATCCCCACACGTGGATGAAATCTATAACGGAGTTCCGCTTGTGCTGTGGCGTAGTTATTGTCTTTATATCTTCCAAGGTAATATCCGCGCATGCTCATATCACCGCCTAAGTCACGAAGGACATAAAATGGGATTTTATCGCCATATGTTCCACGGTATAAAGCTTGCGCAGCCAGCGTTAATGCCTTACTGATCGGATAGAATCCTCTTACATCTATTTCAACTTGGGATCCTGTGAAGTTATCCTTTCCGAAGAAGTTAGGCGCATAACTGTATTTTGCACGACCGTAGAAGCCTTCGGTTGTATAGGTGGTGTTGTTACGGCTGTCATAAAGTGCAGACGCGCCTATTGCCAGATACTGTCCGCCTGTCTTCCCGTATACGTTGGGCTCCTCAAAAATGCCTCCCGCTTCGATATCCTTGAAATTGAAATATTCGTAGTTTACGTTGAGACCTGCGTAGAAGTTTGGTGCGAAGCGTTTCTCACCATCTAGTTTAATGCGATAAAGTTTCTGATCGAGGTAATCTTCATCGGCTTTCCAAGTATCATTACCGATACCATAGAAATTAAATGGCCAGTCGCGATAGCGAAGCTCCGAGAGGATATGATATTCATTGCCTTTGGTCCAGATATCTGAAATAAGTTTGATGTTTTTCTGTTTTTTGGTTGTCAAGGTACCGATCAAGGTGAGATTGGAAGTGCGGCTATTTAAATCGTTTTTGTCTATATAGAAATTGTAGGTACTGGCGATGCCGTATTCGAAACCTGTTTCTTGCGCGTACCCGACTGCTGGCAGAACCATAAAACTTGCCGAGCGGGAAGAATCTTTTTCCGAGGACACGAATTTTTTTATGATTTTTTTAATAAAATTAGTGGAATCGAGCGTGTTTTCTTGCGCCATTGTTTGGGACTGCAATCCCAAGGACAGGGCTGCGAGAAGTAGAGTTTTGGATAATCTAGAATAAAACATGCGCAAATATAGGGCTTCTGAATAATTGAAAATAAAAATTATTTACTTGCATATCAGGTAAATGGTTTTTTATGCAGAAAAAAAAGGATAAATATATTTTGTAATCTGCTTCGAGTAGCTATCTTTGCATCATCAAAACGGGGAAATAACAAACAAAGTTTTGATGCGTTCTTTAACTGAAAAAAAATGTAAATAAAACTTGCAGAAGTCAAAATAATGTTAGATTTTTGCACTCGCTATCTCAGGGTAGCCGTTCTTTAAGAAAGTTTTATTAAATTTAAATACGCCTCCTTAGCTCAGCTGGTAGAGCAACT
>JBEBRI010000198.1:0-6330 GCA_040394915.1 Sphingobacterium sp.
CATAACGATTCTTTTTATGTATCGCTATTTCAGGACGAGACACAAAAAACAAAAAAAAGGCTAGCAGTCATGCTAGCCTTTTTTTGTTTTTATATATTTCTGATGGAAGGGTGATGAGTTCGACGTTTTCGTGGAGAAGGAAGTAGTTTTGATAATTTTAATTCGGATGTAGTGATGCCTACATCTGAAATAATAACAATATCGTTTTACGACCAAGAGATATATGATATTTTAAATTGACACTGCCTTCGTTAAGAGCGGATGTCGTTTTTTATCTATTTACAATTGCAAAATGTCCGGTCAACATATGTCTTGTTATTATTTTTATTGATATAATAGCAGCCACCCCTAGGCTCCTCATATAAAGCTTTCCCTTTGTACGTACATTTCGTTTTAGTCTGATATAAAAATGAATTGTTATCCCCGGCGTAGCTATTCGTAAAAAGAATAACGATAAACAATAAAAGGAATCTTTTCATTATAATTGGTTTTGAACCAAATATATCAATTAAATCCACCAAATTTTTTGCATTGGCTTGATCATCATAAACAAAAAAGCGTTAATTTTTAGAAAATTAACGCTTTAAGTACTTTTCTTGTGGAGAATACCGGAGTCGAACCGGTGACCTCTTGCCTGCCAGGCAAGCGCTCTAGCCAGCTGAGCTAATTCCCCGCTAACTTGCTCCCCAAAGATATAAATTTGTTTTACTTTTTATCGAGAAATGGTAAAATATATCGGTAGGAATCACTAAATGATGCGTCTTTCATAAATTGAGAAAATGCCGCATAGCTCTCAGCAGGGTACTCACCCTCTCGAATTTGTATTTTTCGATAACAATACATTTTTCCGTCTTTCATCTTGATAGACATTTCATAAGAACCCATGGGTACTTCATTTTTTACGTCTGCTGGCTTAATTCGGGTATCTAGATCCTTAGGTAATTCAATTTCAATTTCATCGATATCGGTATAACCTCTAGTAATCTTTACAGGGTTTATACGCTTCGCTAGTTCGGTTATTGCACTAGCCTTGTTGAATACATTGGGATATATGGTTAGATTATTTCCGTTTTTTATCGCATAATTAGGCACTTCGATCGTTAGGTTTTCTGTAAAAATGTAGTTTTTATCATCTAAGTTGTATTTTACATCTGTAAATTCAATTCTATCGATATCGTATTGTTCTCTCAATGTTTTCTTTTGATCGTCGAAACTTTTCTTGTAGTTTGTGAAGTGATTTTCGAATTGAGTTCCCATGAACTTCGTCTCCAATGTGCCTTTCAGTAATCCTGTTTCGTCGAGTGTCAAGGTTGATTTTCTATGTTGCAAATTTTGCTCATAATTAAAGCGCTGGGTGCGCATTATTTCCCCGCCAGTCGGAGTTACAGCGAGCACTAACCGATCGTCTGTAAAGTCTCCTAGATAGCCGAACGGACTCTCGGAGTTCGTGCATTCAAGCCAGGTGGTGTCGTTAGCAAAGGGCAGGCAAAGGATAATATGATTTCCTTGTAAGCTAGCGAATTCTTTGTGGAGGTCTGATTTGGTAGTTCCAGCAGTCACAACACAGTAATAGGAAGGTATCTCAACGACATCGAGCAAAGCCTTCATGTAGTTGGCGAGGGCTTTACAGTCACCATAGCCTAATCGATCTACCTGTTCGGCAGGGAACGGTTCGTTTCCACCGACACCAATTTGTATACTGATGTACCGCGTTTTCTTTTGCATGTATTCATAAAGTGCTTTTGCTTTCTCCCGATCGGTAGACAGGTTTCCCGTTAATTCCTTGATCTGCGCTACAGTGCTGGCGGGCAACGTTTGCTTGTCTTTCAGCAAAGTTTCATTCATCCATCGTCCAAATGTATTCCAATCGGTAACTTCGCCCTTATATTTATAAAATTGGAAGTTTTTCGGTATAACTTCAACGAACATCCCTGTCGTTCTACGACTTGGGCTATAGGGTTCGCTACGTTCTGCACGAATATTTTCTGCAGTCCAAGTATAAGCGTTGGATTTAGCTTCTTTTTTTGTAACGGCGGGACTCGTTAGATTTCGTTCATTTATCCGTAATTCGATCTCCGGGGAGGTAATCACTTGAAAAGAACTTTTTTCAACGGAGAGGTCGATTGAATAATTTGGTTGCCAAGTTGGTAAATTCAGTGTTTGTTGATGGCGAATTTCATATTCGTAAACAATTGTATAAGGATACGTACGAATCATTGGGCTATAACTTTTCACACGGTCATCCGCGTAAAGGGTTGATTGTCCGCTGGCACTATAGTCTTTAAAATCCTTCATTCCGAATTTGCGAATTACTTTGCCATCCTCGTCTTGAATTTCGCCTTTAAGGTCTTTTATTTGCCTAATCTTATCGTAAAAGATGTATAGATTAGCATATTCGTCGCCGGCTTTATTATGAATTGTAATGGCGGTCTTTTCAGTCTCTATCGCTTGATTAAACGACTTAATCTCGAGCACAGTTTCTTTAAATCTGACAGTCGCGGAAGCACGACTTAACATTTCCTTTGGTATTAAGTTGGCGGCATATTGTGCTTTACTCTGAAAAGCGGTACATGCTAATATCGTAAATAGCGTTGCTGCTAGAATTCTCATATTTTCTTGAAAAGGAAGTCCGTATTCTGATGTTGAATTAATAGGGAGAAGAACTCTTTCAAATGGAAGTATTCTTCGGGTGAGTAAATTGCCTGGTTGAGGTTGGTGACTTGTTGAACCATGAGCACATTGTCCGAAAAGGAAGAGCGATAAATAAATTTGGCGGCACCCTCTGGTAGCGCATAGGAGGTGCTTTTTGGGAAGCTCTCTAATTTATAACCTTCTGGAAAAGTGATGTTAATATTATATTGTTCAGCTCGTGCGGAACCTAAATCAACATGGAAATTTCTTTCTGACAAATTAAATGGATTTTTCCGCTGGCGTTCATACAGGATTGGGTTCAATAGAATTTGTGTGGCATTGAAATTTTCGCGCATGTCAAACTCGAATTCCATTGATTCCACTAAAGGATTGTCAAGTTCCGTAAGGTTCTTAATTTTATTGCTAAGAATTTTAAGCCCCGAACTTTTTTCGATCACATTTTCCTCGTACTCCTCAAGGGTAGGAAATTTTTCTATTTCGCTTCGCTGAATATAGGCCTCCAAACCGGAATAATATTTCTCTATTTTCCCTTTCATTTTGCCGTCTTCGGAAATCGTCGCGAATATATTGTATGTCTTTTTTGTTGGAATAGTATTCTTAAGTTCAATCCAATCGGAGCTTTGTTTGGAGTAGATAATTCTTCCACGTTCATTTATAGAACGTAAAGACAATAAGCCAAATGTTAGGTATTTGTCGCTGGCATCGAGTAGGTAGGTCTTTCCATCAATTAATGCCGCCACGATGACCGCATTGAAATCGGATAACACCGGATGTACAACATTGGGAATCCCATTGTTTCGAGTGGAAATAATAACAGGATAAGCTTCAATATCGGCATTGTTTAAAGCGGATACCAAACTTAAGTTAATATCCCCGATATTTCCTTTCTTCTTCTCCAAGGCGTCCTTAATACCATTTTCAGCGTATTTACCCAATGTTTTATTCCATACGATATTTTGCTGAATATAGTTGTAGATTTTCTTTGCGTTGAATAATTTGGATGAGTCTGGAGAAATAATACTAGGGAGTAGTTTTCCATAGACCGATTTGTTTTTTATTTGTCCACCGAAATCTTTGTCGTTAAGAAGTTCTGTATCTACGTCTTTCCAAACGCGCGTATAGTTTTTTATAGCTCCGCTTGGCTCGTGGAATGTTTTAAGTTCGAAGTTAACCGCAGAAATGTAATTGATGGGAGCCAGCATATAATCTTCTTCTTTGAATGCGGGAATATCCTTCATAATATAGGTCATTCGTGAGCAATCAAAACGCTTACCGTTCAATAAGAAATGCTCACTTAATCTTGCTGTTTTTAAATCACTTATTGCGTAGTGTCCTTTTAGTGTGACGTTGTATTCAAAGACAGAAGGGATGACAGCTACATATTCACTATGTATTTTTGGGATTTCATCTTGAAAATACCAAGTCCTTAAATTCCATATTGCTGGCGTATTGGTGCGGTAGCTATATTCAATAATTGAGTTTTCTTGAATGTTAGGTAAGGTGAATTTAATGATTTGGTATTGGGCACTAACTTTCTCTGTGAATATAGCGTCCTTTTTCAGCTCATCGACCTGAATTTGCCCATCGACTAAATTGTAAGTCGATCCTTTTATCTCGGTTACACGCTCAAAGTCTGATCCGTATTTATACACAGGGATTTCAACTGTAGCGTGCTTATCACCATCTTTTTTTAGAATTTTTATCCGAACGTGACAATAGTGGTTAACGCCTATTGAATTCTGCGATTCGGAGACTTCAATCTCGGATCGACCGAATTCGTATAGTACAATGGCTTTCGCTGCGGTGTCGACAGAGTGATGGTCATGCTTGAAAATAGTGACGTCTAATTTAGGCATGGAGGAGTTTTGGGCATAGCCCAATGCGCTTAAGAGAATTAAGCAGCAGGTTAATAAATAGCATCTCATAATTGTGTTTGGCTAATATGCTTTAACACAAATTAAATGAAATATTTTGAAATTATACGAGAAATATTTGATATTTAAAATTAGTTATGATTCGAGTAGCTGTTTATCGTAAAGTGAGCTGTATTCGCCATTTAGAGCCAATAATTCTTGATGCGTTCCTCGTTCAATTACGCGACCTGCGTCCATCACTAATATCTGATCTGCATTTTTAATCGTTGAAATTCGATGAGCAATGATAATTGACGTTTTACCCTGCATTATGCGACCTAAATTATGCAGTATTTCCTCCTCGGTCTTCGTGTCTACTGCCGAAAGACAGTCGTCAAATATGAGGATATTTGGATCCTTAACTAAAGCTCTTGCGATAGAAACGCGTTGTTTTTGACCGCCGGATAATGTGATTCCTCGTTCGCCCAGATGCGTCTCAAATCCTTCCTCAAAGCCCACTATGTTCTCATAAACAGCCGCGTCCTTTGCTGCTTGTTCAATGCGCGGCATATCGACCTGGTCTAAACCAAACGCGATATTACGAGCAATGGTGTCAGAAAATAGAAATACTTGCTGGGGAACAAAACCAATTTGCTCTCGAACAGCATGAGTTTTGAATGCTTTGATATTCTTTTGGTCAAATAGAATTTCGCCTGCATCCACATCGTACATGCGGAGTAATAGATTTGCCAATGTAGATTTACCTGATCCTGTTTTTCCAATAATGGCTAAGGTCTTTCCAACAGGAACATGAAAACTAACTTGATCAATAGCTTTTATTCCAGTATCCGGGTAGGTGAAGGATATGTTGTCCACACGAATATCTCCTTCAATTTTTAAGTCACTTTCTCCTTCTTTGATTTCTGAACGCGTATTTAGGAATTCATTGATACGTTTTTGCGAAGCAGCCGCGCGCTGTACTAATGAGGTTACCCACGCTAATGACATCGCAGGGAATGTTAATTGATTAACGTAAATTATAAATTCAGCAATATTACCCGCTGTGATGTTACCATCATTGACTTCCAATCCGCCAATATAAACCGTAATAATTGTACTGAACCCTACCAGGAAGATAATTAAGGGAAAGAAAATGGCTTGAACTTTAACCAGATTTAAATTGATGTTTATATACCGATCGCTTTCCTTCTTAAAGGAGTCCATTTTGTCTTTTTCACGAGTATAACTCTTAACCACACGGATTCCTGAAAATGTTTCTTGTACAAAGGAAGATAAGTGAGATAACTGTCGTTGAATGCGCTCACTTCGGCGGTTGATTACTTTATTGACGAAAAGGATTAATATCGAGATAATTGGAATTGGAAGCAGTGAATAGGTCGCTAATTTCGCATTCACGTTATACATCGCATAAATAATCATAATCGACAATACAACAGTATTTATCGCATACATGATTGCTGGACCTAGGTAGTTTCTTACTTGATTTACATCTTCGGTTGCTCGGTTCATTAAATCGCCGGTGTTATTTCGACGATAGAATGCGAAGTCTAGTTCCTGATAGTGCTGATAGATTTCATTTTTTAGATCATACTCTATATGACGAGACGTTAATATCAACGTCTGACGCATCATAAACAAAAAGATACCCCTGAGCAAGGCCAATACCAATACGACGATACCGAAGAATAGCAAGCTGTTACCAAATATCTGGTAGATGAGAGTTTGACGTTCAAAGCCGTCATAAAGCCGATACAGATCAATATTTTCTTTTACTAAATCGAAAGCCTCGCGAATAACCTGTGCA
>JBEBRI010000199.1:0-6312 GCA_040394915.1 Sphingobacterium sp.
CGTAATTATCGTATTCTTCCGGAATGTTCATATAGCAAGCAACGTATTGAATAAATGCTTGCAATGCTTCCGCATTTTCAAAAATATCTGTTCGTAAATACGCTTTGATTACGCCACTCAATGTGTTTTCATTCGTTACCACCGGAATGTCCGCATGGTGTTTCTTTATGGTATCATAGCCCAGTTTATGAAAGGTTGTTGCTTTGGTGGCCACGCAAATTTTTGTTAACCTTTCGTTTAGTTCGTCAACCGTTTTTTTTGTAAATGACAATAGCAAGATGTCATCGGCATTGACGTTTTTCTGTTCGGTGAGGTATTGAACTTTTCCAAGAATCGTCAGCGTTTTTCCGGACCCTGCACCAGCAATTATTAAGTTGGAGTATTCATCCGTTATCAATGCAGTACGTTGCTGGTCGTCCAGGCTTTTTCCTTCAATATGGTCAAAATATCCCCGTAGTGTTTCCTTTTGTGTTTTTACATAATTCCGGTTATATTGAATGATGTAGCTGTCAAAATCTTCGAAAATCGCATTAAAGCTTTTGACGACTGTTTCCTTCTTGTAATAATTGGTTTTGTTCTTAAAGAATTTTCCGACTGTAGCATATTCAGATTTTATCCGCTCACGCTGCACCCAGGTAATATAGTCGTTTAATGAACGAACCAAGGCAAGAAATTCATTGATTGTCTGCAGATTTTTTAGATATGTGGGGTTTTTATAATTTTTCTTTTCTAATAACAGTCTGTATACGATTAGAATAATTAATATTACTATCGAAACGATGATCAGCCAAAATGCCATTTATGTTTTGTCTATGATATGGGTGAGTTTTGCTTCAGGTTTTTAAGGTGTTTTGCCGGTCAACCTGCAGCCCCCCTTTTTTTGCACAGATGTTTAGGCGAAAATCATTTTCAAATATACGTTATTGTTGTTGAGCTTGTTGATATGTTGGAACTCGCAGCGTCTTCAATATATAAACAGGCCATTAGTTCTTTATAGCGAATTGGCAACGGAATAGTAACCTTAGTAGTTGTTTTTAGACATGTAGTCATACGTTTCATCTATCTCCTTTTCACCCCATTCTTTTTTTGCTCTTCGAAGTAATTCCTCCATTCTTGCATTAGTCAGCCCTGCTTTTTCGTTGTAATGTTCCATATAGGACATTAAACGATCATCAACAGTTTCGCTTAGGTCAATGAAATCGATAAAATCCTTTATCATTTGTTTTTTTCCGGCATCTGAATAAAACAAATTGTCATTGAATCTAAAATAATTGTGGGTAAGATGATTACGTAAAGTTATCACTCTATTAAAAGCAATTGAATCCGGTTCGCTCAAGGCATAAACCGCATTGATTTCCTTGGCTTTTGCACCGAGTGTGTTTTTAGAATAATCATATTGATCCCAAATAGTCATATACTCTTCATGATTTTTTGGGGGATTCTTAAAAATTTTATCAACAACAAGCATATTTACGGCTTGTTGTTCGAGAACTTGTGCGCGGTACATAGCTCGTCCATATAGAGCATACAATAAGATTATTTTGTCTTCATCGGATTTTGAGTCATAATCCGCAATAGCTTCTTGGTAAGTCATCGTGCATAAGGATAAATTTTTTAACTTAAGTACTATCAGCTTGTTGATTAGTTTGGAATAAGGATAACTTGAAGCAACCTTATATTGGCAATAAACGTTTTATTTTAAGAAGGCAACTGTTTGCCACAACTAGTACACAGTCTAAACCTAGTATTTACTCTTGTGGTCAACATTTTTTCTCCGTTATTATTATAGCAAAATGGGCAATAAAGGTTTGGGTCGTTTCCAAACATGAAAGCCCCCCATTTTACTTTGGGAGTTTCCAAATTCGCTGGTTTGTTTACTTTGAGTATTGGTTTTAACAGTGTTTTCCATTGTGTTAACGCTCCAATAATTTCGACGGAAACACCCCAAGACTTATCCGTTAAGTCCTTTTGATATAAGAAGGAATTCAAAACGCCACGATCAAATATTCCTCTTCTTATCTCGGTGTCATGTATGACTAATAAGGGCAGTTTTAATGCATATGCTAACCCTGCTTCTATGTGGTTCCATTCCGTTGACAGCGTCAAAGGATTTAATAATTCTCTATTCTTTATAACACCACTTTTAATCTGTATTTGAGGATATCCGAGGATTATCGCCCCCTCGCATTTATAAAGAAGGTCTATAACCTCGTCCATTGGGGATTTGCTTGGAAAATCGGTGGTTCCAATAGTTCTAGGTGATAGTTCATGGCTATTTAATAAACTTATAAAATTGTTTAGGCCGCCTTCGTATTCGGAACTAACCCAATTTGGGCGACTCAAAAATATGTTCTTCATTTTTATAGTTATTTTGTGAATAGTAATTGAGACTTCCTTTCATTTTTTATAAAAGGCCATTTTTAGCCAAGACCTTTTTAAACATGAGGGAAAACGGTCTATCTGGATTTGCAAAACTGGTTAATGTCTTTTTTAATTCATCATCAAGTTCAATGCCCCTAAATGCAATTTCAGAGGCGATTTGATAAAATTTCTTTAACTCTCGCACACGCAAGGTGTTATAAATATCTTTGTTAAGTTTATATTTTTGTATCGTACTCGTCCCTTTTTCGGTTAATCCAAAAATCATTTCGTCTTCAAAATGTAAATTACTTTCAATCTCAGTGTCTTGATCGACAAAAGGGTTGAGACAGTTTGAATTGGGTAAGGTAACATTGCTTGGCTTACCCATGTTACTATCCTTATGAGATAGATATAAGTTTTCCCAATCAAAAGCCCTTGTTTTATCTTCAATTACTTCAATATAATGATCTACTTGTGCTTCAGATAAATCAGCAAACTTAACTTCACTATAAAAGCATTTGTAATAACTTGTATTGCCTAAAGCCTCTCTGATCTCCTTGTGACCGTATTGCGTATTGCTTGGTCTATCTTTACCGGATTCTATGAATTTTTCTGTCCACGCGACCTCATTTGTTGCCAATTTTTGAGGCTTTTCCAATCTCTGTAAATGCCTCACTCTTCTTTCTTTTTAATTTGTTCTATGATTTTGTCAATATCTAAGTATGAAAAATATTGAGGGTTAATTTCTAAAAGCCTAATCTCGATCCTATTTTCCTCTTCTTTGTCACCAGATTCAATAGCTGCTTTTCGAGCTTCTAATAGCTGATCAATTTCCTTGTTTGCAAATGGTGTGGTTTCCCCAAAAACTTCTGTAATTAAGATTTCATCAATCGGTTTGTTGGAATATACATCTGTTTCGTCAGAGATTATTGAATGTCCCACTTGCGGCTTACACACATAAACTTTCGCTCCCTTTACAGATCCTACAATAAATGGAGAATGTGTAGCAACAATTATTTGTAGATTGGGAAACATTTCCAAAATGGAGTTGATAAATGTCTTTTGCCATTTAGGATGTAAATGGTTTTCCGCCTCGTCAATCAATAGCATCCCAGGCGTATTGCATAGTTCTTCAATAGGTAAACCGTTCAACTTATATACGGAATACATTTGACCAAGTAAAGATATTAAGCGTTGAACCAAATATAGGTTACCGCTGCTTAGTTTCTCTAAAGTAACTTCAAAGCCATTTTGTAGAACAACAGGTAATAGTTTTGTTCGTTCAACATGAACAAACTCTCCATTGTACAAGCTTATTTTAAAGATTTTTCTTAATTGGTCGAAAATGAACTTTCCCTCTTTTTTCTCTTCCAACTTGTCAGAAGACTTATAATAATCGAAGAATGTGACTATTTTAGTTGTTTCTGCATTCTGTTGGATACCATCTAAGCTACCTATCAAATAATTCTCTGGTTTGATAAAATCCAAACTCGAAATATGAAAAGGGTCGTGGTCGTTTTGAGAAGTCCAATAATTCACAATCCAAAAATTTCCTTTAGAGTATTCGGTTTGGATTAAGCTGTGATAGATATCATAAAAGTTTTCACCATTTTTATAGATTTCAAAAATTTCATTTACAGATTTTTCTAGCAGCTTAGCTTGTAATGTTAAATCCTCGTCATTGTAATGTAGTGTTAACTCTAAGCAAAAATCATCATCTCTCCTAATTGAACGGATTCCATGAGCCCCATGGGAAAGTAATACTTTTCTGATAGCGTCTATTATAATAGTTTTTCCCGTACCGTTTTCGCCAGTTAGAATAGTAACTTGACTTTCGGAATTCTCAAACGTCGCGAACTCGATAACGTCATTGAGAAAGGGACCTATGTTCTTTAGATGTAATTTTTGTAACTTCATTTAAATCAATTGGGCGTTTGTAATGATAGTTTTATTGGGTTGAAGCGAATGGGTATTGGGTTTTTAATATCGTGTTTATAATCAAATGATTATGTAATTTAATCTCTTTTAACGAAAAGCTGTGCCTGTATTTAGAAAAGCCCTTGTCATAAATCATTCATTGCCACCGGTTATTTGCTGCTTCCTTAGGTTAGCAGCCTTTTCAAGCTTTGCTTTCCGCACAAAAAGTTGGTAAATTACATCTTTGATCAGCTCTAAAAGAATTTCTGATCTTTGTGGCGAAAGCGTAGGCAGGTGCGGATGTGCTCCGTCGTGCCCGTCAATAACTATCTGTTTTAAAGCCAGAAATGTTTCTTCGTCAATCTGAGCCATTTCACGTAAATCTTCTAATTGCTTTAATACCTTGTCTTTACCCTTAGATCCAAGGGATGAGGCAGCTGATTGTACTGTTCGTCTGCACATCGCTGCAAACGCATTATAGGCCTGTTGGGAATAGCATAACAATGCTTCTTGTAAATCTTCTTTAACGGGGCTTTCCAAATATTCAAACTCAAACTCCTCTTTAGCATGCTCTACTGTTTCATACCTGTCATCGATTTGAATCGATTGGTTACCTAAATTATAGTTATTTACTTTAAACTTTAGAAATACAGGCTCGTTACAATTACTACATTTATAGCAAATACCAATTTTCGTCGGGCGATACCTCCCTAATAATCTGTAATCTGGAATTGAAATAGCTGTAACACTCACAATGCTATTACAATGAGGGCATTTTAATGAAATGTGTCTGTCCTCTATTTCTTGGTGTGAATTTGACCTTAAGTACATACCATACAATTGAAAGATTACCTGTTTGATTTTATTTTATGCCAAATTCAACTTCTCAAATAGCACCCGATTTCTTTCCTTAGAGTCCTTCAGTACCTTATCAAAGCTCATAATTTCAACGTACATATTGTAATTGTCATTAAATGAGAAATATCCATCCCCACTTGGCAACTTTTTGTATCCCGCATCCGAAGCAAAAGCCTTAAGCTTCTTTGTCAAGTCACAAATGATGTAAGCATATATTGGTGTGTTCTCCCTGAAATCGAATTCCCTACCATACTTATCCTTTGCCTCTCCGGCAATGATTTCTCTCGCATATTTATTAATCTGAAAGATCGGATTCTCTTGATCAGTGTAGTCGTCTCTCATTGGCCGTTTAAATTCAATGATAACAATTGATTCGTATGGCTTATCATCGTTTGAGAATGCAAAAGGCTTATTAAAAACGATAATATCCGGCCGGTCTTTTGATCCCGATGTTATTGGTTCTATATTCTTAAACGACTTGTCAGAGGCTAAATACTTATGGTATGAAAGTCTTTCATCAAGCATCCAAAGATTATGGTCTTCAAATCCTATTTCATCTGAAAGGGTTTGGATTGGGAATATGAGACTATGGACAGCTTTTTCTGTTGCTTTATGTTTCAGAAGTTTATCGAAAAGGTCTAATACCAATTTTCGATGGATTACATATTCGGATAGCTTGGCATTACCGACCTCTATGATTTTAGTATATAGTTCCTTGTGTTTAGCTTCAAAATCTTCCATTTCTTGTTCATTTTCAATGAACTTTAGCACGGATTTAGTTTCTCGTTTTACGTCCAATTCCAATTCTTGTTGGATTTTAAATACCTCCAGCTCTAGTCTCTCATCATTATAGGTTGACGGTATTGTTTTCAGCTTATCCGGTTTATATTTTAGTAATTGCTTATAGCGTGGATGCGTTGCGACAAATTCCTTCACGCGCTGCAATCTTATTTGAGACAAGGCACTTATTTGTTCGTCGAACTCCGTTGCCAGCAGCTGAGTAACGGCTTTTCTCAGTTCTTCTTGAGTCGTCTGGTCAGGGAATTCTACTTCGCCTTTTTGAAAATGAATGGCTGTTCTTTCTTCGTTGACATTGGCATCGAGAAATTCACCCTCTACATAAACGGCTATCGAAAACGCATTCCCCTCAGAATCTGAGAGAAAGTTGTCAATCTC
>JBEBRI010000200.1:0-6278 GCA_040394915.1 Sphingobacterium sp.
AAGGCCTGTTTAGTCTGTTGAATTACCTTGTTCATACAACAAAGGTAATGATTATCTAAATCTTTTTATCCTTATGGAAAGATTCCAAGTTCTTTATAAGACTCACCCACTTTGTTGATTGCACAAATAAAGGCTGCTGTCCTTAGGTCATCGACCCCTTCCGTATTCTTCCAGATCTCATGAATCTCTTGATAAGAACCAATCATTGTATCTTCTAAGCCCGAATATACTAAATCGACCTCATCGGGACCGCGCAGAATGATTTTGCGCTCGAGTTTCGACACCTTTTGATTCGTCATTGACTCAATAATATTCAAAATTTCGGCATACATGTTTTCGCTAAATCGCTTTTCCAAGCGTCCGTAGCGAACATGACTCAGGTTTTTTAGCCACTCAAAGTACGAAACTGTTACCCCTCCAGCGTTCAGATAAATGTCAGGGATAACCAACTTTCCTTTCTGGTTTAAAATCTCATCCGCCTCTGGAGTTAATGGTCCATTCGCTGCTTCCCCGATAATTTGAGCTTGAATATTCCCAGCATTCTGGCCATTGATGACTGATTCTAAGGCTGCCGGAATCAAAATATCACATGGGTATTCCAAACCTTTGGCGGAATCTTTGATATTTTCAGCACCCGGGAAATCCAAAATTGAACCCGTCGACTTTCTATGAGCTACGACCGCATTTAAATCTAAACCGTCTGCATTGTAAATCGCCCCCTCATATTCGATCAATCCAACCAATAATGCTCCCTCTTCTTGGAAATAATTTGCGGCATGATAGCCCACATTACCCAATCCCTGTACAATCACTCGTTTACCGGCGATACCGACAGAAAGCCCTAGCGCAGCCATATCTTCTTCATTTTTACAAGCCTCACGCACACCAAAGAACACCCCTAATCCGGTAGCTTCCGTCCGTCCGCGAACACCGCCTTGAGAAATAGGCTTCCCCGTAACACATGCTTGTGCGTTAATTTCATTCGGATTCAAGGTGGTATAGGTATCGACGATCCAACTCATCTCCCGAGCCCCAGTACCATAATCAGGTGCTGGAACATCGGTGCCAGGGCCGATAAAGTTTTTTTTCACTAATTCTGTCGTATAACGACGGGTAATTTTCTCCAATTCATATTCCGAGTACTTTTTCGCATCAATCTTAATCCCACCTTTCGCACCACCGAAAGGCACATTCACAATTGCACATTTATAAGTCATTAAAGAGGCTAAAGCCATCACTTCATCCTGATCAACCTCCATACTAAAACGAATCCCGCCTTTACAGGGCAATTTATGATGGGAATGCTGAACGCGATAGGCTTCTATAACCTCGATCTCTTCTCCGATCTTCACGGGGAATTTAACCCGAAGAATCGAATTACAGGCTTTAATTTGATCGAGAATCCCTGGAGAGAATTTTGTAAACTTCGCTGCTTTATCAAAATTACGAGCCACTCCTTGGAAAAAACTGTAGGTGCTATTGTCTTGATTGGACATAAATTATAAGATTTGTTTACACTTGGTATAAATTAGTATAAAGGTAGTCGTTTTGAAATATTTACAAAACTCAGGCCGATCAAAACCGCATTTTTAATCAAATGATAACAAATAAAATTATTTTTTAACAGAAACATAAAAAACAAGCCTAAAACAAAAAAGTCCAAGCTAGGCTTGGACTTTTTATTGATAATCTTATTATCTAATATTTTTTAATAGACTTCCATTTCCGTATCAAAAGCATCTCTCCATGCTAAAATACCACCTTGAAGGTTCGAAAGATTGGTAAATCCCTGTTGTTCTAAAAGCATAACCGCCTGTGCACTACGCTTGCCCGAGCGACATTGGATGATAACCGGAATTTCTTTGGATATCTTGTCCGACTCAATCACAACTCCCGACAATGGAATATTTACTCCATTAAGATTGGATACTTCATATTCAAATGGCTCACGAACGTCAATTAGTTGAAACTCAACGTTGTGGTCCATCATATCCTTTAATTCTTGAACGCTAATTTCTTTCATAGTATTTATGCTATTTTATCAAAGATAATTAATTAAACGAATCCCTCCATCATTAGTTTATTAAATTTACTAAATTCAAAAAAAATTAAAAACATGAATAAAACCACGGCACTTTCCCTGCTCTTCGCGCTTTCTTTGCAGGTTTCTTTTGCTCAGAAGCATAAAGATCGTCAAATCACTAGCACAGAAAATATCGGTAGAATACTCAATACATTAGCATCAGATGATATGCGCGGTCGATCGGCACTATCAGTACCCGACATCAGTAAAGCCGCTGATTTCATCGCTTCTGAATTTAAAAATATTGGCTTAAAGCCTTATGCGGAGGAAAACTTCCGCCAATCTTTTGTGATGAACAAGTCCAAACTTATTTCACAATCGATCCTATGGGACGGTCAGTCAGTACCAAACGAACACTATATTATCGTAGGAGGTGGAGCAAGCATCAACTTCGATGAGCACTCGAACTTGCCTACTTTACAGATCAGTGCCGACGACGACTTTTCCCAAAAGTTTAGAACCTATGCGCAAATGCCAGAAAGTGCAATAATTTTAGTCGATAAAAAACATGAAGCGTTCTTAGCACGTTTCAAAAAAATATACGCCGGAAGAGACAATATCACAACGCAAGACCAGGCCAATACAAGCGCTCCAAGCAAAGTTTTTATTATCGCCGACAAAATGGTCGAGAAGTTCCAGATCTCTTCACAGCGGCAAGAAGAAGCACTTCCAATGTTCAATGTTGCGGGGATTATCCCTGGCAAGTCGAAGGCCGACGAATTCGTTATCTTTTCCTCCCATTATGACCATATCGGAATTATCGAAGCCCAAGGGCAGGATTCGATTGCCAATGGAGCAGATGATGATGCTTCTGGTACCACAGCGCTTATCGAATTGGCGAGATACTATAAAAAATTAAACACGAATGAGCGCACGCTAATTTTTGTCGCATTCACAGCGGAAGAGATCGGCATGTTTGGGTCAAAATATTTCTCGAACAATATTGACCCGGAGAAAGTAACGGCCATGATCAATATTGAAATGATCGGGAAAGACTCGAGGTTTGGTCAAAATAGCTTATACATTACTGGATTTGATGCGTCGAACCTCGGAAAATTGATGCAAGAGAACCTGAAAGGCTCTTCGTTTACCTTCCATCCCGATCCCTACAAGACACAAAACTTATTCTACCGAAGCGACAATGCAGTTTTAGCGGCATTAGGTGTTCCAGCACATACCTTTTCAACCTCTCAAATCGATAAGGATGCATATTACCATACCGTTAAAGACGAGGTCAGCACCTTAGATATCAATAATATTAAATCGAGTATTGAGGCTATCGCAGCGGGTGCGATTGGTATTATCAATGGAAAGCAAACTCCTAGTCGAGTAGAAAAATTAAGAAATTAACTTTTTCTGCATCACGTAATCGTTCAAAACAAATTGGTAGTAGGGAATATCAACGGTCTCTACTACCTCAAAACCCTGTTTTAGGTAAAAGTGATAAGCCTTGTTATTCCGGTTTACATTCAGTTCTAAAAGCAATCGACCGTGTTTCTTTGCTTCATTAGCAGCAAAATCAATCAACGACGCTCCAAATCCTCTACCTTGCGTTTCAGGAAGTAGATATAGCTTGTCGATACGAATTTTGTCTGGGTGAATCGACAAACTCATAAAGCCTTGCGCGATCCCATCTTCCAAAAAAAGAAAGAATTCAGCGCCGTCACGCATCCCCTGTTGCAGTGCCGAAATAGAATAACTCTGGGCTAACATAAAATCAATCTGCTCCTTATCTAAAACTGGGCTATAAGTAGGATACCAAGTCGCCAATGCGAGGTCACGAATCACACCGGCATCAGACTCTTTTGCTCGTTCAATAGAAATCATAAGGCTTCACCAATTAATACATATTCGTTCGACAATTCCATTTTTACAAAACCATCTGTACGAACTTCTAATTTATTATCGTCTAGTAAATTTACGTTTGTAAAATGATTCTGCAAATGATGTTCATCAGGTATATGCAAAATTAATCCAGCCGGTAGCCATTTCTCATATTGCTTGAGCAATACATATTTAAAACCATTGGATATTAAATTGATGGTGAAGC
Source organism: Sphingobacterium sp. (assembly GCA_040394915.1). Classification (GTDB taxonomy): domain Bacteria; phylum Bacteroidota; class Bacteroidia; order Sphingobacteriales; family Sphingobacteriaceae; genus Sphingobacterium. The sequence goes on from JBEBRI010000200.1 coordinate 4,134, forward strand.
TGGGTAGATAGGGAAGGAGGTTTTCTTTTTCAAATTGGTCGACTACAAAATTCACGGTAAAGTTCCGCTTCGCAGTAAGGTAATCAAATAGAACCGAATAAAAGCTTTCAGCATAATATATTACGCTCAAGTGTTCCTCCATATCCAATTCTATTGCCTCTTTTACAAGCAATACATCCACCTTAATCCCCCAGGAAGAGAGCACCTCATAGTTCTTGGCTAAGGTGATCACTGTAGGACTCCATTCTAATAATTGACCCAGATTTTCGAAACTGATATTGTGTGGATCAATAATAAATAAAGCCGGTTCTTGATTTTCTCGAACGATATGATGTGAAGACATTTTATTCAGATAAATAACGAAATGCGATATAACTCATCAGCCCAATACTGATTTTCAAAGCATCTTCGTCGATATCGAATGTCGGCGTATGAACCGCTGATTGAATTCCTTTTTCTTTGTTCCCTGTCCCTAGACGATAGAAGCAGGCCGAAATTTCTTGGGAATAATAAGAAAAATCCTCCGCAGCAGGCCATAAATCAAGCTCTACTACATTGTCTTTCCCTAAGTATTCTTCTGCAAAACCTCGCGACGCTTCGGTAATTCCCGGCTCATTAATTAAAAATGGATATCCTTTTCTAACCTCAAAATCACAGCTAGCGCCCATGCTATCCGCAATTCCTTCCGCCAATTTCACCATTTTTTCATGGGCCTCTGCTCGCCAGGTCTCGTCAAATGTCCGGAAGGTACCTTCCATGTACACCTCCTCAGGAATAATATTCGTCGCTCCATTTCCAATAATCTTGCCCCAAGACAACACTGTTGGAATACGAGGATCGGCACTACGACTCACAATTTGTTGTAAAGCCGTAATAATTTGAGCCGATATCGCTATCGGATCAATATTTTGATGTGGATGAGCACCATGTCCGCCTTTTCCGCGAATGGTCATGAATAACTCATCGCAAGAGGCCATATATTTTCCAGACCGGAATCCTACTGTCCCGGTTTCCAAGAAAGGCATCACATGTTGCCCGACGATACCAATTGGTTCTGGATTTTTTAAAGCTCCTTCCTTAATCATTAAGGAAGCCCCGCCCGGTAATCTTTCTTCTCCGGGCTGAAATATAAAACGGATTGTACCCGACAATTCGCCTTTTAAATCGTTTAAAATCTTCGCTACAGCAATTAATGAAGATGTATGAACATCATGCCCACAAGCGTGCATCACACCTGGATTTAACGAGCCATAGGTTCTCCCTTCAACCTCGGTAATAGGTAGTGCATCCATATCGGCACGCAAAGCTAGAACCTTATCGGAAGGAATATCCCCTTTGATCTCTGCCACAATGCCCGTATTGGCCATTAAGCGAAAGGGAATATCTAAATCTCTTAAAATCTGTTGAATGAATGCTGAAGTATTATACTCTTCAAAAGACAGTTCCGGGTGTTGATGTAAATGTCTTCTATTCGTTATAGTATCTTGAAAATATACCTCAGCGAGCTTTTGAATTTTTTCTTTAATATTGGACATGCTATCCTCCGCTATTGCCATACCCAAACATCTTCCACGAACACAAAAACATTTCTGTAAGTTCCACGAAGCTCGCGCATATAAGCCGTTGCTTCCGCACGACTTGTAAAATCACCAACTTTTACGCGGTAATTAGGCTCTACGTAATCTAAATAGGCGCCCATGTCACTGTTTTGACGTAAGAAGCTGTTTTGCACATTGGTTGCCTCTGTTCTATTGCTGCCTGAGAATATCTGTACACGAAAGCCACGAACTTTGACGCGCTTAGCGTAGCGCTTATCAATTTTCTTCTCCTCTAAGGTTACCAGCGGTTTGGCAGAAGAAGAAGGATTTATTGCATAATACGCTCGATATTCTTGTAAAAGCCCTATTAAAGAATCTTTAACAACAAATACTTTTCCTTCTTGCGCTTGTGCAAACTGGCACAACATTAGAAAGAAGCAACCTACAATAAATCCTCTTTTAATCATTATATTTTTTAACCTTGTTTTCCGTGACAGTTCTTGTATTTAAGACCTGATCCACAAGGGCACTCATCATTTCTTCCCACTTCCTGCTCTTTGCGAATCGGTTGGGTAACTTGTGGCTCTTGCGTATTCAAATCTTCTTC
>JBEBRI010000201.1:0-6165 GCA_040394915.1 Sphingobacterium sp.
CAATTCCAGTTATAAAGGAATAAGTTTTCGTGAACTTCGGATGATCTCAATTTAACAACGAATCTTTAAATTTGACCATGGAAAATTTAAAGGAAAAATATGCACTAATCACTGGAGGTGGTCGCGGATTAGGTAAAGCTACTGCCCTCGCCTTTGCTGCAGAAGGTATACACGTCGCTATTACGGGAAGAAATGAAGAGTTATTGAAGCAAACCGTAAAAGAAATCGAAGCTATTGGTGTGAAGGCAAGTTATGCTGTTTTCGACATCGCAGACCTGAATGCTGTTGAGGCAGGAATCAGAAAGCTAAACGCTGAATTTGGCAAGTTTGATATTTTAGTCAATAATGCGGGTATAGCTGCTTTCGGAACAGTGTTAGAAATGGATCCGATCGAATGGACGAATATTATGAATACAAATGTCCTAGGAACTTATTATGTGACGAAGACTGTACTTCCACAACTAATTGAAAAGAATGCTGGAGACATTATTAATGTTTCGTCAACAGCAGGCTTAAATGGCGCAGCAACGACGTCAGCTTACAGCGCGAGTAAGTTTGCAGTCATTGGCTTTTCAGATTCGTTAATGCGTGAAGTTCGAAAATACAATATTCGCGTGTGTACTTTAATGCCTAGCACAATTGCTTCCGATATGTCAAAGGAATTAAACTTAACGGATGGAAATCCCGACAAAGTACTTCAACCAGCAGATTTTGCGGAGCTGATTGTTGCCAACTTAAAATTACCTCGCAGGGCTATGTTGAAATCAGCCTCACTATGGTCTACTAATCCGTAATAAGCCTCCCGCAAAAATAAAAAAGGCAATCCTAAGATTGCCTTTTCACATAAGATATTATTTCGTTTAGAATTGGAAACCAACTCCGAATGACAATACGCGGTTTGAAGATTTCTCACCATCACCTGGGTTAAGATTTGACAAACCTAAGTTGTAACCAGCATTGATTAAGAAACCGTTGTTGAATTTGTATCCGCCTAAGAAATTAACACCTGCATCAATCAAATTCATATCTTTATTATCTCCTGAGAATTTCAATTTTCTATCGCCTGAAGATGCCTCAACATCACCGAATGAACCATCCCATTTGTTTTTTCCAGAAATATTGAATCCTACATATGGACCAGCTCCTAAAAATACGTTACCAGATCCTGCGGGAATGTAGTAAACCGCGTTTACAGGAACCTCAATTGACATTACATTTTGAGTCATTGATCCGGATACATTATCACCACTAGCTTCATATTTAGCACCTTTACCTTGCAATGAAACTCCCGGTTGAATTGAGAATTGAGGTGCAACTGGGATATCAGCGAAACCTGTTACATAGAATGAAACATTGTTCTTTTGGTAATCATCAAGTCCTGTTGGAACATTTGAATATTTACCTAAGTTAACACCAGCCTTTAAACCATAGCTAGTTTGAGCTTGTGCTCCTGCTGCTAATAAAACTACAGCTCCGAATGATAGTAATAATTTTTTCATATGCTTTAAATTTTTCTTTTTTAATGGTCAACGTAATATTGACTTCACAATACTTGCAAAGTTTAGACCAAAAAATAAATTTATTTACAACAAGAATATAAAGCGCTTTATATCAATAGATTAGTTTACTAATAAAACGAATAGAGCAGGTTAAATAACAGTAAACCACTTGTGCTTAGAAGTCGATCTTGCTATAAAACTATTATAATCAACGTCTTAAAAGCTAAAAACGAAATAAGCCAAATAAAAAGCAAAAAAGGTTTTTATTATTCAAAACTAAATCCTATTTTTGCATGCCTGTAAAGGTAAAAGGGTCGGATGGCCGAGTGGCTAGGCAGAGGTCTGCAAAACCTCCTACAGCGGTTCGAATCCGCTTCCGACCTCGTTTGAACATTAAAAAAAATATTAACAACAATGGGAGTTACACGTTTAAAAAGAAAAGATAGAAGAAACAAAACTGTTTCACGTGTTGAAGTACAGTTTTTGAAACTTGGACGTAATATTGAATTAGGTTCAAAAAACAAAATGTCTGCAAAAGGTCAAATCGCTAAGAATGACGCGATCTTAAATCAATTAGCTGCTGAAGCTAAATAAGCATTTGTTTTAAACAATATTAAAAGCCTTTAGTGAAAACTAAAGGCTTTTTATTTGCTCAACCAATTGGCTCACACGTTCGGCAGAGCTATGAATAACCATTTCATCCATCCCATTTACATCGACTTGATTAAAGGCCATTTTGGAAGCCTCTACGACCTTCGCAGAGGAATGTACACTAAGCGCCCCTGTGTATTCTATTATCGCTTTGACGTTGCTATCATCGATTCCAGCGCCAGGCATAATCTCTATTCTACCATGCGCCTGTTCAATTAAAGTTTTGATAAGCTCCCTTCCCTCCCAAGCAGAATTCTTTTGACCAGATGTTAGTAGACGATCACATCCCAATTCTATAATGTCCTCTAAGCTTTGTTGCGGATTCGAACAACGGTCGAACGCGCGATGGAATACGACGCACATGGGCTTCGCTAAGTCAACAAGTTCCTGCATGCGTACTTTATCTACGTTCCCCGCTTGATCTAACACTCCAATAACCACCCCATCACAACCTATATCTTTACAAAAAAGAATGTCTTGTTTAATCTCGTTAAATTCATCCGCACTATAAAGAAAATCACCAGAGCGTGGTCTAATCAACACGTGTACAGCAATATCAAGAGCCTCACGAACAAGCTTAATTTGTCCATAGGAGGGTGTGGTCCCCCCATTCTCGAGGTTTTGACATAATTCCACGCGACTAGCTCCTCCTATTTGCGCTTGCTTAGCGGAATAAACTGAGTTAGCGCAAATCTCAAGGAATATTGAATTGATATTTTTTTCCATCATAATTTCAAATATATTTCTTTTAACCTAATTATGTATTATTTTAGTACAAGAATCAGAATATCAGCGATCTACCAAACATATCAACCTATTATTTGTTAGAACACTTACGAGCATCAAAATTTAATAGTTATGCCACTTATTTCACAACACAAGGAAGTACAACTCCATCTCTCCAACATGTATGATTCCCTACAAGATAGCGTAGAGAAAATGAAACAAGAGCTAAAAACCCGACGTTCACAGTATGAACTAGCATGTCATAAGCATATCGAGTCGGGCTTCCAATTTGAGCACCTTTGGTTGCATGCTGATCGCAGTTATCAAAGCAAGTTCCAAGAATTCGAAACCCATTGTGTACTTTTGGACATTCTAGGCGATTATCGCGATGAAGAAGGGAACTTCATCCATATTTCGGAGATCATTTTAACATTAGAGACCCTCCTGCGTTCCTTTGAGCGACAAGAAGCATATGAAGTATGTGTCATTATCAAAAAATGGCAGGAGCACATTCTTCTAAAGCAGCAAACAACGATTTAGGTCAGCTCCATAAGCTACCTAAGCAAATTCACCATTCATTTTTTGAGTGGCTAAGCCTTTCTTATTTTTATTTGTAAGCTGTGATAGACCTCAATTGTCTATGGATTGCTTGCTTATCAAAAAAGCCGGCGCTGTGACCGGCATATTTTATTTTAGTTTAATCCAACTGGCATTGTTTTTAACCCAGGTGGATACTTCAATAGGCACGTCTGTACAGAGATAGTCAGAACCTAGTGATAATCCTAAAAGGAAATCATCAACGGAGCGTCCAGGCCATAAACTCACAGTCATCCCTTGTTTCTTGGCGTCTTTAACCATTGCACGAGTAGTTTGCGTAATATTTGCCGCTATTCGTTTTATTCCTAGGGCTTTTGTCTCATCGATTAATGCCTGTGTCAAAGCCTCTCCTTTAATAAACATTAAATCTGCATTTGGATATTTCTGCTTCAAGTATTGTAGTGGTCTTTTGTCAAATGAGGTAAGCAAATAGTCCGAATTTTGAGGTCTATTTGAATATACTTTATTGTACAGCATATCGCAGTACTTGTGCAATGTTACCTCATCGTACATCGGTTTACTCGTCTTCATTTCAAATTCAATATAAACACCTGGTTTGTCTTTGAAATAATCCACGATCTCATCTAAGGTTGGAATCTCGTTACCTTTCAAGGTTTTTAATTTCTTAATTTCCGCAAGTGTCATCTCTTCAATCACTCCTTCCCTGCCGACAATTCTTTTTAGATTATCATCATGAAAAATCACCAAGTGTCCATCTTTCGTGATTCTGACATCCGTTTCATAGCCACGCATCCCTTGCTCATAAGTGGTCTTGAAAGCCGACAACGTATTCTCATCATATTCATGTGCTCCAGCACGGTGCGCAAAAATTTTTACTTCATTAAGCTGCGCGAAAGATGAAGACATCGATGAAATGCCTAGCGAGGCTGCCCATAGTATGTGCTGAAATAACTTTTTGGTACTTAACATTTTCATTGTTTATTATGTTTAGGTTGAAACATAAAAATACGTGAAAATTTTAGAAGAGTAAGGTAAATTCTTTGTTAAGAAATTGGAATCATAAGATGACCTAAATGCTCGTAGACATGATTTGAATGAATTCACCTTCGTTGCAACGCACCATTTGATTGTAATATACATTCTTGTTATGTCGATCGAAATGTGGCGCACCGACAATTGGAGATGCGTTCAACCTATTATTCGTTAGTTGCTGCAAGTCCGCGTCTGCCATTCGATATCGGTATACCTGATTATTTGCGATGAAGCACACATACTCGCCCTTTGAATCTAAATTGATTGGGGATGAGATCGAGAATGGGAACGCTGAAATATATTTCATTTCTCCCCTGCTTACAGAAATGCGAACGAGCTGGTTCTGCTGATGTCTATCTTTTGCGAGCGCGTAAATATATTGACCGTCTGGACTCGCTCTTAACCAATGGCGTAAATCTGAAAGTCCATGTTCAGTATAAGTGAGTCTTTTTTGGAGAGTTCCCTGTGGAACCTTTGGCCGTTCGCCCAATTCCCCGACCGCTTGACGATCATTTAAAATATTTTCACCGTCAATATCCACGATGAACACCTCGGTGATGAGGTGACCATTCTCGTTGATTGTATTCCCTTGAAAAGCGATACTAAATGCGTTTTTCGACCCGGCTGGATTAATCACCCAACATTCATCAAAAGCTCTATTAATATCATCAGAACCCCATCTCGGCTTATTTACGACATGCGAAACGATTGCAGCATAGAAAAATCCCTGCACATTCCCCGCTTCATCACCCACTTTCTCGGCAGTATCCGCCGGCAGCATGACGCCTACTGTGCGGAGCTGAGGATCGATCAGCGCATCATTATAAGTGAAGCTTAACATACGACCATCTGGACTCCACATATGTGAGTGCGTACCGCCTCGTAAACTACCAGGAACATAGGGTGCAACGATATCACGACTATCCAAATATGATGCCTCATTATTCTTGTCCATATCTACCATCACCGCGGTCCTTCGAGTGATATCATAAGGCGTCTCTTTATCGGCATCACACAAACCGTGAATAAAAACCACTTGATTGGTATGCGGATTAAATGATGCCGCCCCCACTCCTGGACCGTATTCCGATTGATTTAAAGTTTGATAGATGGGATACTCCTTTCCATCCAGTAAATTCAACACCGCAATCGTTCCAGTTTTTGCAATATGGGTTTCATCATTCCGGTAGTCAAAAACCATCCACTGACCATCCTTAGATAGCACAGCATTGTGATGGAGTGTGTGCCCATGTTGTCCTTGTGTAAGCTGCTTTTGTTTCGACATAAATGAATGATAAGTTGACCTTCTAAATGATGTAATAGATGAACGGGATTCTTAATTATATTTGAGGCCACACTTATATTTTCAAAGTATACCACAGGTAATATCAAATCTGAATTAGGGCCACATGTCCGAAATCTTTCTTCACAGATTGATTAGAAATTTTCCCTTAAATCCTATTCAAAAGTACGATTCATCCAGTTGTATTTAATATCAAATTAATAAATAGTGAATCAAGTGTGGAGGTGGCTGATTAACACAACACATTCGGATTATTAATTATTAAAAAGGCTCCCATTTAAGCAAAAAAGCCCACGCTCAGCATACGCTTCACATGGACTCTGAATGATCTATTAGGGATCTTTATTTCGCTTGATAAGCGTCTATAGCGCTCTGCAAATAGGCTGCATAGCTCTC
>JBEBRI010000202.1:0-6061 GCA_040394915.1 Sphingobacterium sp.
CTTGAGGGGGTGGCGCCTGAATGGGCATGGCAGTTCGAATCTGCTCCTAGGTACTGAACAGCAAAAAAATAGGCCTTGCAATTTGCAAGGCCTATTTTTTTATTCAATCCGACTATAATTTATTGGCTTTAACAGTTATTTCTGCAATATCAAGGACTTGAATTTCCTGTTCTTTTTCTTTGACCTTGACACCATCACGGAGCATGGTCATACAAAATGGACAAGCGGCCGCAACAACGCTTGCCTGACTTTCAAGTACATCTTCAATACGCTCCACATTGACGTCCTTATTTCCTTTTTCTGGTTCTTTGAACATTTGCGCACCACCGGCACCACAGCAAAGACCATTCGATTTACATCGCTTTAGTTCAACTAGATCGGCGTCTAATATTTCTAATGCTTTACGAGGAGCTTCATAAACTTCATTTGCGCGGCCCAAATAGCAAGGATCATGGTAAGTGATCTTTTTGCCTTTAAACTCATGCCCGTCGGCAGGTTTTAATTTTCCCTCATCAATTAAGGATTGGATAAGTTGTGTATGGTGTATCACTTCATAGTTTCCGCCGAGGCTGGGGTACTCATTTTTTAATGTGTTAAAGCAATGCGGACATGCGGTCACTATTTTCTTAATCTCATAACCATTCAGCAGTTCAATATTCATCATGGCTTGCATTTGAAAAAGAAATTCGTTTCCGGCACGTTTGGCAGGATCTCCTGTACAGGATTCTTCGGTGCCTAGGATAGCATATTTAATGCCTACATGATGTAATATCTTGCAAATATCGCGGGTAATTCTTTGCGCACGTTCGTCGAAACTACCTGCACAGCCAACCCAAAATAATAGATCTGGAGATTCTCCTTGAGCTAATAGTTCCGCTACGGTAGGAATATGTATGTTATTTTCCATGTTAATTTCATCTTATTGATTAGTCCAATTGGCACGGTCTGCTTGTGCATATTTCCAAGGTGCTCCATTGTTTTCCAAATTGGAGAACATGTTGTTCACACTTGAGGGAGCTTGAGATTCTTCCATCACCGCGAATTGGCGTAAACCAATAATTATCTCTAAAGGGTTAATGTTAACAGGGCATTGCTCTACACAAGCATTACAGCTTGTACAAGCCCATATCTCTTCTCGGGTGATATAAGTATCCAATAAAGATTTGCCATCCTCCTGAAAGGCTCCATTCTTGTCTACGTTCTTTCCGATTTCTTCAATTCGGTCTCGCGTATCCATCATGATTTTGCGAGGCGAGAGGAGTTTGCCAGTTATATTTGCTGGACATGCGGAAGTGCAGCGTCCACATTCTGTACAAGTATATGCATCCAGCAAATTTTTCCAAGTTAGATCAAATGCGTCTTTCACGCCGAATCGCGTAGGCTCACCGGTAGGAGGCGGTAATGACGGGTCTAGCATTACTTTCACTTCGGCAGTAACGGATGGCATATTATCAAGCTTTCCTTTTGGTTCCAAACGTGAAAAATACGTATTTGGAAACGCCAATAGAATATGTAGGTGCTTGGATATTGGAAGATAGTTCAAAAAGGCAAATACGCCAATGATATGAAACCACCAACAAAACCGTTCAATCAGGATTAAACTACTTGTCTCATTGGGTAGTAGTGGGAGAAGGTAAGTACTAATTGGGAACGCGCCAGCGATATGGTAATGCTCCGCGCCCATTGCCTGTAGTTTTTGATCGGCTGCATTCATGAATAAGAATGCTGTCATTAAGAGTATTTCTGCCGTTAAAATCAGATTGGCGTCCGTTTTAGGCCAATTAGCTAACTCTGGCTGATTTAACCTTTTTAGTTTTAAGACGTTTCTACGAATAAAGAAAATCACACAGCCTAATAATACAGCAAAAGCTAATATTTCGAAAGCATATATGAGGAAATTGTAAAAGCCGCCTAAAAACGAAAATACGCGATGCGTGCCAAACAAACCATCAATTACAATCTCCAGCATTTCGATGTTGATAATACAGAAACCGACATAAACAAAGAGATGGAGTAGTGCCGGAATGGGTCTTTTAAACATCTTTTTCTGGCCAAAAGCTACCAAAAACATCGTCTTCAATCGTTCTCCCGGTCGATCAAATCGATTGATAGACTTGCCGAGTTTAATGTTCCGGTAAATCTTTTTGGCGTTATAGAAGAAAAGAATCAACGACGCGATTAACAACACGCCGAATAGTACTTGACCTATCATAGTTTACAAATTAGGTATAACAAATATAAAGAAAGCGACTATACTATGCATGCATAATAAATTATTTAGAAAGATTAAAAACAATTGGCAAGATATAATAAAATCGATGTCGCCTCATCATGTCTCACGTGTACAAAATAACATTATTGATGCAATAGTGCAAAAGCTTGATTTATATGTATACTCTTTTGTAAATTGCCTCGTACAACCAAAATCTGTTGATTGGCCTCGTCAATTAGCTATCTATATAAAACATAATGAAGTCTGAAACAAATCAATTTGATGTTATTGTCATCGGCTCGGGTATTTCCGGCGGTTGGGCAGCAAAGGAATTCTGTGAGAAAGGATTCAAGACCCTAGTCCTAGAGCGTGGGAGAGACGTCAAACATATCAAGGATTATCCGACAGCATTTACCGATCCTTGGCAATTCGAGCATCATAATACCTTGAGTACAAAATTACGGCAAGAGAATCCGATAGCTTCCAAATGCTATGCTTTCAAGGAGGATGCCATTCACTTTTTCACAAAAGACCAAGATCAAGCATATATTCAGGAGCATCCGTTTGATTGGATACGGGGTTATCAAGTTGGCGGTAAGTCTTTAACTTGGGCTCGTCAAGTGCAACGCTGGAGTGATTTTGATTTTTCAGGTCCCGAGAGAGATGGATTTGCCGTCGATTGGCCAATTCGATATCGCGATATTGCGCCTTGGTATAGTTATGTAGAAAAGTTTATTGGGGTTTCAGGTAATCGCGATGGTAATTCAGCGATGCCCGATGGTGAATTTCTCCCTGCATTTGATTTAAATGCGGTGGAAAAAATGATTCAACAAAAGATTCCTCAGAAATATCCAGACAGACAAGTTATTTCCGGTCGATGTGCCCATATTTCCGCGCCTCAGCCAATACATATTCAGCAAGGTAGAACACAGTGTCAGAATCGCACGATGTGTCAACGTGGATGTCCATTTGGAGGGTATTTCAGTTCGAATGCATCCACCTTGCCCTGGGCCGAAAAGATGGGTAATTTGACCTTGAAATCGCAGTCTATTGTCGAATCGATACTCTTTGATGAAGAAACGCAGAAAGCTTCAGGTGTGCGTGTGATTAATGCCGAGACACTGGAAACTACCGAATACAAGGCTAAGGTTATTTTCTTGAATGCCTCTGCATTGGCGAGTAATTTAATATTGTTGAATTCTAAATCGTCTCGTTTTCCAAATGGCTTAGGAAATGACAGTGGTACGTTGGGGAAATATGTCGCTTTTCATAATTATTTAGGAAGTGTTGGTGGAAGCCTAGAAGGATTTGAAGATCAATATTATTTTGGTCGCAGACCCACACAGCCGCTAATTCCGAACTTCAGAAATGTGAAAAAGCAAGAAACTGATTTCTTACGCGGATATGCTTCATTTTTCTCTGCTTATAGGCGACGCGGAATAGCTACTGATCAACAGGTTGGAGGAGCATTCAAAGACAGCTTACTGGAAGTCGGTGGTTGGGGTATTGGAATGATGATGCAGGGAGAGACCATTCCAAAAGAGAGTAATCACGTGCGTCTTAGCGAGGATCAGAAAGATAAATATGGAATGCCGCAACTTATTACCTCCATCCAATACGACGATAATGACCAGAAAAGCATGGAAGATTTTATTGCACAAGCGTCCGAAATGCTCGAATATATCGGTGTGAAAGATATTTATAGTCATAATTCAAGACAAAACCCTGGCCTTGATATCCATGAAATGGGAGGAGCGAGAATGGGGCATGATCCCAAGACTTCCGTGTTGAACCGATGGAATCAAGTCCATAGTTGTCGGAATGTGTTTGTGACCGACGGGGCGAGTATGACTTCCACCGGAACACAGAATCCCTCGCTGACATTTATGGCTTTAACAGCTCGAGCCGCGAATTACGCAATGGAAGAAATGAAAAAAGGAAACCTTTAACGGGGATACCCTATAAGTAAAAAAGGCTTTCATTATTTGAAAGCCTTTTTTACTAAGAATGTTGTAAACTTATTTTTTGGTTGCAGGTGCTGCAGTAGCTGAAATACCAAGTTTTTTCTTGATATCAGCAGTTAAGTCATCACCGCCACCGAAATAAGGAATACTGCCATTGGAAACATCCAATACATAAGCGTATCCTTTTTCTTGCGCTACCGCATTGATTGCAGTAAATACTTTTTGTTCAATCGGAGCGTACAATTCTTGTTGTTTCTTACCAATATCCTCTTGCGCTACGCGTTGTACTTCTTGGATACGTGTTTCCATTTCACGCATAGCGTTAGCGATTGTTTGAACTTCAGCATCTACGGTCTCTTTATTCGCTTCGCTTCTGTTTCTTAACTTCTCGTTCGCGTCATTTTGTTTCTTTTGGTATTCAGCATACATTCCTTGAAGCTCTTTTTGTTTTGTTTCGCTTAAGGTTTTCATTTGTGCTTCCGCTGCTTGAAACTCCGGAGTTGATTGCACAATTTCTGCAGTGTTGATATGTCCGATTTTTTGTTGTGCACTCGCCGTGTTTGCTGCCAATAAAACTCCCGATGCTACTACTACACTTTTCAATAAATTTTTCATGCTGTTCATGTTAATTACTTATATACGCTGATATAAGGATTTTGCTATTTTAAATTATCTAGTTAAAAATTAGTTACGCAATAATAATAAAAAAACTTAGTTTGCCAAGGATGCATTTGGCTTCAAACCTAGCTTAGTAATAACCTCGTTACTTTTGTCCAATGCAGGATTAGCATATAAAAACGAAGTTTCACTACGTTTATCTAAAATAAAATCAAACTGTTCTGCTTTCGCAACGTCTTGAATCGCCTTTTGAACGCGGTCTTGAATAGGCTTCATCAACTTCTCGCGTTGTTGAAATAATTCACCATCCATACCGAATTTTCCACGTTGAAACTCTTTTACTGATTTTTCTTTGTTGACAATCTCATCTTCACGACGCTTACGCATATCTTCATTTAAGCGAGGAGCATCGGTTTGATACGCTTTGTATAACGTCTCGATATTCGCATATTGCTTGTCAACCTCCGATTGCCATTGTTGGGATAAATTGTCTAATTGCTTTTGCGCATTGTTATATTCAGGGATATGTTTCATTACAAATTCTGAATCTACATAAGCTAATTTCTGCGCGTATGATACACTGCCCATGAAGGCTAGCATAGCTACTAATACTAATATTCGTTTCATAGATCTACCTATTTTAATCATTTCTTTGTTTATGACAAATATTGTGCTAAAAAGTTTAATCCTAGAATCCACCCATGTTCTGGATAATACTAAATGTGAAGTTTTGCTTCCACTCCGAAGTCTGCATTCCTGGGATTGGATCTAGCGCATGGCCATAGTCAATTCCCAACATACCAAAGATAGGTAAGAAAATACGTGCTCCGACACCTACTGCACGACGAACTTTAAATGGATTCACCTCATCAAATTTGTTCCAAGTGTTACCCGCTTCTGCGAATGCTAAAGCAAATACAGTCGCTTGATCATTTAACATGATAGGGTGACGAAGTTCAATTTGATATTTCGCATAAATTGGACTACCGGATTGCGTTGCGATATTCTGCATAGCATTACCTGTAGAGGCAGGAATGATGCGGCCGTTCGCGTATCCACGCATAGCGATAATTTCCGATCCTTGTAAGAAGTCAAAGCCTTGCATACCATCACCTCCTAGCTTGAAGCGCTCGAAAGGAGAAGTTGGCGTTTCATTTCCATATTGACCTAAGTATCCAAATTGAGCTTGTGTTTTTAACACCAATTTACCTACGATCTTCGTATACCATTGGGAGTCAAACTTCCATTTATGATATTCAGTCCATTT
>JBEBRI010000203.1:0-6047 GCA_040394915.1 Sphingobacterium sp.
TGTTTAGTATTTTAATAGCGTTGCAAATATAGTATTTTATCTATTTCTTTTTGAAAATCGAATTGAGGATTCCGGTTGCAATTTTCCCAAGCAATTTTGCACCTTCGCGCGCTAAGGTTCGCGAAGCCTGATTTTGCGCTGCTTCCAATGGAGTTTGTCGACGCGAACCCGAGGATGATTTTGATTTATTAGCCTTCTCTTCTTCTTTTCGTGCTTCTTCTGCCGCTTGTTTTTGTTGAAACTGCCTCATACGTTCGTCAATAATCTCTGAAGCCGTCCTTCGTTCAACCCGTTCTTGGTATTTTACCGCATATTCCGAGCCGTTCACTAAGTCTGTATACAGTTGCGACGAACAAGGGCCCATCACCGCTCTGGCGGGAACGAGATGCGTAGCCACGACCTCGGTCGGAATACCTTTATCGTTTAACACCGTTACTAAGGCTTGTCCTGTTCCTAGAGAGGTTAACACCTTATCAATCTCATAAAATTCCGAGGTAGGGTAAGTTTTCACCGTCTTGCGAAGATTTTCGGCATCGTTCGGCGTGAATGCGCGTAAGGCATGTTGAATGCGATTCCCTAGCTGACCTAAGACACTCTCGGGAATATCCGTTGCCGCCTGCGTACAAAAGAAGACGCCTATGCCCTTAGAACGAATTAAACGAACAATCTGTTCAATTTGAGTTAGAAATGCTTTAGAGGCGCCGTTAAATAGCAAATGCGCTTCATCGAAAAAGAAAACCAATTTGGGTTTTTCCAAATCTCCCACTTCAGGAAGCTGTTTGAATAGCTGTGCCAATAAACTCAATAGGAATGTAGAAAACAAAATGGGCTGATCTTGGATGTCCGAAATATTCAATAGCGTAATCACGCCTTTCCCATCCACCTTGCCAAATAAATCATTAATTTCGAATTCCTTTTCCCCAAAGATATGTTCCAAGCCTTGTTGTTCGATCGCGACGATCTTGCGAAGAATCGTACTCGCCGATGCAGCACTAATTTTCCCATAGTCTGCTTTAATTTCCTCGGCGCCGGGGCCTTCCGACAAATAGCTGAGTAGCTTTTTAAGATCCGAAAAATCAACGATAGGGAGCTGGTTGTCATCCGCATATTTGAAAATGGCACTTAATACGCCCGACTGGGTATCGTTTAAGTCCAGTATTCTAGACAGTAACACCGGACCAAAGTCCTCTACCGTTACCCGCATGGGGGCGCCGAGTTTACCGCTTAAAGAAAATAATTCGATTGGAAAACTTGCTGGTTCAAAAGGGATTCCCACTGCCTGTCCACGTTCGATTAGTGCATCGTTGGTTTTACCAGGCTCCGCAAGGCCAGAGAGATCGCCCTTTACATCTAACATCAATACGGGAACCCCGGCATCTGACAGCTGTTCGGCCATCAACTGCAGCGTTCGCGTCTTTCCTGTACCGGTTGCGCCGGCGATCAAACCGTGGCGATTCATCATTTTCAGCGCCAAATTCACTTTGGCATCCGTAACGACTTCCCCATTTAATATACCAGACCCGAGTTGTATACATGCTCCTTTTGGGCTATAGGAACTGGAAATTTTATCGATAAACTGTTGTGTTATCATAGATATTTTATCAAAAGATCGCAATAAATAAAGATAATATTCTAATTATAAACTTAAGTAGAATTCTAATATTAACAAATTGTTAGCCAATCAGGATTAAATACATAGTTTTGTCATCATTTCACAATTAAATTCCAAAAAAAGTTGTTTTTTAAAATTTAATTTTATTTTTGTGAAGTTTATGATTGCAAGAGCACATTTCTTTTCGAAGACACAACGCATCATTGCGGCGAAGTTATGCTTCTTTATCTTCTTCACGAAGATGCTGATTAGCATGACGCCAATCTTCGTGGATGTGCTAGACAAAGGAACTGTATTGCAAGTCGTGATGCAATTAGAGCTTGAGAATACGGCTAAAGGCAATAACAGTAACAATGAAGACTTGCATGAGCATAGTATCAAAATTTTCAAACCTGACGCTATCGATTTCCTTAGCTTCAACCCGACGGTAGAAAATTCTGGACGTACAAAACATTATCTGAAGAATGAAAGGACCATCTGTGCCTTCCATCCACGCGTACCAACACCGCCTCCTAACGCGTAATTCAACATTCATTTTCTTAAAATCGCCTTTCTGACCCTGTTTTGCTAGGTCTTAATGGCAGTATTGGCGATCTACCACATCGTTTAATGTTGAATTTTAAAAACTTATTTAATTATGTTAGGAACACGTGTGTCTGCTTTTCTCAAACTATCGAAAAGAGACTTAAAATATGACTTACCTGCAAGTATTGTAGTATTTTTAGTGGCACTGCCACTCTGTTTAGGAATTGCCATGGCTTCTGGGGCACCATTATTTGCTGGTGTTTTGACCGGCGTGATTGGGGGTATCGTTGTCGCATCAATCTCCGGATCCGCGCTGAGCGTCAGTGGTCCGGCGGCGGGATTAACCGTTATTGTACTAGGCGCCATACAACAATTAGGGGCCTATGAAACTTTCTTATTAGCTGTTGTTTTAGCGGGTGTAATTCAATTAGTACTCGGCGTTTTGAAAGCTGGAATGATTGGAAATTACTTTCCCTCATCGGTTATTCTAGGTATGCTCGCAGCAATTGGAATCACGATTATCTTAAAGCAAATTCCTTTGGCTTTTGGAATGACTGAAACACATGCCTTCGAGGTTGAAGACGGCGGTGGAATTGCGGCGTTTACCGACACCATCTTTTCAAGTATAAATTGGGGAGCAACAATTATCTGCTTCTTATCACTTGCTGTGTTAATATTCTGGCCTTCCTTCAAGAAGCTTAGCAAAATTCCAGCTCCACTAATCGTCGTAATCTTAGGCGTTGCGTTAGGCGTTGCTTTTGAAGGAACAAGTTTTGCTTTGAACCCTGATCATTTTGTATCGATCCCTGTCGTATCTTCATTTGCTGAATTCAAAGGCTTGTTCATATTCCCTGACTTCACACAAATTGTAAGTAAAGATGTATGGGTTGTAGCCTTCACAATTGCTATTATCGCGAGTTTGGAAACCCTTTTAAGTATCGAAGCGGTTGACAAAATGGATCCATTCAAGCGTAACTCACCAACAAATAGAGAGTTAGTAGCGCAAGGCATCGGCAATATGTCAAGCGGTCTGTTAGGAGGACTACCTATGACTTCGGTTATTGTACGATCATCGGCTAACGCAAACTCAGGTGGCAGAACGAGACAATCGGCAATATTACATGGTATTTGGTTGTTAGTTGCACTATTAGCAATTCCGACAATAATAAATTTGATTCCTTTGGCAGGTCTAGCTGCTATTTTACTACACACCGGTTTTAAATTAGCAAAACCAGCATTGTTTAAGCAGATTTACAAAAAAGGGTTGGATCAATTTATCCCATTCTTCATTACCGTTGCTGCAGTCGTATTTACGGACTTGTTAACCGGTGTTGGAATTGGTATTGTGGTGGCGACCTTCTATATTTTGAAAGCGAATATGACTAATGCTTATCAATTTAATATCGTTCAAAAAGAAGAAGCTGACATGGCCGTGCTAACGCTGGCAGAGGAAGTTACATTCCTAAATAAAGCGCCTATCCAACAAAAGCTATATAACTTACCAAAAGGTGTAAAGTCTGTGGTTATCGATGGTCATAAGAGTAAATTTATTGACAAGGATGTTATCGACGTAATTAAGGATTTCGAACAAAATGCATTAAGTAAGGGTTTATCGATCGAGCTAAACGATGTGACCTATAAGCAAAAGCCGCTGAATGGCAATTTTCGCTTAAAAAAACAAAAACTTCAAAAAGTAGTTTAATTAATTCAAAGAAATGCGGAAACTTGTGCAATCCTTTCGGATTGCCATAAAATCATATTGACAAAAAAATGGAAAATAAAGTATTAGAAACTGGGTTCAACAAGATTAAAGAAGGAAACAAGGATTGGGTTGAGTTTGTTAAAAATGACGAAACTGGCAGATTCCAACAATTGGCAAAGGGACAAAGTCCTGAAGTTTTATGGATTGGTTGCGCTGATAGCCGTGTTCCTGCAAATGAATTGACCGGCAAGAAACCCGGTGAAGTATTTGTACATCGCAACATTGCAAACATGTGCGTGCATTCTGACATGAGTATGCTTTCAGTTCTTGACTACGCGGTTAACGTGTTGAAAGTTAAACACGTGATAGTAGCTGGTCACTATGGTTGTGGTGGTGTTGCCGCTTCATTAAGTGCTACGCAATATGGAATTATTGACAACTGGTTATGCCATATTAAAGATGTATACCGTCTGCACGCTGAAGAAATAGACGCGATCGCCGATCAAGAAAAGAAAGCTGATCGCCTGGTAGAATTGAATGTAAAAGAACAAGTCTTCAACCTTTGTAGTACATCCATTATTCAAAATGCTTGGAAACAACGTGATGATCTAGCCGTACACGGCATGGTAATCAATATTGGTACGGGTGAGTTAATCGATCAAGGTTGTACATTCACTGGTTCCGATTCCCTAGGTAAAGTATTTGCATATAAATAGGCAATAATATATTTAAAATTCAACGGAAAAGCCTGCTCATTCAAGAGCAGGCTTTTTCCGTATTTATACTGCTAAGTAAGTATTCTGTCTATTCTTACTTTCTAAATTGCCCCTCTACATTGATCGCTTTGGCAAATGAGCTCGAATATAAATCGCAAACCACCGCCAATTGCCCCCGAGTAACGAATGCTTCTGGGTCGTAGGCCCCTTCAAACTTGCGCTTAGTCGTCCATTCTTTGATCAGCTGCTGTTCAACCTCGTCGCCTTTCAATGAAATAAACTTAATCAAACTGATTAAATCCTTCCAACGCATTCCTTCGTTTCGATAGTTGTCTAAAAACCAGAGCTGACTACGCGAATAAAGGTCATTCAACACGGGCTTGACATCATCAAATTTCACGATTGCATCCTTTTGTAGATACATCCCGCCATCTTTAACTTCACCGAGAAAAAAACCTGTTAAATAAAACTTTTGAATGGATGCAAAATGAGGATCATCAACGCGAATATCCACATATGGATTCAGCCGTGCATTGAAGGCTAGTAGTTCGGATTGTATTTTGCGAACATCAATTTTGTCCGCCTTTGTATCGAAGAACGCACAGTAGCCCGCGACAGCGCCGAGTGCTTGTCCTAAAGAAATACGCATAGGGATATCATTCGGCGAGTCAGTCAGTTGTAGATTAGGGCCTACGCTAAACATATTCTCGTATTGCGCATTTAAAATGGCTTGAATCCCCAACAATTTAACCTGCTGATCCAATTCCTCCACCGCCACAGTGGTACGGCTTAGAGGTAAGGAGATCGCGTCGATCGGGGTGAATTCACTTTTCCTAGCAACCAGACTATCAGGTATCGAAAGATTGCTGTATAATTCGCGACCTTGCGTTGCATCGATTAACACGGAGACAGCAAACTTCTCCCTGTTGGAAAGCGTTATCTGCCAGCTCTTCTTACTTCTATTGATTTGCGTTACTTTTTCACCGACAACTATCGTTACGCCTTGCATTTTGGCTTTAAATCGATCGATGCTGTTTGCCGCTAGCCTCGGATTTATATCGCTCATCACCGTTTCTGCAAGTGTCTGATCCCTCGTTTTACTTAAGGCCATATCCATCAGTAACTCCATCCAGACACCACCGTTGAGTTTAAATTTCTGATCTATCACCACTTTTTCGCCTTCAGCTGTCTTTAAGAAATCCAGATTATCAATGACTAAAATTGTCTCTACGTTAGACTTACTCGCTTGTACTGCTGCTGCCCAACCGACGAAACTATCAGCATAAATAAGCAATTTGGGCTTTACCCTTTTTTGAGCAAAAACAAGGCTTGGAAGGGATAAGCAAATCAGAAGTAAAAGTTTAAATCTCATATGTAAGTTTTAATATTTCGAAAATAAGTAAAAAGCATTAAGTATTCAGTAGCTTCTCATCCAATATATCGATGAAATAGCTAACTTTGCTACATGGTAGAAGAAGAAAAATCATTGAAT
>JBEBRI010000204.1:0-5989 GCA_040394915.1 Sphingobacterium sp.
GGTAAATCAATGCGTCAGGTTGTTTCTGATGGTTACAAACATGCTTTACCTTCAATCTTAGATTCACAAATCACAACTTTCTTAGTAGGTGTAATCTTATTCTTTACAGGTTCAGGACCTATTCAAGGTTTTGCTACAACCTTAATGATCGGTATTATTACATCTTTATTCACAGCAATTTTCATCACACGTTTGATTTTCGAATACATGTTGAGCAAAGACATGAAAATCACGGTTTCATTCCCTTGGTCTGATCACACGATGAAAAATGCAAACTACCAATTTATCAAGAAGAGAAAATTATTCTATACCATCTCACTTATTGCTATCGTCGTAAGTATCGGTGCTATCCTTACTAAAGGTTTCTCATACGGTGTTGACTTCCAAGGTGGTCGTACGTATACCGTTAAGTTTGATAAAGCGATTGCTGCTGAACAAGTACGTGAAAGCTTAGATAATGTATTTGGAACCACAACAGAGGTTAAGACGTTCGGTAGTGAGAACCAATTACGTGTTACTACTTCTTACCACATCCAAGAAACAAGTGATGAGGCTGATCAAGAAGTATTAGCAAAATTGAACGAAGGCTTAGGGAAAATTGATGGCAAATACGAGATTCTATCGCAACAAAAAGTAGGACCTACGATTGCTTCGGACATCCGCGATCGTGCGATCTATGCGGCGATCTTATCGATCATTGTCATCGCGGCGTATATCTTGATTCGTTTCCGCAGATGGCAATATTCTGCAGGTGCGGCAATTGCTACTATTCACGATGCGATTATCCTATTAGGTCTATTCTCCATTTTAGATGGATTAGTTCCATTCTCTTTAGATATTGACCAACACTTTGTCGCGGCAATCCTAACCGTATTAGGTTACTCGGTGAATGACACGGTGGTTGTATTTGACCGTCTACGTGAATACCTAGCGAAACCAAATGCGCATCATGAGAAAATGGATACAACAATCAATAACGCGATCAACTCGACATTAAGCCGTACGGTGATTACTTCATTAACAGTAATCTTCGTATTAGCAGTATTATTTGTATTCGGAGGGGAAGTTATCCGCGGATTCTCATTCGCAATCTTAATTGGTATCGTCGTAGCGACTTACTCTTCAATTTTCTTAGCTGCTCCGTCTATTTATGACATGAGTGCTGGAAAACACCTTGCTGATTCAGCAAAACCAGAAGAAAAAAAACAAGCTAAAGTGATCGCTTAAGCTTAAACATAAACAAGAGCCCGGTTAGAAATCTAACCGGGCTTTTTTGTTTTATAATCAACTGAAAGGAAAAGTGCCCCCTAATTTAAGCTTTTGCGTTATGGGGCACTGAACCATGCTTGATGATTTGGTTAAAGAATATCCAATTGTATTTTTTGGACTGTACGCACTCCCCCTGCCATTTTCTAACGCGTTAAAAAAACTCAAATACCTTTAAGACTGCTTCCACTGTCAGCCATAGGTCTAAATGCATTCAAGAAGCGACTAAATACTTTCAAATGCTATTTCGATTATCTTATTTTTCTTAGTTTTACATTTTACAAAATCCGATATGAAAACAAAGTTCTTAATTCCTATTCTCGCGATCTCCTTAAGCACCGTTGCTTGTAATAATAATTCCACGACAAAACAAGAAACTGCCGATGCACATGCTGGGCATGATCACAGCGCTGCTGGACATGAAGGGCATGATCATTCACAAACAGCAACGCCACAGGCAGCGGCTCCGCAGCAAACAGCCGTGAAAGCGCCAATTTTAAGTATTCCTGATTTTAATTTCTATAAAGTAAAGTCTGGCATCGCTTTTAGTAAAGCAGATATCAAGCCTGGAAAGAACACGGTCTTCATTATGTTTGATCCTTCATGTGGCCACTGTCAACATGAAACCTCAGCGCTTGCCAGCAACTACGCAAAGATTAAAGATATCAATGTATACTATGTATCAATGAATGATCCGGCATTAATGGCGAATTTCTTTACATCTTTTGGTAAGGAGCTAGAAGGTAAAGCGAACGTAGAGATGCTTTATGATCGAAACCAAGAGTTTATACAGAAATTCCATATTCCAAATCAATTCCCAGCCAACTATGTATATGGTGCCGACGGGGCATTGAAAACCTATTGGGAAGGTGAGAAACCGATTGAAGAAGTCATTGCAGCATTTACAAAATAATGAAAATTGCCATTAATGGATTCGGTCGTATTGGTCGACATACGTTGCGTAACTTACTAAATCGTGAGAACGCGTCGATCGAGATTGTGGCGATTAATGATTTGGCAGATACGGCAACACTTGCTCATCTGTTTAAATATGATTCAGTGCATGGCCCTCTACATCGGGATGTCAAGCACGATGATCATCACTTATACGTCGATGGAAAGCAGATTCATATCTTCAATTCGAAATCGCCCTTGGAGCTTCCTTGGGGAGATTTGAAGATAGATGTCGTTATAGAATCTACAGGACACTTCGTCAAGGGGGCACAGGCAGAGCAACACCTTCATGCAGGTGCGAAGCAAGTCATTATTTCAGCTCCATCACCCGATAGAGAAGTGCCAACCGTAGTCTTGGGGATTAATGACTCGGATTTTGACTGGTCAACACCGGTCTTCTCCAATGCATCTTGTACAACCAATAACGTTGCACCCCTCATCAAGATATTGGATGCCAATTGGGATATCCAAGACGGTTATATTACGACAGTGCACTCGATGACTGGAGATCAGAATTTACATGATGCGCCCCATCGTGATCTTCGTCGCTCCAGAGCTGCATCAGCTTCTATCATTCCAACGACAACGGGCGCTGCAAAAGCGATTACGAATGTGTTTAAACATTTGGAAGGAAAACTTGGTGGTGCAGGTATTCGGGTTCCGGTATTAAATGGTTCGCTAACGGACTTCACCTGTACCCTCGCGAAGCCAACCACTGTCGAGGAGATTAACAGAAAGTTCAAAGAGGCTGCGGATAATGAACTTAAAAACGTACTGTATTATACAGAAGATCCGATTGTCTCGGTAGATATTATCAATAACCCCTATTCTTGTGTGTTTGACGCGCAATTAACGAGTATTGTGGGTGGATTGGTAAAAGTAGTGGGTTGGTATGATAATGAGTTTGGATACTCCAACCGTTTAGTTGATTTATTAGAAATATTAGCTAAAAAATGATACGCTTTATCTCATTACAAGACACATTAGCCTTGCGTAGCTTAGTGCTACGTAATGGCTTAGCAGAACAGGAATGTATCAATCCACAGGATTTACTTCCAGAAACCTTTCATCTTGGTTACTACGACGAAGACAATAAGTTGGTTTGCGTCTTAACTTGTCAAAAAGAGCGTCATCCGAAGTTGCCACACGAAGCCTATCGGTTGCGAGGTATGGCAACACACCCCGATGCGCGACGCAAAGGCTACGCTAAGCAATTGATGCTAGCAGCAATGGAACATATTAAGAATCAATTGCATGTTCCTTACTTCTGGTTTAATGCACGCGAAGTGGCTTATCCTTTCTATGAAAGTCTAGGTTTTGAATATATGTCAGACGAATTTGATATTCCAGGAATCGGCCCCCACAAAGAGATGTTTAAGCTCCTATAATCCATTTTACATCTCCCCTACTACACCTATTCCAAATAGCGCAAAATCGTATTTGACGGGATCTAAAGGGTCTAATTCACGCAAATTTTCCGTTAGCTCGAGTGCGGTCTTCCAATTTACTTTATCGCTTTGTATTAATCCAAATTTTCGAGCGACACGTTCTACATGCACATCACAAGGGCATATTAAATCACTTGGCTTTAACCGGTTCCACATTCCGAAATCAACGCCCTTATTGTCTTTTCGCACCATCCAGCGTAGAAACATGTTCAGACGCTTACAACTCGACTTTTGGAGCGGCGAACTGATATGCTTCCTGGTTCGGGTAGGAAAGTCTGGTAAGGAAAAAAAGTAGGATCGAAAGCTAATTAATGCTTGTTCCACGCGATTGGCGTCTGGAACGAAAGAATCTTGTAGAAATGCATCTTCCAGGGAGTCAAAGCGAAGATAATGTTGCTTAAAAAAGGAGATAAAATAAAGCAAATCGGTATCGTTGAAGGTTCGGTGCTTAAACCCCAACACTTGCTTTAAGTCTTGTTCTTGATGATTTAAAATGAAGTCATGCGGTGCATTGTCCATTCTTTCCGCTAATTCGACACACTTATTGATGATTGTTTTTCGCTGCCCCCAAGCAAGGATGCTTGCAAAGAAACCCATAACCTCAATATCCTGCTTTTTAGTAAAACGATGTGGGATACTGATGGGATCCAATGGTATAAAATCAGGGGTATTAAACTCTTCAACCTTTTTATCTAAGAAGTCTTTAAGCGATAAGTCCATGGGAGCAAAATACATAAAAAAAGCAACCG
The DNA here is from genome assembly GCA_040394915.1 of Sphingobacterium sp. Lineage (GTDB taxonomy): Bacteria > Bacteroidota > Bacteroidia > Sphingobacteriales > Sphingobacteriaceae > Sphingobacterium. Next base: position 4,418 of record JBEBRI010000204.1, read on the forward strand.
AAGTTGCTTTTATATTATTTGTTAATTTCTTTCCAGATTAAATCTTTCAGTTGCTGTATATTCTTTCCGCTTACCGAGGAAATAAATACATGCGGTATCCCTTTCGGAACTTGCAGTTCCATCTCTTTTTCCAATTCCTCGTCTAACATATCGGACTTTGTAATGGCTAAAAGCTTCGGCTTATCCAATAACTCCGGATTGTACGCGGTTAATTCATGCAATAAGATATCATATTCCGCTGCAATGGTACGATCTGTATCCGCAGGTACCATAAACAGCAATACGGAGTTTCGTTCAATATGGCGTAGGAAACGGTGTCCTAACCCTTTGCCTTCCGATGCACCCTCAATAATTCCAGGAATATCAGCCATAACAAACGATTTGTTATCACGATAACCTACAATACCTAAGTTGGGAACAATGGTTGTGAACGGATAATCAGCAATTTCCGGCTTTGCTGCCGATACAACGGATAGCAAGGTCGACTTTCCAGCATTTGGAAATCCTACTAATCCAACATCCGCAAGGACTTTTAACTCGAGAATAATCCACTCTTCTTTTCCGGGCATACCCGGTTGTGAAAAGCGTGGCGTTTGCACGGTCGACGATTTAAAGTGCCAGTTACCGAGGCCTCCGCGACCACCTGGAGTTAAGATTTTAGTCTCTCCATCTTCGGTAATCTCAAATAGGACTTCGCCAGTTTCGGCATTTTTTGCAACAGTACCCAGAGGAACTTCTAATATTTCATCTTTCCCTGTTGCCCCGGAGCGTAAAGCTGAACCCCCTGGTTCGCCACTTTCGGCAATAATATGCTTGCGGTATTTCAAGTGTAAAAGAGTCCAATGTTGTGTTGAACCTTTTAAAATAATATGCCCACCGCGGCCACCATCGCCTCCATCAGGACCACCTTTGGCCGTGAATTTATCACGATGCAAATGAGCTGACCCTGCACCTCCATGTCCGGAGCGACAGCAAACCTTAACATAATCAACGAAATTTGACCCCTGCGCCATTAACCCTCTAGATTTATTTTATTAATAACGATCGATAACCGCCGTCAGGTTATTGAAGATTTCTTCAATATCACCAATACCATTTACTTTAGTCAATTTATTTTGAGCTTCGTAGTAAGGTAGTACGTGAATTGTCTTTCCGAAATATTCTTCGATTCGCTTTTTCAATTTGTCAGCAGCATCGTCTGCGCGTCCAGAAATTTCCTGACGCTTAGCAATACGCTGTGTTAGTTCTGTTTCATCAACATCTAATGCCACTACTCCTGATATAGCTGTATTATTTGCCTCTAAAAAAGCATCTAAGGCTTCAGCTTGTGCAACCGTACGAGGAAAGCCATCAAAGATAAAGCCCTTAGCATCCGGATTTTGTTTAATCTCCTCTTCTAACATCGCAATGGTGATAGAATCAGGCACCAAATTTCCGTCGGCAATAATTTGACTTACTTGTTTCCCTAAATCGGTTTGATTTTGAATGTGTGCACGAAAAATATCACCTGTGGAGATATGGTGTAATCCATATTTTTCGATCAATTTAGCTGATTGAGTACCTTTTCCTGCT
>JBEBRI010000205.1:0-5950 GCA_040394915.1 Sphingobacterium sp.
CGATAGATTCTCGGATGCAAAAAATTGCAGAGACTGCGGTTTCTGAAAAAATGCGTGAACTACAACGTCGCTTAGACAATGTTTGGTCTGGTCAGGAGCCATGGCGCGATAAAGAAGGCAACGTTATTCCAAATTTCTTGGAAGATCAGGCGAAGAAGCTTCCGGTTTTTGCTTATTTAAAAGAGAAATATAAAGACGATACCAAGGTATTTGAGGAATTGAACAAAAAGAAAGCAATGGAGGTCTTTACCTGGGATGGGATGGAGAACGTAACGTATTCAACCATGGATTCTTTGAAACACTATATTGCCATGCTGAATACGGGCATGATGTCGATGAATCCTTTTTCAGGGGAGATAAAAGTTTGGGTTGGAGGTATAAACCATGATTTTTATAAATTTGATCATGTAAATCAATCAAAGCGTCAACCGGGATCAACCTTTAAACCATTTGCTTATGCTGCGGCATTAGAGGCTGGAAAAACGCCATGTGATAAATATACCGACAAACCGGTGAAGATTGAATTTGTAAATAATAAGGGGGAAAATGAGGTTTGGGAGCCGAAAAATGCAGACTGGAATTTTTCTTACAGTGAACTGTCGCTAAGACATGCTTTAGCTCGTTCTTTAAACTCAGTTACGGCTCAAGTTACCCAAGATGTGGGATGGGATAATGTCGTTAAAATGGCGCATCTTTGTGGTATTGAGAGTAAATTAGAATCTGTTCCTTCAGTTGGCTTGGGTTCTAATGAAGTGACTGTTTTCGAGATGGTTCGCGCTTACAGTACGTTTATGAACGCGGGAAAGAAAACCGAACCGATCTTAGTGAAGCGTATCGAGGATAAGGATGGGAAAGTTTTAGCGGAGTTTAAATCCGAGCAAAAGCAAGTAATTAGCCCGGAGAATGCTTGGTTGATGGGTTATATGCTTCGTGGTACAATTGAGGAGTCCGGCGGAACTTCCCAGGCGCTTTGGGAATGGGATTTATTCGAAAATGACAATCAAATTGGTGGTAAGACCGGTACCTCATCCGATTATGTCGATGGTTGGTACATGGGGGTTACCAAAGACTTAGTAACAGGTGTTTGGGTCGGTTGTGACGAACAGAGTATTCACTTCAACAGTTCCGCAACGGGAGAGGGCTCTAAGACAGCACTTCCGATATTTGCGGTCTATATGGAAGAGTTATATAAGCACCCTGAATTAGGAGTGACAACAGGGAAGTTTCCTGAGCCAACAGTTGAGATTAAAAAAACTTACAATTGTCCGGGACCTCGGGTTCGCTCTACGCGTGATACCACAAGTTCGGATTCCGCCGAGGGAAATGCGGAGGTTCCTGCATTGACCTTACCAGAGATTTTAAGAGAAATAGAGGGACAAGAAGAAGGACAAGAGTAATTAGAAAATTCTAGCTGAAATATTTACTTTTATAGTGCTAATTCTTACTTTATGAAATTTAACCAGATTCGCTTATCTAGGCTTTTCGTTTGCGCCATTGTTTTTTTGCTGACTTTCGGTATGCTTCCTCAGTTAGCAAATGCGCAATATTTTGGGCAAAACAAAATGCGTTATAAGAAATTGGATTTCAAGGTGTATGAAACACCACACTTTAACTTATACTATTACTTGAAAAACGATTCAATGATGAATTGGTTGGCCAAGGAAAGTGAAGTGTGGTACGAATTGCATCAGCAGGTGTTTCAAGATACATTTTTCAGAAAGAATCCGATTATCTTCTATAATAATCATCCGGAATTTCAACAAACTACGGCGATTAATGGGGAGATTAGTGTCGGTACAGGTGGTGTGACGGAAGCGTTTAAGCAACGTGTTGTGATGCCTATAATGCAGATTAATCAGCAGACGCGACATGTATTGGGGCACGAAATGGTGCATGCCTTTCAGTATCGCGTGTTGATCGAAGGGGGAGACTCTACCCGCCTGGAAAACGTGGCTAATATTCCGCTGTGGATGGTCGAAGGTATGGCAGAATACTTCTCCATTGGTAAGAAAGATGCATTTACTTCGATGTGGATGCGAGATGCCTATGCTCGTAATGATCTTCCGTCTTTGGGTCAGATGACACAGCAGATGAATCGTTATTTTCCTTATCGTTTTGGACAAGCGTTTTGGTCTTATGTAGGCTCCACGTATGGAGACACGGTGATTATGCCTTTGTTCATCGAGACAGCGAAGTATGGGTACGAGCAAGGGATTCGTCGCGTGTTTGGTTATGATGCGCAGACGATGTCGACCTTATGGAAGAATAGTATGGAGAATTCTTTCAGAAATTCCGGGAAGGATACGACTTCACGTCCGATTGGACAGCCCTTATTGACTACAAAGAATGCTGGACGGATGAATGTCTCTCCTGCAATTTCCCCGAACGGAAAATATGTTGCCTTTTTATCTGAGCTAGATTTGTTTAGTATAGATCTATTTTTGGCCGATGCCGAAAGTGGGAAGATTATTCGTAAGCTCGGAAGTCGACTCACCAATAAAGATATCGATGAGTTTAGTTTCTTAGAATCGGCCGGTACCTTCTCCCCAGATAGTAAGAAATTCGCATTTTCAGTATTTAGCGAAGGGAAGAACAAGTTGATGGTTGTCGATGTGGAAACGGGGAAAACCTTGTCGGTGGAGGCGATGGGGGAAATTTCGGAATTTACAAATATCACTTGGTCTCCTGATGGAGAGCATGTCGCTTTCTCGGGTTTAGCAAATGGTCATTCGGATATATACGTTTACAATCTGCAGACAAAAGTGCTAAACCAATTGATGAACGATAAGTTTTCTGATTTTCAGCCGAGCTTCTCACGTGATGGTCGCTATATTGTTTTCAGTACAGATCGCGTAGCTCTAAATTCGGACTCTCGGACAGTGGATATTCCGATGAATTTGGCGTTTGTGGAAGTCGCGACAAAGAAAATTACCAACTTAGATGTTTTCCCTGGTGCAAATAACTTAAACCCTCATTTTTCAGCCGACGGAAAAGATATCTACTTCTTGTCTAACAGTGACGGCTATAGAAATATGTATCGCTATACATTTGAAACCAATGAGGTGGCGAGGATGACTGATTTCTTTACAGGAATTTCAGGGATTACGGAATATTCTCCAGCGATGAGTATATCGGCGAATGATGAAATTGTGTATTCATACTTTAAGAATAACGCATATAGCGTATATAAAGCGAAAGCTTCGGAGTTTGAAGCGCAACCGGTTAGCGCTAGCTCGGTTGATTTTGAGGCTGCCATGTTACCACCAATACAGAGTCGTGGGGTGAATGTGGTTAATACCAATTTGCAAAACTTTAACGCTTACTCCAGAATTTCGGACTCCCAAATTAACAACATAGCCTATCAGCCGAAGTTTAAGCTTGACTACTTGGCGAATAGCGGTGTTGGGATGTCTGTAGGTTCTCGATATGGGGCCGGTATATCCTCAGGTGTGCAAGGGATGTTCTCGGATATTCTAGGTTACAATCAGATATTTGCTGCGTTAAATATTAATGGTGAGATTTATGACTTCGGAGGACAGGTTGCCTATATCAATCAACGTTCGCGTTGGAATTGGGGTGGATCTTTGTCGCATATTCCTTATCGTTTTGGATTCTATCAGTACGATCAACGCGATATCGGGCTTGGTTATGAAGAGTTGGTACTGGATCAGTATTTGATTCGTTCTTTTCAAACGCAGGCGGATGCCTTTGTAGCCTATCCATTTAACAAGCATCATCGCTTTGAGACTGGAGCTGCAGCTTCGTATAACTCATACCGAGTAGATCGCTATTATCAAGGTTTTTCATCCTATTATGCCAATAAAGAGCGTGTTCCGACTGATGAAGCAAGTCAATTATTAGGTGCTCGGCTAGATCCATTTAATTTGTATCAAGTAAACGCAGGGTTTGTGGGGGATAATGCAGTATTCGGTATTGCAGCACCTTTACAAGGTTATCGTTATCGTTTAGGTGCGGAGCAGTATTTTGGGACTTTCGATTTTACGGCAATCAATATCGATTTGAGAAAGTATCATCGCATGAAGCCTTTTACCTTGGCGGCTCGTGTTTATTCCTATATGCGTGTAGGTGATGGAGCTGATCAGTTGTATAACATTTACATTGGATACCCTTACTTGGTTAGAGGTTTCGAAAATAATAGTTTCGGCCCCAACAGTAAAGTGAGTTTTAATGATCTGTCGGGATCGAAGATGGTTGTCGGGAATTTAGAGTTGCGTTTACCGTTCACTGGGCCGGAGAAACTTGCGGTACTGCCATCTGGAATGCTGTTCTCGGATCTAAACTTTTTTGTCGATGGGGGGCTCGCTTGGAAGAATGGCAATGTTATTAAATGGACAAAAACGGATGCTGATAAGATTAGCCAGACTGTTAATGGTCAACCTTATGAAGTATATGATGAGAATGTTCGCATGCCTGTTTTCAGTGCGGGTGTATCACTTCGTGTAAACTTATTTGGAGCAATGATATTAGAGCCTTACTATGCTATTCAATTAAACAATCCTACGCGTTCTAAATTCGGAACATTTGGGTTAAACTTTGCACCAGGCTGGTAGTCAAAGAGGTGGTTGTGAAGAAATAGATTTTGTAGGGTAAGGTTATTAAGGCCGTTGTTTAGCGTTAAGCGAAAACAGCGGCTTTTTTATGAGGGTTAAGTCCAGGCAACGGCAGGCTTAGACTTAACCAATCGGGGTTGTTTTTGCGGATTAAGCGCTCGCGCACCATGCGGCCCATTCCACAAAGTTCCTGGTACCTTTTCTCGGCCTCTACTGCCGTAGAAAAGCTTTCTAAATAAACGATTCGATTTAATACAGAAGTTGAAAACAAACCGCTCTTCGCCGCGTCCTGCATATGTTGTTGCAATAATATCATGTCGTTGCTAATCCCTAGTTGAAGAAATTTTCTGTTGGCGTCCGTACTGATGTAGAGATGATGTGTTTTCATGTTATTCTGTTGTTTTAGCTAAAATATTTGGTTATTTAAATATGTTTTACTAATTTTATTGGCACAATATTACTAATAATATTAGTATTTCAAAAATTTATTTTAAAAATAGTTATATGTCCAATATCGCATCAAATCTAAAGTATCTTAGAAAGAAGAAAGGGGTTACACAGCAACAATTTGCTGATTTAATGGAAATTAAGCGTGCCTCTGTCGGAGCGTATGAGGAAGATCGGGCAGAGCCTAAATATGAGTTGCTAAAGAAAATAGCAGAGTTTTATGAATTGTCTATGGATGAATTAGCGAACGATGTTATCGATGATAAATGGAAACCAACTCCCAAAAGTAATGCGTCGAACTTACGTGTCTTAAGTGTTACGGTAGATTCTGATGATCGAGAGAATATAGAATTGGTGCCTGTAAAGGCGAGTGCTGGGTATTTAAATGGGTATGGGGATCCTGAATATGTTAAGGAACTACCAAAGTTCTCCTTACCGATGTTTAACCAAGGTACATATCGCGCTTTTGAGATTAAAGGAGATTCGATGTTGCCATTGCCTTCGGGTTCCTTAATTATCGCGGAATATGTGGAGAATTGGCACGACATCAAGACTGGACAAACCTATGTGGTTGTGTCGTCTAATGATGGAATTGTATACAAGCGTATTGGTCAGAAATATAAAGAGGATAAGGGATTGAAATTGGTGTCGGATAATAAATCCTATGAGCCATATTGGGTTGAAGCTAGCGATATTATAGAAGTTTGGAAGGCAAAAGCTTTTATCAGTACTGAATTACCTGAGCCTAGTCCTGAACCTACTTTAGAAGGTTTGTCGTCGATGATGGCGCAAATGCAGAAAACAATAAACGCGGTGGTTGACAAAAATTAATTCAAATGCTGTTTAACATTATTGTTTTGCGATTTTGAAAAATTAATTATACCTTTGTACTATCTGAAAGGAAGGGGGCATGGTATGCCCCCTTTTTTAAT
>JBEBRI010000206.1:0-5928 GCA_040394915.1 Sphingobacterium sp.
TATCAATATGGTAACTAATTGCTGTATAAATTTCTGTAGGTACTTTGGCTTATAAAGAAGGTAAGGGTACTGAATTATACCTTTTTAAGCACTTGTTTATCGTTGTTGCAGGTTTAGGGCTGATGTATTTATCTCACAAATTAGATTATCGGTATTACGCTGGGATATCAAAATTGTTAATGATAATTACGATTCCTTTGTTGCTTTACACCTTGTTGTTCGGTAGCAAAGTGAATGAAGCAAGTCGCTGGTTGACGATTCCGATCATTAATCAAACATTTCAAACATCCGATTTAGCAAAATTAGCGCTTATTACCTTTCTAGCGCGTATGCTGTCTAGAAAGCAGGAAGAGATAAAGGATGTCAAGAAATCGTTTATTCCTATTATGGGTGCTGTTTGTGCGGTCTTTGTGTTGATTGCACTTGCTAACCTTTCAACGGCCTTAATGCTGTTTGGTGTAAGTATATTATTGTTGATGATTGGTCGTATCGACTTTAAGCAAATTGCAGTGGTATGTATGGGCGGTGCGGTTTTATTAACACTGGTAATGTTATTGGGTCCACGTCGGGGAACTTATATCAGTCGTATTCAGGGCTTTTTTCAGACCGAAGAAGTTCATGAGTCGAAGGGTTCATTCCAAGAGGATAAAAATTTCCAAGCAAACAATGCGAAAATTGCAATAGCTACTGGAGAAATGTTTGGAAAAGGGATTGGTAATTCGGTGCAACGTAATGTACTACCGCATCCTTATTCCGATTTTATTTTCGCAATTATCATTGAAGAATATGGTACTATTGGAGGAGCTGTTTTGCTTTTCTTATACATCGCATTAATGTATCGATGCATACGGATTGTTACGTTGAGTCCTCGAGCTTTTGGCGCATTCTTGGCCGCCGGACTGGGATTTAGTTTGACGATTCAGGCTTTAGCGAATATGGCTGTTGCTGTTGGTTTGGGGCCAGTGACGGGAGTACCTCTTCCTTTGGTAAGTATGGGTGGTACTTCAATCTTATTTACGAGTGTAGCGCTAGGTATTATTCTTAGTGTGAGTCGTAACATTGAAGAGTTAAAGAATAAAGAAGAATTAGAAGTCGTAAAAAAACCGCGTTCAAGTAAGGTGGTTGTTGGTACGATATAGCAATATGGCGCATAAAGTAATCATAAGTGGAGGTGGTACGGGAGGGCATATCTTCCCGGCGATTGCAATCGCGAATGCCTTGTTGCGGCTAGCACCGGATACCGAGATCTTGTTCGTCGGTGCCGAGGGCAAAATGGAGATGGAACGTGTGCCTGCTGCTGGGTATGAGATTGTGGGGTTAGATATTGTCGGTATCAACAGAAAATCGCTATTGAAAAATTTAGCGCTTCCTTTTAAAATGTTAAAGAGCCTTTTGAAAGCGCGCAGTGTTCTTAAAAAGTTTGATGCAGAAATTGCTATAGGTGTAGGAGGTTATGCGTCTGGACCCTTACTGATGATGGCGAATATGATGGGCTTACCGACGATTATTCAGGAGCAGAACTCTTATGCAGGTGTTACCAACAAGAAGTTGGGGGCAAAAGCAAAAAAGATTTGTGTGGCATATGAAGGAATGGATCGTTTTTTTCCTTCGGAGCGCATTCTGTTGACTGGAAACCCTATTCGCAAATCTTCAGTTGCTATTGAGAATAAAAGGAGTGAGGGTATGAATGCCTTCGCCTTGGATTTGGACAAGAAGACCATTTTAGTAACTGGTGGTAGTCTTGGAGCATTGACATTGAATGATTGTATAAAAGCGGGTATTTCGAAATTCGTGGAAGCTGGTGTACAAGTTATTTGGCAATGTGGGGGCTATTATTACGATCAGCTTAAAGCAGAACTGGATGACACACTTCCAGAGGGAATCAAGTTGTTGCCCTTTCTGGATCGCATGGATTACGCTTATGCCGCTGCAGATGTTATTGTTGCACGTGCCGGTGCGGGAACTATTTCCGAGCTCTGTGTGATTGGGAAGCCCGTTGTGCTTGTGCCATCGCCGAATGTGTCCGACGATCATCAAACAAAAAATGCGCTGGCCTTAGTCAGTAAAGATGCGGCATTGATGGTCAAAGATAATGAGGCTCGCCATGTTTTGGTTGATACATTATTGAATCTATTAAATGACGAGTCCAAAATGCAAACCTTGGGTCATGAGATCAACAAATTGGCTTTGCCAGATGCGGATGTTGTCATTGCTCAAGAAGTTTTGAATCTAATAAAAAAGTAAAGATGAATATCGATAAGATTAAACGGGTTTATTTACTGGGTATCGGAGGAATAGGGATGAGTGGTCTTGCTCGTTACTTTAGTCAATTGGGTTGTGAGGTTGCTGGATATGACCGCACTTCGACAGAATTGACTAGAACACTTGAAGCAGAGGGGATGCCTATTGTCTATTCGGATGATGTTACGTTAATCCCTTCCTCGTTTAGTCAGGTTGGTGAAGAGACCTTAATCATTTTTACACCAGCGATTCCTTCAGATTTATCATTAAAGGCCTTTTTTATTGAAGCGGGTCATGAGCTTTTCAAACGATCTCAGGTTCTGGGCTTTATTTCGGCAAGCCGATTCACGATAGCGGTCGCAGGTACTCATGGCAAAACGACCACATCAACAATGGTTGCACATATATTAAAAGATAGTGGATATGATTGTTCAGCCTTCTTAGGCGGTATCAGTACAAACTACCAAAATAACGTGCTATTCGGCGATAATAATGTCGTTGTGGTGGAAGCGGATGAGTATGATCGTTCATTCTTAACTCTTCATCCGAACATTGCAATTGTGACATCGGCAGATGCCGATCACCTGGATATTTATGGTGAGGCTAGTAAACTTACCGAATCTTTCCAGCTTTTCTTGGATAGAGTTGTAGCTGATGGACAAAAAATTGTAAAAAAGGGTTTGCCGTTTGCCGCTGATATTCATTACGCGCGGGAAGAGCATACAGATGCTTATGCTGAAAATGTTCATGTTCGCGATGGTGAGTTTTATTTTGATTACCATTCAGAAGATTTGACAATTAAGGATATCCAATTAGGTATTCCGGGATTGCACAATGTGGAAAACGCGGTTGCTGCAATCACGGTAGCAAAGTTGTTAGGTATCGAAGCTACTAAGATTGTGCATGCGTTGGCAACTTTTGCAGGTGTTAAGCGTCGCTTTGAATATGTCGTCAAATCGCCTGAGCATATTTATATAGATGATTATGCACATCATCCGGAGGAGTTGAGAGCGTTTTTGACTTCGATGCGAAAACTATATCCAAATAAGAAGTTGACGGTTGTTTTTCAGCCGCACCTATTCACGCGTACTAGAGATTTTGTAGATGGATTTGCCGAGGTTTTAGCATTCGCCGATGAACTGCTTTTGATGGAGATTTATCCGGCGCGCGAGTTGCCTCTTCCTGGTGTCGATTCGCAATGGCTACTTGATAAAATTGCTTTAGAAAATAAGCGTTTGGTAAGTCCAGATGAGGTTCTTGCGATTGTGAAGGCCGAGCAGCCTGAATTAATTGTAACGGTGGGTGCGGGAGATATCGATAAGTTAGTAAAACCTATTAAAGAAGTTTTGACCAATGCTTAATAAGATTAGAAACATACAATGGCGTCAAGTAGGGTACTTTTTTCTCGGAATTTCTTCCTTGATTGGGGTATTTATGTTGATGAGTTTGGTTTCCAAAAAAGACCAAGTCCAGGTATGTACTTCTTTGAAAGTATTGGTGGAAGGAAAGGAGACGTTTATTGATCAACAGGATATTTCGTCCATGATACAAGAAAAATTTGGAAGAGTTGTTGGTCGTAATTTAAATGAAATTCCACTACAAAAAATAGAGGATGAGTTGAAGAAATCGCCTTATGTTTCGGAAGCGGATGTACATATGGATATGGACGGTACGATGCAAGTTCAGGTGATGCAACGCGAAGTTGTTGTGCGAGTGATCAATCAGGCAGGTCAAGAGTTCTACGTGGATTCTAAAAACCAAAAAATTCCTGTGACATTGAAATATGTTCCGCATGTCATGGTTGCCAATGGGAATATAAAAGAAGGTTATAAGAAGGCGCTTGAGCCTGTGCAATCTCGTATTGTTAAGGATATAGTGGATGTGGTGGCGCATACAAAGCATGACGATCTATGGAGTAACCAGATCGTTCAGCTATATGTCAACGAAGATCGCGATATCGAGTTGATTCCACGCGTTGGTGAGCAAACGTTGATCATCGGAAATGCAGATTCTTTAGACTATAAATTGAGTCGATTGGCAACATTCTATAAGCATATCATGCCTCGTGTAGGGACTGGTGCATATAGTAAGGTAAATGTGAAGTATGGCGGCCAAATTATTTGTGAGCGTAACGGTGACTGGTTCATCGATAGCTTGCAAATGCAAATGAATAAGAAGTAAACAGAAAGAAGAAATAATATACAGCATCAAACACAGCATATGAAACCTAGAATTGCAGAAAATGAAAAAGAAAATCCAATAATCGTTGGATTGGACATCGGTACGACAAAGATTTGTGTTACCGTTGGTCGTCGTAGTGGGGTTAATAAGGTGGAACTTTTAGGTGTAGGCAAAGCTGAATCTGCCGGTGTTAACCGTGGGGTAGTAGCAAATATCCAAAAAACGGTTACAAGTATTCGCGAAGCGGTAGCCGTAGCGGAAGGTCAATCCAATGTAGACATTAAAGTAGTCAATGTTGGTATAGCAGGACAGCACATTAAAAGTATTCAACATCGTGGTATCTTGACTAAAAACGATGATGATGAAATTGGACGTTTGGACATCGAGCGTTTAATTTCCGACATGTATAAATTGGTGTTGCCTCCAGGCGAAGAGATTATTCATGTGTTACCTCAAGAGTTTACGATCGACAATGAACCCGGAATTAAAGAACCTATCGGTATGGCAGGACGTCGTGTGGAAGCAAACTTCCATATCATTTCCGGTCGAGTAACCGATATAAAAAATATAAAACGTTGTGTAGATAATTCGGATTTAGAAGTTTCTGAATTAATCTTAGAACCTCTTGCATCATCCGAGGCTGTGTTGGATGAAGAGGAAAAAACGGCGGGTGTTGTTTTAGTCGATATTGGTGGTGGTACGACCGATGTTGCGATATTCCACGAGGGAATTATCCGTCATACAGCGGTTATACCATTAGGTGGAAATATTGTTACCGAAGACATTCGTCAGGGGTGCTCTGTTTTACGTAATCAAGCGGAACAATTGAAGGTTCGTTATGGGTCTGCTTTAGCCGATGAGAACAAAGATAACGAGGTGATCTGTGTACCTGGTATCCGCGGTCGTGAAGCGAAAGAAATTTCCGTAAAAAATCTTGCTTACATTATTCAAGCAAGAATGGAAGAGATTATCGAGCATGTTTACTATGAAATTAAATCGTCCGGATATGAGGATAAATTAATTGCAGGCATCGTTATTACTGGTGGGGGTGCTCAGTTGAAACATTTGATTCAACTTGTGGAGTATATCACGGGTATCGATTGCCGAATTGGCTATCCAAATGAATACTTAGCAAAAACTGAGATGTTGAATAAACAAGCTTTTGATGAACTTAAAAGCCCGTTATATGCAACAGGTATCGGTTTGTTGATTAAGGGGATTCAATCGATTGAAGAGGAGGAGATGCGAAATGAAGAAAAAGTTATTAAAAAGTCACCTCAAATAAAAGAAAAGTCTAAAGAAGGCGTTAAAGAAATAGCGGAGGGACAATCAAAAAAGGAGGGTTGGTTAACTCGTTTCTTAGGCGATTGGATCAAAGATGGCGCAGATATAGACGATGATACTTTTATTGGCAAGAAATAATTATCAACATCAGTCTCTTTTTTCCACATTTTAACAAATGTGGAAAACTCTTGTTAAGATTTTGGTAATATTACATTAGAATTG
>JBEBRI010000207.1:0-5851 GCA_040394915.1 Sphingobacterium sp.
TAAGCATACCTTATAATAGTAAGCTAATGGTCATGTTTTTGCTCATTGCCATACTTCCTTACAAGAACTTAGTTGCACAAGAAGCCGACCGTTCAATACGATTGGATAATGGGAAAATCTCAATTGAAATCAATAAAGAAACTGGCGCTCTCGAGTCTATTCGCGATAATAGAAGCAATAAAAACTTGCTGGTAAAGACAAATGATAAGACCTCTCTTTTCATTGCAGAAGGATATCAAGGGAAAACCAAGATTACTTTTGACGCAAATGCCGCCGATAGTTTCAACTATATCGAACATAAAAACAAGCGTGAGGTTCAATTAATATGGTCAAATTTTAACCTCCTAAATCCTGAGCTAAAAATCGTTGCCACGATTAATTTAGAAAAAGAAACGCCCTTTTCTTCTTGGAAAATTGCTGTGGAGGGATTGACAGAGTTCAAGTTAGCTCAGTTGACATATCCAATAATAAGCAATATCGCTGATTTAGGGAATGAGGAGTTGGTCATTCCGGAATGGATGGGCAGCCTGACCAGAGATCCCCGATCCTATTATGCCAAGAACTCCGAAACAACTTTAACACTAAATTATCCCGACCATTTGGCGATGCAGTTTTTTGCATTATACAATCCAACTGAAATAGGGTTATACTATGCCTGTGATGACTCTTTAGCCTATGCAAAGAAAATGATTATCCGTTTGGATCAGAATAAAAGTTTAGGTCTTGAAGCTGTCCATATCCCCGAGTTTTCTGACCACCTTCGCCGCTATGAGCCAAGCTATTCTGTTCGCTTGGGAACCTTTCAGGGCGACTGGCAGGATGCTGCTGAAATATATGCGCAATGGGGAAGAAAGCAATGGTGGGCGCAACAGAGTCGTTTAAAAAATGCGAATGTGACCGAATGGCTAATCAATACGGGCGCTTGGGTTTGGAACAGAGGGCGTGCTACGAATGTGCTTGACCCAGCGACGACCCTAGGAAAAGAGCTCAAACTTCCAGTTAATGTCTTATGGCATTGGTGGCATGGCGGCTCTTACGATGATTCATTTCCTGACTATTTCCCGCCAAGAGATGGGAATAGCTTTATCTCAAAAATTGATCAGGCCAAGAAGAATAATGTGAACGCCCTAGTTTACATGAATCAGCTTAAATGGGGATCCTCTATGCCCAGTTGGATTGAAGAAAAAGCATATTTATCTGCCTCAAAAAATATCAATGGACAACTAGAAAGCCACATGTACAATATTTTCACAAAGAAGTCACTAACGTACATGTGCTTAGCGACCGATTTTTGGAAAGCAAAATACGCCAGCCTCGTTGACAGTGCCATTAATAAATATCATGTATCTGGAATCTATATGGATCAAACCTGTCTAAGTCGCGTCTGCTATGATCCAAACCACGATCATCCTGTAGGAGGCGGAAACTATTGGATGAAACATGTGAAATTGAGAGATGAACTAAACCGGTCTCAACCTAACAAGCCTAAGGAGGCTGCTTTTGCTGGCGAAGGAGCCGGAGAAGCTTGGTTGCCTTACATTGATGCCTTTTTGACACTTGGCGTGAGTAAGGAGCGCTACGCTGGCGTCAAAGGACCGGATACTATTCCTTTATTTCAAGCAGTTTATCATGAATATGCCGTAACTTTTGGGAATTACTCCTCACTCCTAACTCCGCCTTATGATGAGATGTGGCCTAAAGAGTTTGCTCCGGCAAATGCGGAAACATTGTTAGACTCTCGTTTTAATCGGCAGTTTTTAATGGAACAAGCTCGTTCTTTTGTATGGGGAATGCAACCGATGATTGCGAATTATCAACCTTTTCTAAAAAAAGAAAGAGCTAAAGAAATGACTTTTTTCAGCGATGTAGCAAAGGTTCGGTATCGAGCGCTGAAATTCCTATTATACGGTCGTTATATGAAAAACTTAGAACTTGATGTACCGAATGCGGTGTATGATATGTCAAAGCTTTCTATTTATGCTGGCCAGAATGAAAAGGTTACTGCCTTTAGTAAAGAATATCCAAATGTATATCAAGGCACTTGGAAATCTAGCGACGGTAATATTGGTCTATCGCTCGCCAATATCCAAGAAGATAAATATAAGTTAGTTCATCAGCTAAATGCCGCTGATTACGGCCTTCCAAATAATGGAAGCATCTATATGATTGAAACAAAAGGGAAAACAAAAGTCGGAAACTACGTAAATGGGAAAGTCAATCTGGACGTCGAGCTGAAGGGAATGAGCGTATGCGTTATCGAGATAGGTAATTAGAACATTACTCTCATTATGTGGGAACACTTTCAAAACAGCAACAAACCTCAATTAAAACACCTTGCCAACTTAGTTATGCTGGCTATAGCGAGCTGGGCACCGGAGGACGTACAATTTAAATTGAACATCAATTGGGAAAAACTTGGACTAGACCCTAAAAAGGCGAAAATCAAAGCGCCCTACATAAAAGATTTCCAAGAAGCGAAGAACTTTGACTCGCCATCAAACCTATCGGTTAAGAAAAATCAAGGTTGGTTACTAATCATCGAATAACACATTGGATTATGATTAAAAGCAACAGAATAAAGTCTCTCACTTGTATGGGCATCGCGATTTTGTTTGCGGAGCACGGACTTGCACAACAGCCCACAACGGTTGAAGAAGGGCTAGTAAAGATGACGACCTATCCTTTTTCGGATCCCGATCCTGTGGCCTCCAATCAAAAGCTTTATCCCTATTTTCGGTTTGACGGTTTTTCAAACAGTCCTATTCAGAAGAGTTGGCAAGTCGTTAATTTGGAAAATGATTATATCAAGGTTCAGATCATGCCAGAAATCGGTGGCAAGATTTGGACAGCCTACGACAAAGTCAATAAGCGGGACTATTTATATAACAATGGCGTCGTTAAATTTAGAGATATCGCTATGCGCGGTCCTTGGACTAGTGGCGGAATTGAAGCGAACTACGGCGTTATCGGACATACGCCGAATACGTCAACCCCAGTTGATTACTTAATTCGTAAGAACGCTGACGGTAGTGCCAGCTGTATTATTCACACGCTAGACTTACTTTCGAGAACGCGCTGGACTTTAGAGATCCGATTGGAGAAAGATAAGGGTTATTTCACCACCCAATCATTCTGGTCGAATAGCAATCCCGTTGAACAGCCATATTATACCTGGATGAACTTGGGTATTCCAGCGGCTGATGACCTTCACTTCGTTTATCCCGGACATAAATATATTGGGCATGACGGTGAGCAGCACAATTGGCCTATCGATGAACAAGGAAGAGATCTTTCCACCTTTACAGGGAATGCTTTTGGAGATTCGAAATCTTACCATGTATTGGGTGCTGCCAGCAACACTTTTGGCGCATATTGGTCTAATTCTGATTTTGGGATGGCACGGTATGCTCCGCGAGAGGATAAGCTCGGGAAAAAGATCTTTCTTTGGGCACAATCCGGTGCGGGTCAAATATGGGAGGATTTGCTGACGGATCATAGTGGTCAATATGTAGAAATCCAAAGTGGCAGATTATTCAACCAAAATATGGGGCGTAGCAGCGAAACGCCATTTAAGCAGATTGGCTTTCAACCTTACCAAACGGACCGTTGGGAAGAAAGTTGGCTGCCCTACCATGGTATTGGTAAGGCCACAGCGATTAATCTTGTTGGGGCTTTCAATTTGACGCAAAGTGGACGAACATTGGAAGTCCATATAGATCCAAAACAACCTATCAATGACTCACTAAAGGTTTATAACCGAACACTTAAGCAAATTGCTGGGACAGGAGTGCAGGCAAAAATTGGCATGCCTGTGAACGTCAAGCTTTCACTAGAAACGGGGGAAACTCCAAGTTATCTGGTACTTAACGGAATTCAGTTAGACTTAGAACAAGATAAATATGCTTTAAAGAGACCTGTAGCGTTAAATGCTAAATTAAATGAAATTGATTCACTTGCCTATCTGGGTCGAGACCTCTTAAGATTCCGACTTTATAGCCAAGCGGAACCTCTGATTCGCAAAGCATATGAATTGGCCCCAAACAACTCCACTGTATTAAGTTCCATGATCAAGTTACATTGGTTTCGCATGGAGTACGAGCAGGCCTTAGTGTATGCTTCAAGGGCATTGGAACTGGATACTTACGACGCTGAGGCAAACTACTACTACGGTCTAATCAATGAAAAGTTGGGCAATGCGTACGATGCTAGAGATGGTTATCAGGTTGCAAGCATGGATGCCGCATGGCGAGGATCCGCATTTACGGCATTAGCTCGAATATTTTTCAAAACAAAAGACTACATAAATGCAAAAAGCTATGCGGAGAAGGCATTGAATTTAAGCAAAGACAACATTGAAGCGCTTCAAATTCTCTACCTGACCTCAACCCTATTAGCGGATGATTCCTCCAAACAAAGCAGTCAACTTTCGCTTGAGGCCATCGATCCGCTCAACCCCTTCTTGAACTTTGAGAACCTATGGCAACAAAAGACTGTTGAAGCTGAAAAGCAATTCTTAACTGGCGTAAAACAAGAGTTGCGAATTGAAGCGTTTCTGGAGTTGGCAATATGGTATAGCTCCTTGAATCTCTTCGACAGGTCAGCAAAAGTATTAGAAGTTGCCCCCAAAAACACAGAAACACTTTACTGGCTGGCTTGGCTAAAAAGAGATACCCCCGAAGCAGCTACCTGGCTTAATGAAGCGGATAAAGCAAAGCCAGAATTTGTTTTCCCTTTTCGGGAAGAAAGCCATCCCGTCTTTTCGTGGGCTTCGCAAAAAAGTGGGAATTGGAGATCAACCTACCTACAGGCTTTATTGTTCAGATACAGAAACCAAAGTGATAAAGCTTTAAGCTTACTTCAAACCAGTCAATCTGAACGTGTTGATTTTGCTCCATATTTTGTCGTTCGGGCGGAACTTGAGTCTAACGTTAACCCAAAACAAGCGATTGAGGATTTGAAGCTTGCTACAAAAATGGATCCCAAAGAATGGCGATACGGAAAGCTGCTAGCCGATCAATATCGAATACAAAAAGAATATAAAAAAGCGCTGGAAATCGCGTCGGACTATTACCAAGCGAACCCTCGGAACTACATCTTAGGAATGAATTATTGTAAGATGCTGTTATTAAACAAAGATTTTGTTGAGGCAGAAAACGTGTTAACAAAACTTGAAATCCTACCCTTCGAAGGAGCAACAGATGGTCGTCGATATTATGAGCAAGCAAAGTTAATGGCCGCATATAACGCTTTGATAAAAAACAACACAAAACTTGCTAAAAAAAAGCTTGACGAATCTCGTCTTTGGCCCAAGAATCTTGGCGTTGGTGAACCGTATCCAGACGAAAAACAAGAGGTTCTTGCAGACTGGCTGGAAGCTCAGTTATATAGAAAACAAGATCCAACAAAATTCAAGACGCTGTTGGAGAAAATTAGTAACACTAAATCAGTTAGATCTCCTGTGTTTTTATTACTAAGAGCAGAAGCAAATAATCTTTTGGAGAAAAAAGATTTGGCAAATAAAGATCTGACGGATTTAATGGGGCGGTCTTCAAAATTCACGACTAATTTTCAAGATTTAAGCGATGAGATAACGAGTGGAAACATTCAAAATTATTGGCCAAAATTATTAGAGCTTGTTTATAACCAAGAAGATCAACGAATATTCTAGAAATAACTTGTCTATTAAACATTTATTTGAATTGCCTTGATGGAACTGTGTGTTCCGAGGTAAGCACCTCAAAGGTATAAAATCAGAAACGCCGAAGTTATTAATCACTTCGGCGTTTTTTGTTGAAAGTGTAGCCCCGAGCAGAATCGAACTGCTATCAAATGTTTAGGAAACATCTATTCT
>JBEBRI010000208.1:0-5841 GCA_040394915.1 Sphingobacterium sp.
TTTATGGAAAAAAACTATTCAAATTACGATTTAGACAACCTAGATGTTCAAATTCTATCCATTTTAATGGAAGATGCATCAATTCCTTATACTGAAATTGCCAAAAAACTTATAGTTTCTGGCGGAACTATCCATGTTCGCATGAAAAAAATGGAAGAATTGGGAATAATCAACGGTTCAAATCTAATAATTAACCCTCAAAAGGTAGGATTTGACATCACAGCCTTCCTAGGAATCTATTTAGAGAAGGGTTCTGAGTATGCAGATGCCGTAGAACAGCTAAAACAAGTGAAAGAAGTCGTAGAATTGCACTATTGTACTGGTCAATACAGTGCTTTTGCGAAAATTATCTGTCGCGACACCTCACATTTGCGTAAAGTTTTAAACGAAGATATTCAAGGTTTGAAAGGAATTCAACGCACGGAGACTATAATTTCCCTTGAAGAGAGTATAAAACGTCAGATTACATTATAAAAAAAGCGGGCTAGCCCGCTTTTTCTATATAATATTGTTCAATAGAGCAATATAGAAAGCTATTCCCTCCTCAATTTCGCTCAAATAGATAAATTCATCCGCTGTATGGGATCGCGCAGAGTCTCCCGGCCCCACTTTGATCGATGGAATCGGCAATAGAGCCTGGTCGCTCATCGTAGGACTTCCGTAAACTTCTTTCCCGAGCTTAATTCCAGATTGTACAATGGGATGATCAATTGCTATCGTCGATGGATTCAATCGGGTTGAACGTGCAACCACATCCGACTTCACGTGCTCCTTAATAATATCTAATATTTCTTGATTGCTGTAGACGTCGGTACTTCTTACGTCGACGACGTATTTACAGAGCGCAGGAACAACGTTATGTTGGGATCCCGCCTCGACCATCGTCACGCTCATCTTTACCGGCCCTAGGAAGCTAGAAAGCTTTGGAAATTGAAAGGTACGGAACCAGTTGATATCTTCCATCGCCAAATAGATCGCATTGACACCCTCCTCGCGAGCCGCATGTCCGGATTCTCCTTTCGCTTCACAGTCTAAAACCATTAATCCTTTTTCAGCAACGGCTAAATTCAACAAGGTCGGCTCTCCAACGATTGCAAAACTGCAGGATGGCACATGTTTATAGGCTTCCTCGATGCCGTTTTTCCCAGAAACTTCTTCCTCTGCTGACGCAATTAAACATAGGTTGAAAGGAAGATCATCACGCTCATAGAAGAAGCGAAAAGCCGCAATTAAGGATACTAGACATCCGCCCGCATCGTTACTCCCCAAGCCATAGAGTTTTCCATCCTCAACGAGGGGTTCAAAGGGGTCTTTCGTGTATCCAGGATTTGCTTTTACGGTGTCATGATGTGAATTAAGAAGCACATAGGGTTTACCGGCATCGTGGAATTTATTATAGGCAATTATATTATTACCTACTTGTTCCGTTGGTATTTCATGGGTAAGTAAGAATTGACGGATTAAAGCGGCTGTATCTTGCTCCGCACGACTGAGGGAAGGCGTACTGATCATACGCTTTAGCAGTGCTATACTTTCATCCGTCAGTTCTTGTATATTAGTCATTATATAAACCTCCAGCTTTCTTTGCTGACAATTTTATTCCTTTAATAAATGCGGAACTAAAGCCGTTATGCTCCATTTCATTCAATCCAGCAATGGTACATCCCTTTGGCGAGGTTACTTTATCGATTTCACTCTCAGGATGACTTTGCATTTGTAATAATAAATCCGCGGCACCTTTAGCGGTTTGAATGGCCATCTTTAACGCATCGTGTGCATGAAAACCAATTTCAACGCCGCCTTGTGAAGCTGCACGAATACTTCGTAAGAAAAAGGCAATACCACAAGCGCACAATGCTGTGGCCGAAGTCATTAAATCTTCGTTAATAAGCACAACCGAGCCTACCGTTTCAAACATTTCGGTTACGGCTTGTATTTGCGATTCATTTGCATCATCCGTCGCCATGCAGGTCATCGACTGACCAATTGCAATCGCCGTATTTGGCATGACACGTATCACCGTCTTATCCGTACCAATTGCTTCTTTTATGTCGGCGCATGTTACACCCGAGACAACAGAAATTACAATTTGATTAGCTGTTAGGGTATTTTTTAGCTCGTCGAGCACTTTTCGAATCTGTTGTGGAAGAATGGCCAACACTATATAGTCTGCGCCCTGAATAGCTTCCACGTTATTTTCGCTTACGCCAAAACCAGCCTGCTTCTCTTCCGTCAAAGAAGAGAGTGATCGCCTCGTTATTGTGATGTCGCTCGCCAGGCAATAGTCAGCTTTCACCAATCCTTTGGCTAAGGAAAGTCCGATATTACCCCCACCGATAATTGTAATTTTTTGCATGTTGTATAGATTTAGGCAATTAAACAAGTGCCAAATTTACGCTGTTGATATAGATGTAAATTGTTGGCATTGCCAATATACACATTGCTCACCCCCTTTGCAATAGCATCAAATGCATTTTGCAATTTCGGAATCATGCCATCATGTATAATTTTATTTTCTTTCAATTGCTCAAATTCTCCTGAACGAATCGTCTCGATAACGGAGTTCTCATTCGCTACGTCTAGCAATACCCCGTTCTTTTCAAAACAATAAATTAGGGAGACCTCATAGAGTTTGGAAAGCGCAACTGCTAAAGAAGAAGCGATCGTATCTGCGTTGGTATTCAACAGCTGACCAAGTCCGTTATGCGTGATTGCCGAAAATACGGGCGTAAATTCTGCTTCCAACAGCTTTTTGATTGCTAGCGAATTAACGGAATCTGCAAGTATATCTCCGGCAAAGCCGTAATCGATTTCACGTACCGGTCTTTTAACCGCCTTGATCACATTGCCATCCGCTCCACATAGGCCAATGGCATCGCAATCTAGTTTTTGAAGGTTTGCAACAATATTCTTATTGGTTAAGCCAGCGTAAACCATCGTTACGACATCCAGCATCGGGGCATCAGTAATGCGACGGCCCTCGACCATTTTCGCTTCAATTCCTAAGTCGGCAGCGATTCGAGTGGCGATCTTGCCACCTCCGTGCACTAAGATTTTTCTACCCTGTAAAGCGGAAAACTTTTCTAAAAATGCTTCCAACTGTACAGGATCATCGATGATATTACCACCGATCTTAATAATATTTAAAACAGACATCCTTCTTATTTCAACCCCTCTAATAATCTCTTCAACACAACTTGCGCAGCCCAAACACGGTTTCCAGCTTCTTTGATGACCAAGGAATTTGGCCCATCTAATATTTCTGAAGATAATTCTAAGTCTCTGCGCACCGGTAAACAATGCATGACCTTAGCATCGTTGGTAAGCGCTAATTTTTCATTGTCCAGCATCCAATTTTCAGATACCGGATAAACGGCCCCATATTCTTTAAAGGATGACCAGTTTTTGACATACACAAAATCAGCATCGGCTAGTGCTTCATCCAATTTATTCGTAATTTTTGCACCATCGGTAAACTCGTCCGATAACTCATATCCTGCAGGATGAGCAATCGTAAAATCTACTAAACCTTCCTCTTGTGCTTTACACATCCATTCTGCAAACGAGTTTGGAACGGCCTGCGGAAGTGCCTTCACATGAGGAGCCCAAGCTAGCACCACCTTTGGTTTGTTCGTCTTTTTATGCTCCGTAATGGTGATCAGATCCGTTAAACTTTGAAGTGGATGTCGGGTTGCACTTTCGAGGGACACCACGGGTACCCCAGCGAATTTCACAAACTTATTAAATAAGTCTTCGGTATAATCCGCTTGTTTGTCCTTTAAGGAAGGAAAAGAGCGAAGTCCTAGAACGTCACAATACTCGCCCATAACAGCAGCAGCTTCACGAATATGCTCTACAGTGGTGCCGTTCATAATAACGCCGTCACGAGTCTCTAAAGCCCAACCATCCTTATCCATGTTCATGACAATCACTTGCATTCCCAGATTCATAGCAGCCTTTTGCGTGCTAAGTCTTGTGCGAAGACTCGGATTTAGAAATACTAAGCCTATAGTCTTATGTTTACCAAGGTCTTCATGACCAAAAGGATTCGCTTTCAACGATAATGCTTCGTCGACTATCGACTTTAAATTGGTTACGTCAGCTACGGAAAAAAAGTTCTTCATTTATATGTTATTATGCTTTCAAACGCTCTTCAAAAGCTGTCAAAAAGCGATCTGCTATTTCTTTATTAATATTTAATGCTGGAAGGATACGAATCACATTTGGTTTCGCTTCGCCTGTGAAAATCTTATTAATTGAAAGCAATTCCTTTTTCACTTGACTCAACTCCTCCGGCAACTCAATTCCAATCATCAGTCCACGTCCTCTAACTTCGATTACTTTATCAAATTTCTTCAACTCATCAATTAGATAATTACCAACATTCGCTGCATTCTCGATTAATTGATCTTCTTTTATGACATCTAAAACAGCAACTGCTGCCGCGCAGGCTAAGTGATTACCCCCGAAGGTAGTCCCTAACAATCCATATGAGGCTTTAAATTTAGGAGCAATAGCAATACCTCCAATTGGGAAGCCATTACCCATACCTTTTGCCATCGAGTAAACGTCTGCTTCTACACCAGCATAATCATGGGAATAAAACGATCCTGTTCTACCATATCCACATTGAACTGAGTCCGCTATATAGACTGCTCCATAGGTATCACAAAGTGAACGAATCGTCTTTAAAAAAGAGATCGATGCTTCGCGAATACCACCGACACCTTGAATACCTTCAATGATTACTGCGGCGATTTCCTCTCCGAATTCGCGAAACGCACTCGTAAGCGCTTCTTCATCGTTAAATGGTAAAAAAACAACATGATCAGTTTGGTTGATTGGCGCAACGATACTCGGGTTATCAGTCGCCGCTACCGCAAGCGAAGTCCGACCGTGAAATGATTTACTAAAAGCAATAACTTTCTTTCGTCCTGTATGAAACGAAGCTAGCTTCAATGCATTCTCATTTGCCTCAGCCCCCGAATTACACAAAAATAAAGAGAAATCCGTCTTTCCAGAAACCTCCCCTAATTGTCGGGCAAGTTGCTGTTGAATCGGAATTAAAACAGAGTTGGAATAAAAACCAATCTTATCTAATTGGTTTTTTAAGGTCTCTACATAATGCGGATGTGTATGACCGATGGATATTACAGCGTGGCCGCCATACAAGTCCAAATACTCAGTACCTTGCTCGTCCCAAACTAAAGATCCCTTTGCTTTTACAATATTGATAGGATTAACAGGGTAGACATTAAAAAGTTCCATTTATTATGCTTTCGTATGATGTAAATTACAAATATATGGAGTAATAAATTACAAATACTTATAAAATAAAAAAAGTCCCCTTTAAATAAGGGGACTTTCCAATATTATTGTTAAATGATTACTCATCAACTTTTTTACCGCCGTCTAATTCAGCTTTCAATTTTTCTAATTCTTCGAATTTACCGTCAGCAGCTAATTGAGCTTGTTCAGCCCAAGTTTCAGGATCTGCAGTATTAAAATTAGAACCAGCTTCAGTTAAAATTTCTTTAACTTTCTCAACGTCGGATTTTGCTAAATCAGCAAAAGTAGCGATACCAGCTGCAGTTAATACTTCAGCAATTTTTGGACCGATACCTTCTACGATTGTTAAGTCATCAGCTTTTGCAACTGCTGCTTTCGCATCAGTTTCAGTAGCTTTTTTCTTAGTTGTAGAACGACGACGAGTAGATTTCTTCTCAGTTTTAGCAGTCTTGCCGTAAACTTCATTGTAATCTACCAATTCAATAAATGCCATCTCCGCGTTATCACCTAAACGGTTTTCCAATTTGATGATACGGGTGTAACCACCTGGAC
>JBEBRI010000209.1:0-5771 GCA_040394915.1 Sphingobacterium sp.
ATTAAATTCGGGTTGTCACTATTTTAAACTTAACGCTTCAATATCACGAGCAATAACAAAGATGTAGGCCATTTTGCGAAAGCCATCTAGGTCATGATCATACGCTCAAATCATGTGTAATCGAAGTTTAATAATATTAGATACCTGAAAATTTAATTGCGGTTTTTTTTTGAATAAAAATTGCTAATACATTAATATATAAATCATAAACAATGGAGTTATCAACTACTATATCAATAATAATATCACTTGTTGTAGGTGTGTTTATTGGACGATATTTGTTGCAGCTGCTTTTCAAGAAGCAGGAGCAGTCCGCTCAAGAAAAAGCTGCACAGATTATCAAAGATGCAGAACAACAAGCGGAGCATAATAAAAAGCAACGTCAATTAGAGGCAAAAGAGAAGTTTTTGCAGTTGAAAGCCGAACATGAAAAAGAGGTAAATCAACGTAATAATGCGATTTCGCAGAAAGAAAATACGATTCGCCAGAAGGAACAGTCATTGAATCAAAAGCTGGAGAACTTAAATCGCGAAAAACAAGAGCTAGATAGTAAATCTAAGAAATTAGATCAGCTAATTGAGCTGAATGAGAAAAAGAAAGAAGAAGTTGAGCTGTTGAAAGGTCAGCATATTAAGCAATTGGAAAGTATTGCTGGTTTGTCAGCTGATGAAGCGAAGGAACAGTTAGTTAATTCTTTACGCGAGGAAGCGCGTTCTCAAGCCATCATTCAAATCAAAGACATCGTTGATGAGGCGAAGTTAACGGCTTCAAAAGAAGCGAAGAAAGTTGTCATCCAAACGATTCAACGCACTGCAACAGAGGCTGCGATAGAAAATACGGTATCCATATTTAATATTGAGAATGATGAGATTAAAGGACGTATTATCGGACGCGAAGGTCGTAATATTCGTGCGTTGGAAGCAGCTACAGGCGTTGAAATCATTGTAGATGATACACCTGAAGCGATCATCTTATCTGGTTTTGATCCTGTTCGCCGTGAAATTGCACGTTTATCGCTTCACCGATTGGTAACGGATGGTCGTATTCACCCTGCGCGTATTGAGGAAGTGGTAGCGAAAACCCGTACGCAAATTGAAGATGAGATTGTTGAAATTGGGGAACGTACGGTAATTGATTTGGGAATCCATGGTCTACATCCGGAATTGATTCGTATGGTTGGTAGAATGCGTTATCGTTCGTCTTACGGCCAAAACTTATTACAGCACTCCCGTGAGGTGGCTAACTTCGCAGCGACAATGGCTTCTGAATTAGGCTTAAATGTTAAGCACGCGAAGCGTGCAGGACTTTTACACGATATTGGTAAAGTACCCGATGATAATCCAGAATTACCGCACGCTATCCTTGGTATGCAATTAGCTGAGAAGTATAAGGAACATCCAGACGTATGTAATGCAATCGGAGCACACCACGATGAGATCGAAATGACTTCTATGATTTCACCGATCGTTCAAGCATGTGACGCAATTTCTGGGGCTCGTCCTGGGGCTCGTCGTGAAGTGGTGGAAAGCTACATCAAACGCCTGAAAGAATTGGAAGATTTGGCGCTTTCATACCCTGGCGTAGAGAAGACCTTTGCAATTCAAGCTGGACGTGAACTACGTGTGGTTGTAGAAAGTGAAAAGGTATCGGATGCGCAAGCGGAGATTTTAGCGGCAGATATTTCGAATAGAATTCAGACTGAGATGACTTATCCAGGTCAAATCAAAGTTACCGTAATTCGTGAGACACGCTCTGTGTCTTATGCGAAATAACAATGAAATTAGCATGGGAAGGGCTGTCGTTGATGTCGACGGCCCTTTTCTATTTTAGCATCTTTTCATCGAAAGACCAAAACAACGCGCTCTATGCTGATTAAACAACTTTAGGTCAAAATTTGATGGAATCCCTTTTTTATACCGATTAATAGTTATTTTTGCCGCATGAAGAAACAGGCTCAACAATCTAATAAAACGCCAAAATTCACGCGACCGGTTGAAAAGTATTTTTTCGAACTGGATCAGCGCTACGGTAATTCGAATTTAACGACTTTGATTATCGGAATAACCTTGACATTCTTTGGTGTTATGGGCTTGATTTGGATGATACCTTTTCCACAATTTGATTTTCTGGTAAAGATGAATGCTCATACTTTTCTTAACTGGGGATCTTTCTTCATTGCTATTGTGATATACAGTTATTTAAAGCTAGCGCCAACATTATCTTATGCAGTTTTATTCTGTATTGGTATCATGAGTTATTTTATAGTTCAGTTGGAATATATAGAACGTGATGGTGGTCCGTCTGTTGTTTTAGTCTGTTCAATTATCTCAATTGTCGGCCTGTTAATCACCTTCTTCGCCGCTAAAAAAGGCAAAACTGCTGCTGTCGCTGACTTTTTTAAGCTTTTGACGGTAGGCCCAGTATGGTTATGGTCTAAATTGTTCGATAAGTTAAATTGGAAATATTAGAAAGTGATTCAAAGAATTATATCAATCCCTAGCATTAAATGTCGGGGATTTTCTATTTTTACGATAGGAAGCATTTATGAAAGATCTAAAATATCCAATTCACTTTAAGTTTCGCGTCACAACCTTTTCTAATGACTTTGAAGCAACGGACGCCGATGGGAGGACTATCTACTACGTACGAGAGAAAATCTTTAAATGGAGAGATCATATCGTGGTTTATCGTGACGGTAGTAAAAGCGAGACCTTGTATGAATTTGTTTCAAATAAGCTAATTGATTTTCAGCAAACGTTTACAATTTACGACCATAATAAGCGCGTTATCGGAAAGGTTCGCCGAAAATCTATCAAATCGCTTTGGCGAGCGACTTTCAATTTGCTAGACGAAAATGATCAGCATGATCATACGATTACAGAAAAGAATCCATGGACGAAGTTTTGGGATGGCTTATTCGGTGAACTACCGATTATAGGTATGTTGTCGGGTTATGTATTTAACCCGAGTTATGTGTTAAAAAATCAATTAGGTGAGCCGATGTTTGAAATCCGAAAGGAACCTTCATTTTTCGGAAGAAAGTTTACCGTGTATAAACAGACGACAAAGGATATCGATGATGAACGTTTTGTTCTGAGTTTAATGCTGATGGTGTTGACAGAGCGAACCAATGGTTAAAGAAAATGCTGCAAATATCTTGCAGCATTTTCTTTGTGTTTATTGATAGTCTTTTTTCTGAATGGAGAATTGAACTTGTATTCCAGTTCCATCGGCTGCGGGATACTCTGATTCCTCGATAGCGCCGATTTTTGCAAGTGCTGCCTTTGAACGTAGGTTATCTTTACGCACATGGTAAATTACCTTTTCTACTTCTTGAAAGGCAAAGTCCATCATTAATCGTTTTATCGATTTATTATATAATCCACCCCAGTATGCTGTTTTTAGAAAGCTATAACCGATTGCAACAGACTTGTTCGCTTCATCGAATTGGTAAAATGAAGTTGCTCCAATTACCTGCTCTGTATTCTGATCGATTATCAAATAGGGAATATCTGTCTCCATAAGCTTTTTGAAGTACTTCGTAAAACCGATTGGTGAATAGCGAAGTTTGTCTGGATGCTGTTCCCAAATCTGAGGATCAGAGGCAGCAGCGTATACCCATTCAAAATCTTCTTTGATCATTGGTATCAACTTAACTAGTTCATTACTGAGTGTTTTTTTTTCCAACATGGTTATTTAATAATACGCTTGATCTTATTTGATTTTTTAATCCATTTGTGTACGGCTTCATAATCCTCTTGATTAATCTTGTCGTAAATATGCTGAAGCTGTTTAATATGCTCCTCCAATACCTCCAGTACGTTTGTTCTATTTTGTTTAAAAATAGGGGTCCACATATCCGGAGAGGATTTAGCTAAACGCACAGTCGATTGGAATCCAGAACCTGCAAGTTCAAATATTCTGCCCTGTGATTTTTCTTTCTCTAGCACAGTAAGCGCCAATGCAAAGGATGTTAAATGCGATATATGAGATACATAAGCCGTATGCATATCATGCTCTTCAGCATTCATAAATGACGTTTGCATTTCTAACTGATCCGTAATTGCGTCTGCGATTTCAAACGCATCTTCATCAGTTCGAAATGCTTCAACGTAAACCATCATCTTATCTTTAAAAAGATTTGGAATTGCCGCTTCAGGGCCCGAGTATTCCGTTCCAGCCATTGGATGCGCTGCAATATATCTACCTCGATTAGGGTGATCTTTAATGAGATTTAAGATATTCGATTTCGTAGATCCCATATCAATCACCACTTGATTAGTCACCTGATCGAGTAAGCCAGGTAATAGTTGCATGATCACGTCAACGGGAACCGTTAATATCAAAACTTTGCAACTTTTTAGTGCTTCTTCCAGTGTTTGGATTTCATCAACCAAGCCTAGTTGTAATGCTTTCTTCTGATTCGATTCGCTACGCTCAACGCCGACTAGCTTCTCACAGAATTTTGTTTCTTTAAGTCGAATGCCGATAGATCCTCCTATCAAACCAACTCCGACAATTGCTATATTCATTATAATTGAAAATAATAATCTAAATAATACACTAAATCGGTCTAAGAACCTAATCTAGTTTTTAATCTATCCAATGCTTGGTCTAAGATCTCGGGCTTCGCACACAGGCTAATTCGAACGTATTGCTCGCCAGCAGAACCAAATATGCCACCCGGTGTAATAAAAACTTGCGCCTTATAGAGAACCTCATCACTCAAAGCATAGGAATCTTTAACGGTCGATGGTATTTTAGCCCAAACAAAAAGGCCTACTTGGTTCTTGTCGTATTGACAACCTAGGTAATCCATAATTTGATAAACTTTCTCGCGACGTTGTCTGTAGCTATCGTTCAATTGTGTATACCACGACTTGTCCAATTGCAAGGCTTTCGCCGCTGCTAGCTGTGCAGGCAAGAACATACCCGAATCCATGTTGCTTTTAAAGCGTAAAATCTCGTCTATACGTGCTTGATTTGCGATAAGCATACCAATACGCCATCCGGCCATATTGGACGATTTGCTCAGGGAATTAAGCTCAATTGCGACATCTAATGCGCCCTCCACAGAAAGGATACTTAATGGCTGATCATTTAAGATAAAGCTGTAAGGGTTATCGTGGCAAATCAATATATTATGTTTTCTACCAAATTCGATTACTCGTTCAAAAAATTCTATCGTAGCAAGCGCGCCAGTTGGCATATGTGGGTAATTAATCCACATTAACTTTACTTTAGACAAGTCTTCTTTTTCGAGCGCGGCAAGGTCGGGAATCCAATTGTTCTCTGCTTTTAATTCATAGGAAATAAGCTCAGCCCCTGAAATTTGTACAGCGCTAGCATAGGCAGG
This sequence comes from Sphingobacterium sp., assembly GCA_040394915.1. Taxonomy (GTDB): domain Bacteria; phylum Bacteroidota; class Bacteroidia; order Sphingobacteriales; family Sphingobacteriaceae; genus Sphingobacterium. Next base: position 5,357 of record JBEBRI010000209.1, read on the forward strand.
ATAGCCGGGATTCGGAATTAACGCTTGGTCCCCTTCTTCCAGGTAAGTCATACAGATATGTACAATACCCTCTTTAGATCCCATTAACGGTAGGATTTCCGTATTTGGATTTAGCGAAACGTGATAATATCGATCGTACCAGTCTGCCATGGCTTGTCGTAGTGCTGGAGCACCTTTATAACTTTGATAACCATGCGTGTTGGACAATGCCGACTGCTCTTGTAATACGTGGATTACTTCAGGATGTGGCGGCAAATCAGGACTTCCGATACCGAGGCTTATAACCTGTGCACCGTTCTTGTTCATCTCGTCGATCTCTCTCAGCTTTTTAGAAAAGTAATACTCTCCAGTGTGCTGTAGACGTTTCGCAACTTCTATTTCCATTTTTACGCTAATTTGGCGTTAAAATTAGGAA
>JBEBRI010000210.1:0-5629 GCA_040394915.1 Sphingobacterium sp.
TCAAAACTTTAGCACAAGAAATTCGTAACGAAGTTACTGCTAAGAAAAACGACGGTAAGAAATAATCAACCCGTTTAGAAAATAAAAACCTGAATCGTTTGATTCAGGTTTTTTTATTTTCTAACTTTCAACTTCCTGTCAATAAGCGGTCTTCACCTCTATTAAGCAGTCTATTTCAAATAATTACAGCAATATAATACCCTTCCATTTATCTACCCGTCCAATAGATAAAGCTGTACGCTCCTGACGCCGATTTAGCTATGTTTCAAAGATATTCCTGCCATCTTTGTACAGTTGCTCTCGACTACGCTCTTCGGAAAATGCCTTCCCCATACCGCAACACTTATATCTAAATGATTACTTTGGCGATACTTTACTTAGTGCTGAGGCTATTTAACTTTGTAAATCGACTACAGCATCATAGCGGCAAAGAAAAAGCCGAATTGCTTATCTGATAACCATTGGCCTATGATCTCTTTCATCTTTTTTCTTGTCTGTTCCCGGGTAGTTGCGCTGCTTTGCTTCTTGATAAGGTTATTGCTTACCGTCGTCCCAACCGTCTCGACTTTGGACGCATACATATTAAAATTCTGCTCTGGGACAACAAGACCTAATATCATACCAGGCAAACCATGTAGACTACTCGGACTACTTGCGAGCGGTATTTGTTCTGTATAGAATGCGACCACGTAAACAGAGTCTAATGTAACGCCATTTGCGCGTCTACAATCGTACCCTGCAATATTCCTATACTCATTTGTAATCTTCCATTTAACATTCGTCAGCGAGTCTGAAATTGCTATTGGTGAACCTCCAATTTCTAAAGTCATCGATGTTTGCTTTGTCGCCAGGTTTTGGTAGATCTTTGTCCCATAATCTAGAAAACCGAATCGAAGCAATTGGGCAATTGCCGCAGGTTGTTCTTTAGCCAAAGGCTCTACGATCGACTCACTCCCTGCAAAAGTAAGCTTACGCTGTAATACAGCTGTCTCTGGCACCTTATCAAGCATTTCTTCGAAAAACTTGCGTTGAAAGTCGCCATCTTTCATTAAGCTTATTTGTCGACGTAGCATATTTTTAACATGCACAGTTTTATCGTACGTGATTATTCCTTGTTCTGGAAAGAATGCATTCTGAGCATAAGTCTGTTGTACGCCCAGAATGAGTAAAAAAACAATACTGATATAATATTTCATTTTCATGATTATTGCGCTCCTTTCATTGAGGTAAAATCCCAGCTTACTTTTAACATAAAGTATCTGGAAATGGTGTTGTATGATTGTTGAGTAAATGAGCTTCCTGACTGTCTACGAGTAAAACCTTTATTCTGCTTGAAGACATCACTCACGTAAAAGTCAACAGCCAAATTCTCTCCTTTTAAGAATTTCTTTTGAATTCCAGGAGTAAATAATAACCGTTCAAACTTCTCAGCGTATGCTTTTGTAGGAGCTTGGTATTCGTAGGTTAATTCCCCGTATAATTGAATCTTACCTGGTAAATAAGCTTTATAACTAGCATCTCCATTTAGAACAAACCCTTCTGAGTTTCGGGTAGGTGTGAAACTTGACCGCATAATATTCCACCCAGGTGAGACTCCAAAAACAAAGTCTAATCCTTTTGTTGTACTCTTTTCAAGTGCTGTTCGGAAGTTGTAGTTATAACTCGTTGATTTATTTAACTCGAATGGAATAGCATCATAGTCTTGGGACGGCACATCTCGAATCATATTATAGGAATTATTATAATTTGCATTCAGGCTAATATCTGCTTTGATTTGATACTTCTTGATCACAGGAAATCCACCGCCCCCCCAAGCGTATCCGGTAATGGCGTCTTTCTTTGCATTATCATACACCATAATTCGAGAACCGTCAGGGAAAACGGTTTCATTTAACTGAATCGCCCCTTTATTCTGTGTAATGCCCGTTCCCAAATACATGTAAACCCCCTTCATCATCTCATAGGAGCCACCGTTCAGATTAAAGCTATTCGTAATTGAAGGTTTTAAATTTTCATTACCTATAGTTTGATTCATTTGATCAGTATTCTGACGTAAAGGTTGTAGTTGTTTTAAACTCGGAAGTTGGTTATTCCTTGCATAATCAAACCCAATAGATTTCGTTTTCGTAATATTATAACGAATTCGAGCTTTAGGATTGTATGTCAGATAGTTTCGATTTAATTCGCGAGACTCTAAAATATTATTCATCGACATGTCATCATGACGAATCATGTTTGTTAGATTAAAATCAACTTTATCAGCTTTGTACGCAAAACTTAGGTTTGCTGCGTTCGAGAATGTCCGGACATCAAAATCATTACTATAGAGATCATCAAAATTAGTATAATCGCCTGTATTATTTTTGTTGAATGAGCTCAATGTAGAGTGCGATTTTGAATTACTAAAATCATAGCCAATCGACGAACGCCAACGTTTGGATAAAGGCTCAGAGTAGACGATGGATGTGCGAAAATTATTCGTATTGGATTGAATATCCTTAAATTGATCGACTGTATCTCGTTGCTGCTCAATATGATTGTTCAACGCCGATTGTAAATACAATTTCCCATTATTCTCGCCATTATCCCCATTGAGGGTTAATGCAATTGAGCGTCCTTCTTTCTTAAATTTTTTGGTATAATAGGCGTTATAAGTAAGGTTTGTCCTATTCGACTCACTCTGCTGTTGACTAAAATTATCAGAAGCTAGCACATTATCCCTTAAGGTCGTTGTGTTCATATGGGTAGCCCGTTCTGACTGTGTTCTATCTGCTGAAACACGTACCGTTAGCGTTGATAATGAATCAATTGCGACATCATATTTTGCATTTATTCTATGCTTATTAGCATCCGAACGAACCGCATCGTCCTTATTACTGTTAATCAAGCCTTGGTTGGTCGCATTCTGCGATAATGTAGTTTCATAAACATCATTCTCAATCGTTGCATATTTATAACTCGCGTTTAGTTTATGTTTCTTGTCTTTCCAAGCATCCATCACCGATGCACCTAGTGAAATTGCCCTTGGATGCCCCTTTCCATCCCAGTGAGAAAATTCATCACCCCTAGAAAACATATAAAATCCGCCATCATCAGTCATCCCAGTCTCCGCATCGGACACATTAAATTTTTCTTGTTCTTGCCAGCTTAGACTAAATTTCCCGTCCGTTGAGGCCATCAAATAAGCTCCAAGCTTGAAACTCCCCTTAAATTTATTATAGGCTAACTTGCCCATATAGTACTCTCTGTCGCCGCCTAAACCACCTGCAAGCTCGGCTTTTCCAAAGGAACCATTTTTCGCATCTTCTTTTAACTTGACATTAATCGTTTGAACGCGAGTCCCGTCATCCACGCCTGTGCGTTCCGCTTCTTCGGATTTCTTTTCATAGACCTGAACTTTATCCACCATATCGGAACGGATGTTACGCGTCACTAATGTTGGATCGTCGCCAAAGAACTCTTCGCCATCTACTAAAACTTTCTCAACGGTTTTGCCTTGCGCTGTGATCTTACCAGAGGCATCAACGGAAATTCCGGGCAATACTTTTAATAAGTCCTCTACCTTCGCATTTTTCTCCGTCACGAAACTAGAGGCATCGTATTCTGTCGTATCCCCTTTAATTACTACGGGTATCTTACCTTTTATTAAGACTTCCTCAATTAGATGCGCAGCACTCTGTAGTTCCACTTGACCTAAGTCAACATTTCCTGCCCCCTTTTTAATAGATTGAAAATAATCTCCAAACTTAGGATACGAAACAATTAATAAATAGTCTAAAGTATCTGGATTGTTAAGCTCAAAATTTCCATCAGCTTTAGCACGAGTAAAATCAACTAAAATTGAATCTTTCGCTTGGAGCAACATGATTGACGCGTTCGTCAATTTGCTCTTGTCTGATTCGTTGATGATTGATCCCGATATTTTATGCTGTGCTGATGCATTCACAAAAGTCAAAACAAAGAAAAGGAAGAGAAAGGCGTTGGCTAGTATTTTCATAAATCAATTAAAAAAATTGCTAATCTTTAGGTAATACGAAATTATCACAATTCCGTGAAATAAATAATCCGAACAAACGATTTAACATTGATTAACAAATAATTATCCCCTTTAATTCGATTTATATCACAAATTATAAGTCGCTTCCTTGGACGAAAAGTTACAGATATAGTAAAATTTATTTCACTACCTTTGTAAAAACCATTTGAAATGCAAAAAATCAAAGACTATGTAGAAGCGAATAAGGATCGCTTCTTGGATGAATTATTTGAATTATTGCGCTTTCCCTCTGTAAGTGCAGATCCACAGTTTAAAGAAGGTGTCTTAAACACTGCAGAGTTTGTCGCTCAAAAATTAAAAGATGCTGGCGCGGATAACGTTGAAATCTGCCCGACTGCTGGCTATCCGATCGTTTATGGAGAGAAAATCTTCGATCCATCATTACCAACAGTATTAGTTTATGGACACTACGATGTACAACCAGCCGATCCATTAGAATTGTGGGATACTCCTCCTTTTGAACCTACTGTTCGCGATGGCAAAATCTACGCACGTGGTGCTGCCGATGATAAAGGCCAATTCTATATGCACGTAAAGGCATTTGAATATATGGTTAAGAACAATGAGTTAGCATGTAATATCAAATTCATGATTGAAGGTGAAGAAGAGGTTGGTTCAGCAAACCTTGGTATCTTTGTCAGTGCAAATAAAGAACGTTTGAAAGCTGATGTAATCGTTATTTCAGATACTTCAATGATTAGCCTGGAGACCCCTTCATTGGAAACTGGTCTACGTGGCTTATCGTATGTCGAGGTGGAAGTTACTGGCCCTAATCGTGACTTGCACTCCGGAGTGTACGGAGGTGCTGTGGCGAATCCAGCAACCATCTTAGCGAAGTTAATTGCATCCCTACACGATGAGAACAACCATATTGCGATCCCAGGCTTTTATGACGATGTCGTAGAGTTGACAGCCGAAGAACGCAAAGCTTTAAATGCCGCTCCTTTTGACATCGAGGAATATAAAACAGACTTAGGCGTAGCTGAAGTTTGGGGAGAGAAAGGATATACGACAATAGAGCGCACGGGTATTCGTCCAACGTTGGAAGTAAATGGTATTTGGGGTGGATATATCGGTGAAGGTGCAAAGACTGTTTTACCTTCCAAAGCGTTTGCTAAAATATCAATGCGTTTAGTTCCTAACCAAAAATCGGAACGCATTACCAAATTGTTCAAAGACCACTTCGAAGGCCTTGCTCCAGATTACATTAAAGTAGAGGTGAAACCGCATCATGGTGGGGAACCGGTTGTTACTCCAACGGATAGTATTGCTTACAAAGCCGCAGAGAAAGCTTTAGAAGAAACTTTTAATAAGAAGCCTGTTCCTACACGCGGTGGTGGTTCTATTCCAATTGTTGCTTTATTTGAGCAAGAATTAGGCATTAAAACCGTATTGCTAGGCTTTGGTTTAGACAGTGACAACCTACACTCTCCAAATGAGAAGTATGGTATCGAAAATTACCTAAAGGGTATAGAGACAATTCCACTTTTTCATAAATATTACGCTGAATTAAGCAAATAACTTAAAAATGCTTCACGCTGTGAAGCATTTTTTTTATCTTCGACCAACTGA
>JBEBRI010000211.1:0-5613 GCA_040394915.1 Sphingobacterium sp.
ACGAATCAGTAAATGATATGCCTTTAGGTCGTAACGTTAAAGAATATATCCGTTTAATTGACGCTTACACGCACGTTCAAAAACATGGTGAAGTTTGTCCTGCAAACTGGGAAGAAGGAAAAGAAGCTATGAGCGCAACACGCGACGGAGTAGCATCTTACCTATCAAATAACTAAGAAACGCACGTGAAAGAGGAGGCGTTCAGTCTCCTCTTTTTTTTAAACTATACAAAGGAGCTACTATGTTACAAGAACTAACAGAAGACAATTTACAATCGATCATCGAAAACAATGAAACGGTGATGGTTCAATATGCTGCCTCATGGTGTGGAAACTGCCGTATTATGAAGCCTAAGTTTAAAAAACTATCTGGCGAGAACGAACAGGTCACTTTCATTATCGCAGATGCGGAAAAATTTCCCGAGTCTAGAAAACTTGCAAACGTAAATAACTTACCTACCTTCGCCGCGTTCAAAAACGGCAAGTTGGTCAATCAAGTACAAACAAATAAAATCGAAGGATTAACAGACTTATTAAATGAAGTTACCAATAATTAAACACCTTACGGAGTTTATCGCTGAGAACGATGTAGATTTCGTATTAGAAACTATCGAAACGTTAGAAGCTTTGACAGAAGTTCCATCCTTAAAAGACGAAGAGCTAGACGTAATCGGCGAATTGATTTCCAATATGTACGGTGCGGTAGAAGTTAGCAAATTAGTACAAGACGGAATGCCACAAAAAGAGGCTTTAAATACCTTTATGAAGCGTGTTTTAGGCTCTATAGACAAATAAACTCTAGCAGACTAAATCTCTGCTCCATTATATTTATTATTCTTTTCCACAGAAGCCTTGTTTATAACTTGGTTTTTGTGGAAAAGTTTTTTTATAGGCGCTGCCCATTTACATCGATTTTATAGTACTTTTATAATCGTTAAAGGTTAGACCCGAAGCAAATCATCCTGCCGAATCGAACCGATGGGTTTTATGACCAGGGTTTGAAGTCAAAGATTTTTAATTGTTGGTAAAAGGAATCAAATTAGTTTTGATTCCTTTTATTTTTTACAGAAACTTCCTTATTTTTAAGATATGATGCAAAGAGCGCTATTCCTAGTCATTCTATACCTATGTTTGTTCAGCACTTTCTCTTACAGTCAGCAAAGCTATTCTTCCTCGCTGATTAACACGAAAATAGATAAGCTTTCGACCCTAGGCACCGTTTTATATTTTGCCGCACACCCCGACGATGAAAACACTCGATTAATTGCGTGGTTAGCCAACGAGAAAAAATATAGAACCGCCTATCTTTCGTTAACCCGTGGTGATGGTGGGCAAAATCTATTAGGGACAGAACAGGGAATTGAATTAGGTCTCATCCGGACGCAAGAGCTTTTAGCCGCTCGATCAATCGATAAAGGAGAACAGTACTTTAGCTCGGCTTACGACTTTGGTTTTTCAAAAACCCACGAAGAAACATTTTCTTTCTGGAAAAAGGAAGAAACACTGCGGGAAGCAGTTTACCTTATTCGGAAATTACAACCCGACGTAATTATTAATCGCTTCCCTCCCGACAGCCGTGGTGGACATGGTCACCATCAAGCCTCAGCTATTCTAGCCAAAGAAGCTTATGAAGCCGCCGCTGATCCTAATAAATTCCCTGAACAATTAAAAGAGTTAAAACCTTGGAAAGCGAAGCGATTACTCTGGAATACCGCAAACTTCGGAGGAATCAATAATACCCATGAAGATCAATTAAAGATCGATATCGGGGCATATAATCCACTTTTAGGTTACTCTCATGGCGAAATTGCTGCCCTAAGTCGTTCACAACATAAGAGTCAAGGATTCGGCGCTGCTGCTGGTCGAGGGAAATCGTTGGAGCACTTCGAACATGTCGCAGGAGAACCAGCAAAAGTATCTTTATTCGACGGAATTGATGTAAGTTGGAAACGCCTTGGAGAACCAACCGCAGCGATTGAGCAACAAATAAGCAAGATTCAGCAAAGCTTTCAAGCTTCTGCACCGGAATCTTCTGTGGATCCCTTGCTGGAATTACACGCTTTGATTTCAAAACTTAAGCCATCAATCTATAGAACCCAAAAGCTAAAGGACATCGAGGAATTAGTCATTGCTTGTGCTGGTTTATGGATCGAATCCACCACATCTAAGTATAATTACGTTGTAGAGGAATCGGTTCCCATATCAAATGAATTGATTGTTCGAAATCCTAAGATCAACGTTCTTGTCAAAGAAATCAATGGAGTATCCATCAATCAAGCGCTTTCCTGGAATGAAGTAAAAAAATACGAGAGTCGACAACAATTTAACCAATGGACACAACCTTACTGGTTAGAAAAACAACATAGTTTAGGGAAATTCGAAGTAGACGCCAAAGATTATGGAAATCCGGAAAACGCTAATTTACCATCGAGCCACTATGTGTTAGTCATCAATGGAACGACGCTATCAGTAGATAGGTTAATAAAGTATAAATACGTCGATCCTGTGGAAGGTGAGGTTTATGAGCCAATTAGCATTAGTCCGATAATTACAGCGAGTTTCAGTAACCCGAATATGCTAATTCAACCGAATGAGAAAAAGCAATTCACAGTTGTCTTGAAAAACAATTCCTCACAAAAACAACAGATCGAGTTTTCCTTTAAGCAATCGAGCGATCTAAATTTGACTCCAAGTAATTTCAATTTAAGTTTTGAAGGCAATGAAGAGATTAGGAAAACAATTGAAATAAGTAACACAAAACAAATTCCTTCGACAACAATCGAATTACTTGCCAATGGAAAGCCTGTAAGTGCTTATAAACGTCTTGAGTACCCGCACATTCCTCCGATAACTTGGTTTCCACCTACAGTCATAAAAGTAAAGGCTCTATCTATAAACAATCCGATAAAACGCGTTGCCTATATTGAGGGAGCGGGAGATCTAATCCCAAGTTCCTTAGAAAATATCGGTATTCAAGTCGATGTACTCTCGGAATCACAGATTAACACTGCAATTCTTAAAAACTATGATGCTGCCATCCTAGGCGTTAGAACATATAATGTAAGCAAATCCATCGACCAATGGTTTCCAGCGCTCTTAGCCTATGTCGAGCAGGGCGGGACGGTCTTGGTACAATATAATGTGAACTCTCGAATGGGGCTTGAAAAACTCGGTCCCTATCCTTTCCAAATTAGTAGAGCCCGTGTAACCGAAGAAGACGCTAAAGTGAAGTTTGTAAATCCTAAAGATCCTTCTCTAAACTATCCTAATAAAATTACCGCTGAGGATTTTAATGGTTGGACACAAGAACGCGGATTATATTTTGCAGAGGGTATCGACAGTAACTATCGCACCCCTTTGTCTTTTGCAGACAAAAACGAGAAACAACATAATGGATCATTATTGCTCACGAAGTACGGAAAAGGTAAATTTGTCTATACATCGCTAGCCTTTTTCCGACAATTACCGGCCGGTGTGCCCGGAGCTTATAGATTATTTGTAAATTTGCTGGCAAAAGAAGAATTATAATAAGAACATATAATGGAAAATCAGATCGAAAACTCTAACGGAATCAACGCAAAAGGAATTATCTTATTAGTTGGTGTTGTATTAGCTGCAATTACTGCTTGGGTTGCAACGGGAACTTTTCTTGGTGTAATAAAAGGTACAGTTGCTGGGTTAATCTTCGCTATTATCTTTATCTCGGTTATATTACCGTACAAAAAACATGACAGATAGGGGACTCCCTCCTTTCGTACGAAACTGGAGACAATTCTATTGGATTATTGTACTCTGGCTTTTCGTATGTATTGTCCTCATGTATTTTTTCACTAGATATTTTGGATGAGTAGTATCGACTGGATAGTACTCATCCTCACCTTGCTTTCTATCGTACTTTATGGACTTTATAAAAGCAAGAACGTCAAAAATATTGACGGCTACATCCTTGGTGACCGCGCACTACCCTGGTACACCGTAGGTCTTTCTGTCATGGCGACACAAGCCAGTGCAATCACCTTTCTTTCCGCTCCTGGTCTTGCTTATACCTCCGGAATGAGCTTTGTTCAATTTTATTTCGGATTGCCCCTTGCCATGATTGTGCTTTGCGTCACTTTCGTCCCTATCTTTCATAAACTCAAAGTATATACTGCCTATGAGTTTCTTGAAAAACGATTTGATGTCAAAACTAGGGTCTTAACCGCCACCCTGTTCCTCATTCAGCGAGGAATATCGACAGGGATCACAATTTTTGCACCTGCAATTATCCTATCGACAATCCTTCATATAGACTTAACTATAACAACACTCTCCATCGGTGCGCTCCTTTTAATATATACTGTTTATGGAGGCGTAAAGGCGGTTTCTTACACCCAATTATTGCAGATGTCTATCATATTTGGTGGATTATTGCTCGCCGGAATTCTCGTTGTTCACTTGTTGCCCGCTCATATTGGATTTTCAGAAGCACTTCATATCGCGGGAAAATCTGGAAAAACAAATGCTATTGACTTCACACTAGATTTCGAGAATCAATATACGGTCTGGACTGGACTGATCGGAGGTTTCTTTCTACAGCTCTCTTATTTCGGCACAGACCAAAGCCAGGTTGGACGTTATCTTACGGGCTCTTCTATACGAGATAGCAGATTAGGCTTGCTCATGAATGGCCTTTTAAAGGTTCCTATGCAATTTGCTATACTTCTGATAGGGATACTTGTCTTTGCCTACTATCAATACCACACGCCGCCTCTATTCTTCAATGAGAACGAAACAAATAAACTAGAGCAAAGTATATATAAAGAAGATTACAAAAACATCTTAGCACAACATGAGCTACTCAGCACAGAGAAAAAGCTTGTTGTCGACGAATTGACGGACGCGCTAGCTAAGCATGAGGAGGAAAAGATCGATGGAATACGAGAAAAACTTGGAGGATACAGTACGCAGGAAAAGGAACTCAGGGCAAACCTAGTCGACCTGATGAAGAAGAATGATAGCTCTGCAGAAACAAACGATAATAATTATATCTTTTTAAAATTCGTTACTGACGTATTCCCTAAAGGCTTAATTGGTTTACTAATTGCAATTATTTTTCTAGCTTCAATGGGCGCGACTGCAAGCGCCATAAATTCGCTTTCATCCACAACTGTTATTGATATCTATAAACGTTTTGTGAGGAAAGATGCCAATGAAACACATTACTTAAATGTATCACGCCTCGCTACAGCGTTCTGGGGGCTTTTTACAATTGGCATAGCCCTGTATTCTAGTAAATTGGGAAATCTACTCGAAGCGGTCAATATCCTAGGCTCGCTCTTTTATGGAACAATTCTCGGCATTTTCCTGGTCGCTTTCTATATAAAACGAGTCGGCGGAAAGGCGGTATTTCTCGCCGCCATTATGACAGAAATAATTGTTTTTGCAATCTGGAGACTAGATGTCGTAGCGTTTCTTTGGTTGAATTTGATTGGATGTGTACTTTTAGTACTTATCGCTTCGCTGTTAGAGCCGCTTGTAGGTAAAACGAAGGAAAAACCGTTGCTTACGCAGTAATCCATTTTAGAAAGACTTATAATAATACTTTATATAAAAATCGTATAATATTGCTTTATAG
>JBEBRI010000212.1:0-5473 GCA_040394915.1 Sphingobacterium sp.
TCATTCCTACTTTTTTACCAATAATTCCTGACATGTTATAAATTAATTAATTAATCGTCCATCGAAGCAGTAGGGCTTCGCTCAAGACACAATACCCCCTAAAGGGATTGCAAAATTACAAACTATTTTATAACTATCAAATAATAAGTGAATTATTTTTTTAATCTATGGAATGACCAACTTATACATTTCCAGAAAGTTTACTCTTTGATTAAAGGTTCGCCAGCAAGTAAGCGTTGGTATCTTACTAAGGCTTCTACATAATAGTAGTCCGCATAGGTTAACGGAACGTCAATTTCTGAGTTCAATGGCAAGGCGCCAACACTATGCTTTAGCAGAAAACCGCCATTATCGCCATGCTTTGCAAAATAAGTGTCAGATGACAAATTCTTGATCATTGTTTCCGCCTTTTTGAAATAATCCTTCGATTCTTTACCCTTCGTGTATTCCGATAGCTCCAAAAGTGAAGAAGCAAACAAGGCGCCAGCAGACACATCGCGCAGGTCTCTCTGGCTGTACATCTTACTGTCTGAAGGAATTTTATCATAATCAAAGTCCCAAACTGGAATTAAATCAGCTGGCAGGTTTTTATGATTTAAGATATACTTCGCAATATGTCTAGCTTGATTTAAATAAGCTTTGTCTTTCGTTTCTCTATACATCATCGTGTAGCCATATAGCGCCCAGGCTTGTCCCCTCGCCCATGCCGATTCATCTGCGGCTCCTTGATGTGTCTTTTTTGCAAGGACAGCCCCCGTTTCCGGATCATAATCGATGACGTGGAACGAACTAAAGTCTTTCCGGAAATGATTCTTTATCGTTGTATTAGCATGGGTTTTGGCGATATCTGCATACTTTTTATTGCCTGTCATTTTCGCCACCTGCATTAAGAACTCTAAATTCATCATATTATCGATAATAACAGGGAACTTCCATTTGCCATGATCCCACGAACGAATAGCATGGGTCTTCGGGCTATAACGCGAGGTCAATGACTCTGCACCCGTCGCTAAGATAGGCTTAAACTGCGTGCTGTCACCCGTTAATCGCAGAGCATTTCCAAAACTACAAAACAGCATAAATCCCAAATCATGAGTTCCCTTGTTGTATTGCTCTTTTTCCAAATGTTTCAATTTCTGAAGAGCGAGCCCCTGCAGTTCTTGATCACCGGTACCTTCCGATAGTAACAATAAGGTTCCAGGATAAAATCCGGAACACCACCATCTAGATCCCGAAAACACATGAGCGCCATTTTCAAATGTTTTTGGAAATTGATCGTCCGGAGTTGAAGCGGCCAATACTTTAATTTGTTTCGCCGATGCGGCTAGTTGCCCATCAATAAAGTTTTTGTCTAAAGCTAAATCATGCTTCGTCTGTCCGATCGCTGCGCTAGCGCTCAGTATAAATAATATCGAAGCGGATAATAAGGTTTTTCTGTTCATAGATGTATAATTAGCAATTATTATAAGGTTTTTTACAAATGGTTTCGAATTGTATGAATCTTGAAAATAAGTATAGTTTTCCAACATAAACTATTAAAAAACCGAAATCGATTTCGCAAAACAGCCAACTATCCTTAAAACGAAAAGAGGCTATCTGTTTAGATAGCCTCTTTTAAATCGTTTCAATACGTTTAATACTGACCCGTATTCAACATTACTAACGTACATGCTTCGACAACTTCAATGCCTTGCGCTCTAGCTTTTTCCGCTAATTCCGCATTTTCAGCACCCGGATTAAAAATAATACGTTTTGGATTCGTCTTCAAAATATAATCGTAATAAGGCGCCTGATTTTGCGGCCCTACATACAAGGTAATCGTATCGATATCTTGATGAATGTTTTCGGCAGGTTCAATCTCTGCACCAGCAACCGTACCAACCTTTCTACCCACATTCACGATAGGATACCCTTTCCTTGCCAACTTATTTGCCACTAAATAGGAGTATCTCGCCGGATTTGTACTCGCTCCTAATATCAAGGTTTTTTTCATATGTTACTGCGTTTTATTAATGAACAAATTCGCCACTTGCATTATAGGCATTTTGTCTCAAAATAGGAATTTCTAAGATCTTATACAAATTATCTAAATTATTCAAACTACCGTTCGCCATGTTCGTGAGCAACACGATTGTCACGTCATTCTTCAAGTCCCGAACAAACAAACTTTTAAAGCCATGCCACCATCCCGTATGGTATACAATCGGATTCCCCGGCGGACTAAAAGTTCGCCAGCCATAACCATAACTGAATAAACTACGCTTTGCATCGCTTCGCGGAATAAATGAAGAGTCTTGCATTGCCTTACCTAAGACACGACCGTCACGCAATGCCAAATCCAGCTGATAGAGATCCCGTACTGTACTATAAATCCCTTTATCACCTACAGGGCCATCTAAATAATTCTGCACAACAGAACGCCTCCAAACCTTATCATGCCCAACAACATTCGTAGGGATCTTTTCATAAACAGCTTTCGAGTAGACGTTTGTGTTTTTCATCCCTGCAGGATCAAAGACATTCTCTTTCATGAAGACCGCGAAGTCCTTCCCGCTTACCTTCTCAATAATCGACCCCAAAACCATGAAGTTAGAGTTGTTGTAATGAAATCTACCATCCGGCGCGCCATAGCGGCCTGGGTGATGCTGAATTAATAAATTCATCGCATCTTGATTCGTCATCCCCTTCTTTCGATCAGGCCAAACAGTCTCCGCGAAGTACACATAGTTTGGAAGTCCGGATCTGTGCGATAACAATTGTTGAATGGTAATGCCTTTATAGGGAAAATCAGGATAATACCGCTCGACTGAGTCTGTCAGTTTCAACTTACCTTGCTCCGCAAGAATTAACACCCCTATAGCAGTCATCGGCTTAGAAACGGAAGCGAGTTCAAATTGTGAATTGATATTTAAACTATCTTTCCGTAGATAATCTGCCCAACCAAAGGAGTTTTGATAAAGAATTTTCCCCTTTTTAGCCACCAACACATTCCCGTTGAAACCAGATCTTTTATGCAGATTCTGCATAAATGAGTCTATTTGTGGATCTGCCTCAGCAGGATTGTAGATTAAACTAATACTGTCTTTTTTCTCTTGCTTTTCGCGTTCCTCTGCTTGCTTCGCTTCGGGAGAACCTCCACAAGAACTTAATGCGATTGCTACCACCCCAAGGGCTAAACTAAACTTTTTAAAAATCACGCTCAATCCGTTCTAAGTCTATTCTGTTGATTTAATTGTCAATGCTACACAAAATAGTTTTTTTTGAGTGAAAAAACAAAATCCCATGAGGTTGATGTGTGACTTTAACATATTAATATGCTGATAGACTTTGGAGCAGACGACTCACCATACCTGCTAGCCCGAGCAAATACCGTAAATCCAGTGTTTTAAACAGCATTCGGGACTAATAGAACTTAATGAAAAGAGCCCTCGATTGAGGGCTCTTTTTTTATGATGATATTTAGATTACGCTAATAAACGAATTGGCGCTTCTAACAATCCTTTTAATGTTTGTAAGAATTGTGCTCCAGTAGCACCATCCACTACGCGATGATCACAACCTAAGGACAATTTCATTACATTTCCAGGTACAACAGCACCGTTCTTAACAACAGGAACTTGTTGAATAGCTCCTACAGAAAGAATAGCTCCGTCAGGAGAATTGATAATTGATGTAAACTCATCAATACCAAACATCCCTAAGTTAGATACCGTGAATGTTGATCCTTCCCAATCCGAAGGTTGCAATTTCTTAGCTTTCGCTTTTTGAGCGAAGTCTTTTACTTCTGCAGAAATGTGTGATAAAGATTTACCATCGGCAAAACGAACAACTGGCACTAACAAACCGTCTTCAACAGCAATCGCAACACCAATATTTGTATGCTCATTGTATCTAATTTTATCACCTAACCAAGAAGAGTTCACCGCAGGATGTTGTTTCAATGCAATCGCAACTGCCTTAATCACAATATCATTGAATGATACTTTCACTGGCGCAACTTCATTGATCTGAGCACGAGCAGCGATGGCGTTGTCCATATCGATGCTAATGTTCAAATAGAAGTGAGGCGCAGTAAACAAGGACTCCGATAAACGACGAGCGATTGTCTTACGCATTTGGTTTACAGGTTTCTCTGTGAAACGCTCTTCACCAATATATTGAGGTAAACTTACCGTCTTCACTTCCGACTCTGCTGCTTTCGCAGGAGCAGAGGCTGGTGCAGCAGCAGCTGCCGAAGGCGTAAAGTTCTCTACGTCTTTCTTCACGATACGACCACCTTCTGCCGATCCTTTAACTTGAGAAAGGTCAATACCCTTATCCTTAGCGATTTTTTTCGCTAATGGAGATGCTTTCACGCGGGTATCCGACGAAGTATTCGCTTCAACAGCGTCTGGAGCCGCAGCTACAGCTGCTGTATCCGCATTTTTTTCTTCAGTTTTAGCTGCAGACTTCACTGGAGCTTTTTGGTTCAATAAAGGAGTAATGTCAGTTCCTGCAGGACCAACGATTGCAATAATATCATTAACTTTTGCCGCTTGTCCCGCTTCTAAGCCAACGTACAATAAAGTCCCTTCAGCATATGCTGTAACCTCCATGGTCGCCTTATCTGTCTCTACATCAGCAATCGCATCATCAGACTTAATGGTATCCCCAACTTTGAAATTCCATTGTGCGATAACACCTTCAGTCATCGTATCACTTAATAAAGGCATGGTGATTACGGTTACGCCCAAATCTTCCGCCGTTACTTGCTCACCTGCAGGAGCAGCTTCCTCTGTTTGCGCAGCAGGTGTAGCTTCTTCTTTCGCAGGCTCCGCTGCTTTCTCAGCAGGAGCAGCACCACCTTCTAATAAGGCTTTATAATCTTCACCCTCTTCTCCTAAAACGGCGATTACGGCATCAATTGCTACCGCCTCCCCTTCTTTAGGACCAATATACAACAAGGTTCCTTCTTGATAAGATTCGAAGTCCATTGTTGCTTTATCTGTTTCGATCTCTGCAACCAAGTCGCCAGAGTTTACTTTATCACCAACTTTTTTGTGCCATTTCGCGATAACACCTTCTGTCATGGTGTCGCTCATTTTTGGCATTCTTACTACTTCAGCCATTGTTTAGGTATCTTCTATTTAGTTAAAGTAATTCTAATTAATCCATCACAAAAGGGTAATCCTCTTGTACATATACGTCTTTGTAGATCTCATCCGCTGTTGGGTATGGAGACTCTTCTGCAAACTTAACGGAATCATCAACGATTTTCTTGATCTCTGCATCTACCGCAGCAAACCAAGCTTCATCAGCATATTTATTCTCAACAATAGCATGTTTCGTTGCCAACAATGGATCTCTGCCTTTATATTCCTCTAATTCTTCTTTCGTGCGGTATTTCGCAGGGTCAGACATCGAGTGACCTTTATAACGGTAAGTACGAATCTCTAAGAAGGTCGGACCTTCACCCGCACGAGCACGTTGAACA